>JAVKCD010000025.1:628679-943019 GCA_040222855.1 Phycisphaeraceae bacterium | reverse complement strand
TGCTGGTTCCGGAGAGGGTGATGGTGGTGGGGATGTTGAACCCGTTGACGTTCCATGTTCCGTTGTTGGTGAGGCTGTCGACGATGGCGACCTGATGGCTGTTGTTCTGGTTGACGACGGAGCCCGGGGTGATGGTCATGGTCTGGAAGGTGGTACCGGTGGCGGTGATGACCTGGCCGGAGCCGAGGGTTTCGAGGGTTCCGTTGGCGAGGTGTGCTCCTGAGGCGAGGGTGATTTTTGAGCCGTCGAGGACTTGTGTCGTGGTGTTGTTGAGCGTGAAGAGCCCGTCTTCGAGGGTGAGTCCGCCTGTGCCTTCGGCGCGGAGGGTTCCGGTGTTGTTAAAGCCGAGGTTGGAGGGGTCGATCACGAGAGCGATGGATCCCTGGGCGATGATGGTTCCGGCGTTATCCATTCCGGAGCTGTTGCTGAGGAGGTTGCCGGCACCTCGGATGGTGTGATCGGGTCCGTGGGTGATGGTGACATCGGTGGCTGCGCGGATGGCGTTTACGCCTGAGTTGGAGAGGGTGATCTCGCCGGTGCCAGCGATCGATTCACTTCCGTCGAAGATGAGGATGGTTACTACGTTGAATCCGTCGAGGTGCCATATTCCGTGGTTGGTGAGTCCGCCTTGGATGGTGGCGTCGGCGACGTTGGGTTGGTTGACGGTGCCTGAGGTGATTGTGGGGCGGACGAAGGTTGAGTTGTTGTTGGCGTGGAAGGTTCCGGTTCCTGATCCGACGAGATCGAGGTCGATGAGGGTAGCGTTCGTGAGCGCATCGGCGCGGCTGCCATCGAGGATATCGAGGGTGGTGTTGACGAAGGTGTGCTCGCCTTCGGCGAAGTCGATTCCGCCTGTGCCTTCGGCGCGGAGTGTTCCTTCGGTGGTGAAGCCTGTGGCGTCGGGATCGATGGTGAGGGCATTGGGTCCCTGTGCGATGATGGTGCCGAGGTTGAGCATGCCGGAGGTGTTGTTGAGGAGGTTGCCGGTCCCGCGGATGGTGTGGTTGGCGTCGTTGGTGATGGTGGATCCTGCGTCGGCACGGAGTATGGCGACGGAGGGGTGATTGAGGACGATCTCGCCGGTGCCGGAGATGGTCTGAGAGCCGATGAAGTTGAGGATGGAGCTGGAGTTGGAGGCCTGGAACTGCCATGTGCCGTTGTTGGTGAGTCCGTTGGTGATGTCGACATCGTCGACATTCAGGTGGTTGACGAGGGATCCGGCGGCGATGGTGACGGCGTTGAGTGAGGCGGTGTTGGCGGTGATGACGTGGCCAGAGCCGGAGGTCTGGAGGGTTCCGCCAATGATGTTGGTGCCGGGGGAGAGGGTGAGTCGTGATCCATTATTGATGTTGACGGTGGAGCTGTTGAGGTTGAAGTCGCCAGCGGCGAAGGTGAGTCCGCCGGTGCCTGTGGCTTCAAGATTGGCGGCGTTGCTGTTGGTGAATCCAGAGGCATCGGGATCGATGGTGAGTGCTGAGGCGGCGTCGGCACGAATGGTGCCGTCGTTGATCATGCTGCCAACGTTGCTGAGGATGTTGCCTGTGCCTCGGATGGTGTGTCCGGCGGCGTTGGTGACGGTGCTGCCGTCGGTGTTGATGATGGCGACGGTGGGGTGGTTGAGGACGATCTCACCAGTGCCGGTGATGGTCTGGTTGCCCTCGAAGGTGGTGATGCTTGAGGAAGAGCTGGCCTGATACTGCCAGGTTCCGTTGTTGGTGAGTCCGTTGCGGACCGTGACGTCGTGGACGTTGAGGTGGTTAAGTCGGGCGCCGGTGTTGAGCGTGATGGCGTCGAAGATGGTTCCGTTGGCGGTTTGTACGAAGCCTGATCCGGTGGTGGCGAATCGTCCGCCAATGATTTCCGTGCCGGAGGAGGTGGTGAGCCTTGATCCGTCGAGGATATCGATGGTGGATTGACCAAGAGTGAAGGTGCCGTCATCGAACGTGAGTCCGCCAGTGCCTTCGGCTCGGAGGGTTGCGGTGTCCGACTGGGTGTATCCCTGGGCGTTGGGGTTGATGGTGAGTGCGGTGGCCCCCTGGGCGATGATGGAGCCGAGGTTGTTCATTCCGCCTGTGTTGTTGAGGATGCGGCCGGCGCCGCGGATGGTGTGGGCGGTGTCGTGGAGGAGGACCTGGTCGGTGGTGAGGATTTGGGCGACTGTGGGGTGGTTGAGGATGATTTCGCCGGTGCCCTGGATGGCGAAGCCCTGGACGTTAAGGACGGTGGTGCCGCTGGAGGCCTGGGTGATGATCGTGCCGTTGTTATCAACCGAGGTTGTTGGCCCGACGATGAGGTCGAAGCTGTTGTTGAGCTGGAGGGTGTCGCCTATGGCGATCTGGAGTGAGCCGATGGTGGTGTTGATGTTGAGTTCGACGGTGGAGTTTTGGGCGCGAGCGTCGATGAGTACAGGTTCGGTGCTGCTGGGGACGCTGCCTGTGTCCCAGTGGGCGGGGATGTTCCAGCTGCCGGTGGCGGGGCCGTCGTAGGTGACGGCGGAGGCGAGAGAGGTGGTGAGGGCGAGTGTGGTGATAGCGGTCAGCGCGCAGGGGATGGTCTTGCTCATGGGTGTGTTCCTTTTTCCCTCTCTCGAATCGAGAATGTGTGAGTCAGCGTTCGTCCTTGCATAATATATACGTTGAAAGCAGTTCGCGGTATTTTTTCTTGATCGTTCTGTGTTATTTGGCGAGGGGTTGGCTGTCGGTTTGTTCGTGCTGTAAGTTCTTTGATTGAATCGTGTTGTGGCGGTGTCAAGGTGGGCTGAGGCAATGAGAGGGATTGCCTGTTTTGACATGAGGCGTGTGATGTGTTGTCTGGGGGGTTGTGTTCGGCTGTCGGTCGGATATGGTGCGGTATGGGGACGGTGAGAGTAGTTCCGTCGTCGGAGGCTGAAAGAAGCGGATGATTAGCGTTAGAGAAAGCGACCCGGTTTCGGGGCGTGATTTGGTGCGCGATCCTTGCGGGCTTTTCGACGACGCCTGTGGATGGAGTCATTCTTGATGTGGTGGAAGCGGTTAGAGACTGTGCGCGGTTGGTCTGTTGAGGCCGCTGGTCGGCTTGAGGCTCTGGAGCCGAGGTTGTTGTTCTCTGCGTCGGTGTTGGATGGCGCTGAGTTGGTACCGGTTTATGAGATTGCGGGGGTTTCGGTTTTGGAGGAGCCGGGTGCGGCGTCGGCGTCGGCGTCGATGTCGATGGGTGGTGGGATGCATGGTGAGTTGGGTGCGTTGTTGCCTGCGGAGGAGGCGGATGCGGTGGCGGTGCGTTCGGGGTTGTGGTCGGACGCGTCAACTTGGGGCGGCGTGGTTCCTGGTGAGGGGATGTCGGTGCTTGTTCCGTCTGGTGTTTATGTCATCTATGACGTTGCGAGTGATGTGTCTTACCGTGGCGTTCGTGTGGATGGTGGGGGCACGTTTGCATTCAGGTCGGATGTGGATACACGGCTGGTGGTGGATACGTTTGTGGCGATGCCGGGGTCGGTCTTTAGTATGGGTAATGATTCAGGGCCGATTGCGGAGGGGGTTCGTGCTGAGTTGTTGATTGATGCTTCTGCGGGGCCGATCACGGACCCGACGAAGTTGGGGCGAGGTTTATTAACGCATGGTGAGACCTGGATTGTGGGGGCGGATAAGACGGCGTATCTGCCGTTGGCTGTGGCGCCGCGGAGCGGTGATGAGCGTTTGGTATTTCTGGGTGGAGCACAGGGTTGGCTGCCGGGGGACATATTGGTTTTGACGGGGACTTCGTATGACGCGAATGGTTCGGATGAAGCCAATACGCGGTTTCATGATGAGGTGTTGGAGATTGTATCGGTGGAGCTGGTTGGTCAGCGACAGACGGTGGTGACGTTTATTAATCGGACGAATGACGCTGCGGATGGGCTGACTTCGTTGTTGTGGGATCATGCTCCGCCTGAGGGTTATGGTGATTGGCAGCTGCATGTTTACGGCGCGAACATGACTCGGAACGTGGAGATTCGTACGCTGGAGGCTGAGTCGGTGCCGACGCAGGAGCGTGGTCATGTGATGTTGATGCACTCGGCGGAGGTGGTGGTGCGGCATGCGAGTTTTACGGATCTGGGGCGGACGGACAAGAATCGGTTGATTGATGATCCGGTGGTGAACGTGGATGGCACGGTGGGTGTGGGGTCTAATCCGCGGGGGCGTTATGCGCTGCATCTGCATCGGTTGGGTGCGGGTGATTTGAGTTCGACGCCGGCGTTGGTGACTGGGAATGTGGTGTGGGGTAGTCCGGGGTGGGGAGTTGTGCATCACGACAGCCACGCGGTGCTTGAGGAGAACGTGGTTTTTGATGTGGTGGGCACGGCGATCGCGTCGGAGGATGGGAACGAGATTGGGAGATGGTCGCGGAATCTGACGATCAAGACGACGGGAGATGATCGGTGGCAGCAGGATTTTGATTTATCGCCGCGGGTGCCGTTGTTTGATTTTGGTTTTAATGGCGAGGGATATTGGGTACAGGGGGCGGGTCAGGTCCTGCTAGAGGACAACATTGCGGCGAGTGCGGCGGGTGCGGGTTTTATGCTGTTTAGCAATGTGGACGGGATGCGGAGTGTGAAGATTCCTTCGGCGGTGCTTGATGATCCGGCGATCACCCAGGGGTTAGAGGAGGTGGATGCGTTTAATGTTCCGGCGCGGGGAATCGTGGGTTCGACGACGATCAACTCGCTGTTTGGTCTGGTGACGTGGGGGCACATGCGGAATCAGGATGGCGAGGGGGTGTTTACGTTTGGCCAAGGGACGCCGGCGCATCGGTTGAGGACGACGATCGAGGGATTTCGGTTCTGGGCGATTCACGGTGAGGGTATTTTCAGTCAGTACACGAGCCAGGTGGATTTTGTGGATGGGTTGATTCTGGGTGATCTTGAGGACCCGGTGGCGTATTCCCCGAATGGGAATGGTGATGCGCGGGGTCGGGGGTTTGCGGCGAATGCTGCGTCGAAGAGTCTGTTGTACGAGGGTTTAACGGTGGGTGGGTTTGAGATCGGGATGTGGGTCTTGTCCGAGGGGATCTGGAATCTGGCGGATGAGACTCCGGCGCGTTCATCGGCGATGCGGGTCGTCAACAGCACCTTCACTGGTGTGGAGCGGGCGATGTTGCGGGATCGTGGGGGGACGATTAATGACGGTCTGGTACCCGAGTATCTGGTGCTGGATGGGGTGACGTTCGAGACGATCGAGCCTGTGAGTGATGTGGTTGTCCTTGCTTCGTTCACTTATGAGTTGCTGGCGAGTCGTTCGTTCGGGTTTGATGCGCGAGGGTCGTTGAGTCTTGATCCGCTGGGGGATAAGACGAACGGGATCGTGAGTTACGCGTGGGATTTTGATGGTGATGGTGAGGCGGACGCTTATGGTTCTCGGGTTCGGCACGTGTTTGAGGGGGGTGGCGTGCAGACGGTTACGCTGACGGTGACGGACTTGTCTGGGCGTCGGGCGGCGTTGAGTGAGGTGGTGTATGCGGATGATGCGTCGTCGTATGACCCGTTGGGTTCGGCTGGGTTTGAGGGTGCGGGTGGTGTGTTGGTGTTCCCGGGTTGGCGTGAGCCCTCGAACGGGGATGAGGGTCTAGGCTGGGTGGGCTATGGCTGGCGGTCGGAGGGTGGGCGTGCTGTGAAGGGTGTCGGGGATGTGGCATTTCCAGATCATGCGAGGAGTATGAGTTTGGTGGTGCGGGACGAGGGTGTCACCGTCGGGGCGCATCAGCTGGTTTTCGAGGCTGGCTCGGTGGAGGCTGTCGGGCCTGACAATGATCTTCGTGTCGTGGTGTTTGGTGTGAATGGTGATGAGTTTCATTTTGATCGTGGGAGTACTGAGTCGCCGGCGCTGTTGTACGGTCTGGGCGGGGCGGTGGATGCGCTGCTGAGCAGTGGTGATCTGATTGGCGAAGCGGGTGGTGATGGGTCGTATTCGCTTGAGGTGGATTTCGGGTCGGGCTATGAGTTCATTGTGGTTGCGTTTGTGGCCGCCGATGTGAATGTTCCGGGTGGTGATGTTGTGTGGGTGGATGATGTTCGTCTTCGCGATGCGGTGGTGGTGGAGAGTACGCCAAGGATCACGAGCGAGATTCTGCCTGCGGTGGCGCGGGGTTTGGCTTATGAGCATTTGATTCAGGTGCAGGGTGGAAACGGTGTGTTGGCGTGGTCGGCGGATCCGTCGTCACTTCCTGAAGGGCTGGTGCTGGGTGTTGATGGCGTGATTACCGGGACGACGACGGCGACGCCGGGTGTTTACGGGGTTGAGGTCACGGTGATGGATGAGGACGGTGGATTGGCGACAGATCAGATTGAGCTTGTGGTGCTGGATCACCCGGTGCTGGGTGGGAGTGGCTTGAGGTATGAGGTTTATCGCCACAACGGGGCGCTGAGTGTGGAGCAGGCGTTTGGGGATGGGGTCCTGATTGAGACGGGAATCACTGACCGTATCCATGCGGGTTTGAAGCCTGAGGGTGTGTCGGACAACTATGCGATCCGGTTTTACGGGCATCTTCTGTTGGATTCATCGGGTTATGTCGGGTTTGCAACGGAGTCGGACAACGGGAGTGTTCTGCGGATTGATGGTCATGTGGTGATCGACAACGATAGTGTTCAGGGGGTGATATCTCGAAGCGGCGGGGTGTATCTCGAGGCTGGTCATCATGATGTGGAGATTCTGTACTTTGAGCAGACGGGCGGGGAGTTTCTGGATGTGACGATCAGTGGTCCTGATGGTGTCCATGTTCCGTTGACGGATGCGCGGGTCTTTCCGCCTGCGGTGCCTGGCGGCGTGTCGAGCGTTGAGCTGGAGTTTGAGGAGGGTAAGTCGATCGATCACGCTTTGTTTGTGCCGGGGGGCTGGGGCGTAAAGCGGTGGTCGCTGGTTGAAGGGGTGCTGCCAGCGGGTCTGATTCTGACGGAGGCGGGTGCGTTGCGGGGTTCGGTGTCTGAGGCTCGGGATGTTGAGTTGCTGATTCGGGTGACAGATGGGCTGGGGCAGCGTTCTGATCAGTGGCTGATGCTGTCGGTCGTGCCTGCGTCTCAGGGGACGCGGCAGATGATCGGGGCGGTTCCGGCCTGGGTTGAGGGGGGTGATGAGGCGTCGCTGTTCGGGCTGTAGGTGTTGGGTTGCAGGGGGCTAGGGGTGTGTGGTGCGCGGGGTTGGCTTGGCTCAGGGTGAGAAGAGTTTTCCGTTGAAGAGATCGTTGGCGGTGGCGTCATCGGTAACGGAGGTGACGGCTCCGGAGGCGTCGAAGTTGATGCTGAAGGCGGTGTTGCTGGAGAACACGAAGGGGAAGGCGAAGCCGTCGGCGGCTTTGCCTGAGCTGACCATGGTTCGGACGTTGTCTTTGTCGTAGTCGGATTCGATCTGTCGGGGCATGCCCATGTTGCTGAAGGAGGTGCGCAGGACGCGTTTGGGTTCGCGGATGTCGACGACATCGACCCAGCTCATGCCGGGTTGAACCTGGTCGCGGAGTTGCTGGGCCTGCTCTTCGGGGCTCATCCCGCCTGCGACGAGGAAGTAGATCCCGTAGTAGGAGGCGACGAGTGCGATGAATCCGAAGACGATGAGTTTGACGAGAAATGCCATCAGCGGGTTCCCTTCTATTAAGTCGTTATCACTTTACAAGAATGTGATATAAATGACCAAACTATCTTTATTCAATGTTGGGGCTTTTTGATCTGCTTGGCGCGTGAGAGAGGTGTATTCTTGGGTATGGGAATCTTTACGGTCCGGAGGCAACCGGGGTTTACGCTGATCGAGTTGCTGGTGGTGGTGTCGATTCTGGCGCTGCTGATCGGCTTGTTGCTGCCAGCGTTGGCGCAGGTTCGTCCGGTTGCTCGAGAGGCTGAGTGTATGAGTCAGCTTCGTCAACTGGCGGTGGCGCAGTATGCGTATCAGCTGGATTATGGTGTGTTTTCGAGGTTGTGGGCGGGGTCTGTGAGTGATGGGGAGGCGGAGCATGTGCGGATGATCTCGCCGTTGGAGGGTTACCTAGGGCTTGATGTGAGCGCGCGGGATGCGATGACGGGGGCGGGTTCGGTGCTGCATTGCCCTTCGGTGCTTCAGGATGATCTGGATCGGCTAGCATCGCGGGGTATTTTGCCTTATCCGGGTGAGCAGTATTCGTCTTATGGGATCAATGGGGCGATGTATTTTGATCGGTGGGGCTTTGGGTATGACGTGATCCCGGCTCCGTCGGAGATTATTTTGTTGGGTGATCAGGCGGTGGAGCCGTTTGAGCGTCAGGTGACGTCTGACGGTTGGTATGTGATTCCGGGTTTTACGCGGTGGGCGGGGATTACGGGGCATATTCCTGAGCGTGGGTATCGGCATCAGGATTCGGGTTCGCCGATGGTGTTTGCTGACGGTCATGCGTCGAGGATGCTGGACGAGGAGTTGGTGCTTGATGGTGGGCATTGGTGCTGGTGGGATCCTGCTGGTGATCCGCGTCAGCCAGCGGAGGGTGATGAGCGTTGCGGCTGTGAGGACTGAGTTGATGGGGGTTGGTGTCGGGTGATGGTGAAGCGGGTATGCTTCCGGCCATGCTGAGCCAGAAGATCCGGTTACTGGTTGAGTCGTCGTTTTTCCAGTACGGGGTGCTGGGGCTGATTTTGTTGGCTGCGGTGGTGGTGGGTCTTGAGACGTATCCGGGTGTGATGGAGCGGTATGGGGCGATCATCTACACGGTGGATTGGGCGATTCTGTGGTTGTTTGTGCTGGAGGCTGTGCTGAAGATGGCGCAGCATGGGCGTCACTGGTATCGGTATTTTCATGATCCGTGGAATGTGTTTGATTTTGTGATCATCGCGGTGTGTTTGTTGCCTATGGAGGGTCATGCGGCGGCGGTTTTGCGGTTGGCGCGGGTGCTTCGTGCGCTTCGTCTTGTGTCGGCTCTGCCTAGGCTTCAGTTGTTGGTGGAGGCGCTTCTTAAGAGTATCCCTTCGATGGGTTATGTGGGGATGCTGCTCATCATCCTGTTTTATATTTATGCGGTATTGGGTGTGTTTTTGTTTCGGGAGAATGATCCAATTCACTTTGGGAATTTGCAGTTGGCGTTGTTGTCGTTGTTTCGGATTGTGACGCTGGAGGACTGGACGGATGTGATGTACATCCAGATGTTCGGGTCGCATGTGTATGCGATTGATAATCCGGCGGTGCTGCCGGAGCGTTCGCATGCGCAGCCGATGGTGGGTGCGTTGTATTTCGTGAGTTTTGTGCTGGTGGGGACGATGATCATGCTGAATCTGTTTATTGGTGTGATCATCAACTCGATGCATGAGGCTCAGGCGGAGGCTGAGGCGAGGAAGGCATCGACGGGTGCGGCGGAGGAGTTGGTGGCGTTGGAGGGAGAGTTGGATCGGATCAAGGAGAAGTTGCGTGTGGTTCGGCATCAGATGCTGGAGAAGGAGAGCCGTTGAGTGATCATTTGCTGATGCGGTTGGTGCGGGGGGGTGATCTTGATGGTCTGCATGAGTTGGCCATGCAGACGGGGCATGGTTTGACGACGTTGCCTGCGGAGGAGGGTTTGTTGCGGGAGCGGATTGAGCGGTCGCTAGCGTGGGAGACGCGGTTGTTTGTGCTGGAGGATGTGCGGAGCGGGCGGCTGCTGGGGACATCAGGGATTGTCCGGCAGGTTGGTGTGGGGGAGCCGTGGTATGCGTTTCGGCGGGAGCAGCTAACACATGAGTCGGAGGGTCTGGGGATCCGGCAGGAGGTGGATGTGCTGCATCGGTATGTGGAGCGGCATGGTCCGAGTGAGATTGGGACGCTGTTTTTGAGTCCGAATGCGCGGCGGTCCGGGGTGGGGCGTTTTTTGTCGTTGGCGCGGTTTCTGGAGATGGCGGAGCGGCCAGAGCGGTACCAGACGGGTGTGATTGCGGAGTTGCGGGGCGTGGTCGATTCGGTGGGGCGGAGTTTGTTTTGGGATGCGGTGGGCCGGCATTTTTTTGCGGTGGACTACACGACGGCGGATTTTCGGTCGGCTTATGACAAGCAGTTCATTGCGGAGTTGATGCCCAGGCACCCGGTGTATCTGAATCTGCTGCCTGAGTCGGCTCGGGATGTGGTGGGTCAGGTGCATGAGGACACGCTGCCGGCGTTGCGGTTGCTGGAGCAGCAGGGTTTTGAGGTGACGGACCTGGTGGATATTTTTGATGCGGGTCCGGTGCTGCGGTGTGCGACGGCGGAGATTGCGACGGTGCGGGCTAGTGAGCGTTTTGAGGTGCTTTCGGGAGAGGTTGATGCGGGGGGTGAGCGGTGGATGATCGCGGCGACTGAAGAGAATTTTCGGGCGGTGCTGGCGGTGGCGGAGGTTGGTGAGGCGGGGTTGGTGGTTGGGGCGGATGTGATGGGGCGTCTTGGTGTTGATTCTGGAGAGGCGGTTCGGGCTGCTCGGCTTTATTCATCTGTCAGAGGTTAAGCTGGGGTTATGGAAAACGGTCTGCATCTGATTGGTGGGCGATGGGTTGAGGGTGGTGGCGCGGAGCTTCGGGCTCAGGATCCGTGGTCGCTTGAGGCGACGTGGGTGGGGGCGGAGGCGACGGGGGTGGAGGTGGATCGTGCGATAATGGCGGCGCGGGCGGCGTTGGCTGAGTGGTCGGGTATGGGGGTTGAGGCTCGGGTCGTTGTTGTCCGGCGGTTTGCGGCGTTGGCGGCGGAGCGTGCTGAGGATTTGGCGGAGGCGGTGGCGCGGGAGTCGGGCAAGCCGATGTGGGAGGCGCGGGGTGAGGTGGGGCTGATTGGTGCGAAGATCGAGACGTCGATCGCGGAGCATGAGCGGCAGCTAGGTGAGCGGGTGTTTGAGTTGCCCAATGGTCGCGGGGTGGCGCGGTATCGGGCGCATGGGGTGTTGGCGGTGCTGGGGCCGTTTAACTTTCCGGTTCATTTGCCGAACGGGCACATTACGCCCGCGTTGCTGGCGGGGAACACGGTGGTGTTCAAGCCGAGTGAGAAGACGCCTACGGCGGGGATGCTGATGGCGGCGTTGTGGCAGGAGGCGGAGGCGCCTGCGGGTGTGGTGTCGGCGGTGGTGGGTGGTCGGGCGACGGGTGAGGCGCTGGTGGCGCATGAGCAGGTGGATGGGGTGTTGTTTACGGGTAGTTATGGTGCGGGTCGGGCGATTGCACAGCGGCTGCTGGATGAACCGGGAAAGATTGTGGCGCTGGAGCTGGGCGGGAATAATCCGATCGTGGTGGATCGAGTGGGTGATGTGGAGGCGGCGGCTTATACGGTGGCGGTGTCGGCGTTTTCGACAGCGGGTCAGCGGTGCAACTGTGCGCGGCGGGTGATTCTGACTCGGGCGGTGGATCGTGATGCGTTTGTTGATCGGCTGCTACGGATTACTCGGTCGATCCGGGTGGGGGCGCAGGATGCGGAGCCGGCGTCGTTTTGTGGTCCGGTGATCAGTCCGGAGGCGGGTCGTGCGATGTTGGCGGCGCAGGAGGGGCTGGTTGAGCTTGGGGCGCGGGTGTTGGAGCCGGTGGCGGTGTGTGGGGCGCACGATGGGGTGTTGCGGCCTGGGGTTTTGGATGTGGATTCGATGGTGGATCGGTTGCCGGATGAGGAGCATTTTGGGCCGTTGCTGCGGGTGATGACGGCGGATGATCTGGAGTGTGCGATCGAACTGGCGAATCGGACGCGGTATGGGTTGGCGGCGTCGCTTCTGACGGATGAGGTGGGTGACTTTGAGCGGTTTGTGCATTCGGTTCGGGCGGGTGTGATCAATCTCAATGGGCCGACGGTGGGGGCTTCGGGCAAGCTGCCTTTTGGGGGTGTGGGCCGGAGTGGGAATCATCGGCCGAGTGCGGCGGCGGCGGCGGGGTATTGCGCGTTTCCGGTGGCGTCGATTGAGGCGGCGAAGCTGGCGGCGGTGGAGAAGCCGCTGCCGGGGATCGAGGTGAATGGGTGAGTGGGGCGGCGGAGGTTCAGTTTGATGGGTTGGTGGGTCCGAGTCACAACTACGCGGGTTTGGGTCCGGGGAATCTGGCTTCGCGGGGGAATCGGGGGTTGGTGTCGGAGCCGAGGGCGGCGGTGTTGCAGGGGTTGGCGAAGGCGCGGGCTGTGGCGGGGCTGGGGGTGGCGCAGGCGGTGTTTCCGCCTCAGTTGAGGCCGGACCTGGGGTTGCTTCGGAGTGTGGGGTTTTCGGGTGATGATGCGGCGGTGCTGTGGAAGGCGCAGCAGGAGGCGCCGGGTTTGCTGGCGGCGGCGTGGAGTTCGTCGGCGATGTGGACGGCGAACGCGGGGACGGTGAGTCCTTCGGCGGACACGGCGGATGGGCGGTTGCATGTGTCGGCGGCGAATCTGTCGAGTGCGCTGCATCGGTCGATCGAGGCGGGGTTGACGACGCGGATGCTGAGGCGGGTGTTTGCGGATGAGGCGTTGTTTGCGGTGCATGATCCGTTGCCAGCGGCGTTGTCGGATGAAGGGGCGGCGAACCACACGCGGCTGGCGGCGGAGCATGGCGAGACGGGGATCGAGGTTTTTGTGTACGGGGCGGAGGGGCCGAGGGGGTCGGTGGCGGGTGGGGTTGAGCCGAGAACGTTTAATGCGCGGCAGATGCGGTCGGCCTCGGAGGCGGTGGCGCGGCGGCATGGGCTGGATCCGGAGGGTGTGGTGATGGTGCAGCAGTCGCCAGTGGCGATTGATGGTGGCGTGTTTCACAACGATGTGATCGCGGTGGGGGATCGGGACCTGCTGCTGGTGCACGAGCTGGCTTATGTGGGTCAGGCGGCGACGCTGGACCGGATTCGGAGGTGCTACGAGGGGCTTGGGCGGGGGACGCTGCGGGTGGTGGAGGTGGCGGCGGAGCGGGTGAGTCTCGAGGATGCGGTGCGGTCGTATCTGTTCAACAGTCAGTTGCTGACGGCGGGTGATGGGCGGCGGGTGATGGTGTGTCCGGAGCAGTGTCAGCGGGTTGAGTGTGTTGGCGGGTTGCTTGAGGATTGGAAGCGTGATGGTGTGGTGGATGAAGTGCTGTTTTTTGATCTGCATCAGTCGATGCGTAATGGCGGGGGACCGGCGTGTCTGCGGCTTAGAGTGGTGATGGATGCGGCGCAGCGGGCGGCGATCCCGGCGGGGCTGTGGTTGACGGAGGAGCGGTACGCGGCGCTGTGTAATTGGGCGGAGCGGTTTTATCCAGAGCGGCTGAGTGCTGAGGAGTTGGCGGACCCGGGGTTGGTGCGGGTGTGTCGGGAGGCGAAGGAGGCGTTGGTTGGGGTTATTGGGTTGTGATGGTGTTGTCGGGGCCTGTGTGATGAGAACCGGTGACGGGGCCGATCGGGCGCTTGTGGGTGGTCTGATGGCTGTTGCCTTGCGAGGGGATGGGCCCGGCAGGCTTGCGCCTGCGGCTCGTGACACGCTTGGGTTGTTGGTTGGTGGTGAGCGAGCAGCCCGGGCTCTCTGCTTCGCCGAGGCTACGCAGAGCTTTCCGCACGCGGCTCGTTTTTTATAGAGAGTATATTTATGCCGGTTCGTAGATGATGGGGTTTTTGGGTGTGTTGATGATCTGGCCGGGTTGGGTGTTTGGGCAGAAGGCATCGCGGTCGTTGATCTGGTTGTCGTTTTTGGGTTCGGCGAGTTTCATGTCGCGGTCCATGTAGATGATGGTCATGACGTCGCGGGCGTTGTTGGAGCGGTTGGGTCCGGCGCGGTGGGCGAGCCATCCGAGGTGGAAGGAGACTTCGCCGAGGGCGAAGGCGGAGGCTTCGATGGGGAAGGCTTCGGCTTCGATTTTGTCACGAAGGAGTTTTTCCGAGTCATCGGAGATGGCCTGGTCGCGGCCGAAGTCGAGTTGCTGGCTTCCGGCGGCGAAGGTTAGGGGGCCCATTTCGATGGGGACCTCGACGAGGGGGATCCATGCGGTGACGGTACGGTCGGTGGCGAGTGGCCAGTAGTACTGGTCGACGTGCCAGGGGGTGATTCCGCCTGAGGGTTCTTTGTAGAGGGCCTGGTCGTGGTAGAGGCGGACGCCCTGTACTTCGAGTAGTTGGGCAGCGATCTGTCCGAGTCGTTTGCTGAGCGTGAGTTTTCTGACTTCGTCTTGTTTTTCCCAGAGGTTGATGACCTGGATGAAGGCTTTGGCGTAGGTGTCGCGTTGTTCCATGGGGACGCCGGCGAGTTTGTTGTTGGCGTGGACGACGTCGTTGATGGGTTTGCGGAAGTGTTGGAGGAGTTGGGGAGACAGGACGCCAGGGATCTTGGCGTAGCCGTACTTGCGGAAGCGGTCGATGGTTTGCGGTTTGAGGTCGAAGGGCTGGTCGAGTTCGGCGAGGATGGCTGGCGGTGTGTCGGTTGCGGTGGTCATGTGATATCCCTTGATGTTCAGGCGGGGTTTTATTGTTCGGCGGGGTTGTGGAACTGTCTGCGGTAGGTGCGGGGGCTGACGCCAACGACTCGTCGGAAGACGCGGTTGAAGTTGGAGACGTTGTTGAATCCGGCGCGGAAGCAGACGTCGGTGATGGGGTCATCGGATTCGATGAGCGCGCGGCAGGCGTTGGCGATGCGGAGTTCGTGGATGTATTCGATGAAGGTTTTTCCCATGGCTCGTTTGAAGAGTCTGGAGAAGCTGGTGGGCTTCATGCGGATCATGAGGGCCATGTCGCTTTGGGTGAGGTCTTCGTGGATGTGGTCGTTGACGTGTCGGCAGATGCGGTCGATGCGTGGGTCGATGGGTCGTGAGGAGGTTCGGTAGCCGGGCGAGGCGATGGGTCTTGCGCTAGCGTCTGCGCTGAGTTCCTGGAGGACTTCGAGGAGGAGGGCGAGGCGGCTGAGGCCGGAGCGGCTTGAGATCCTGCGGAGGAAACCGGAGGCTTGTTCGGCGTGGTCGCCTTGGAAAGAGAGCCCGTGTGTGGCGGATCGGAGCATGCGGTGGAGGACCTGCATCTCGGGCCAGCTGGCGGTGGCGGCTTTGAGCCATTCGGGGGTGAAGTGGATGACGATGGCGGTGTTGTCGCGGGAGGTTTCGTCGGAGTGCCAGGTGTGGGGGAGGTAGGGGCCGAGGAGGACGAGGTCGCCGGGCTGGTAGCCGGTGATGGCGTCGCCGGCGAAGCGGCGGCCGTGGCCTTCGACGATGAGAGTGAGTTCGTATTCGGGGTGGTGGTGCCACTCGAAGGCGAACTCTTCATCGACTCGGGTGTAGAGCCGGAAGGAGGATTGGGGGGTGATGGTCAGGTGTTCGAGGAGGGGTTCCATGGGTGATATTTGAGCATAATTCTCGGATTATCCCCCGTCAATGTAAAATAAGTATCGATTGTGATTATCTGTGCGCAGTGTGGCTTGGAGATCGTATTGGCCAAGCGAGCCGATCGTGAAGGTGGATTCGCGCGATGAGTGTGTGATCAGTGTTGTTGGTGGTGTTGGATTCGGGAGAGGACGCCGTCGAGGTCGACGACGTGGATGCGACCCTGGGCGTCGATGGCGGGGGCGGCCTGGACGTAGGTTCCGGGGCTGACGCGGATCTGGTTGATGAGGGAGCCGTCTGAGGCGCTGAGGATGGAGAGCAGACCGTCGTTGGAGGTGATGGCGACGATGTTGCCGCGTTGGGTGGGTGGTGTGGGGAGGCGTCCGGTGGGGACGGGGACTTCCCAGAGTTTGTCGCCTTGGGCGTTGAACTTGATGAGTCGGTTATCGACGGCCCGGGCGTAGAAGGCGGGGCCGTCCTGGCTGGGTGAGATGGCGCTGATGTTGGTGTCGAGGGTGCGGATGAAGTCGCCGTCGAGGTTGAACTGTCCGAGGACGTAGCCTCGGTCGGTGACGAAGAGGTTGTTGTCGATAGCGACGAGGGGAGAGTCGGCGGGACCGTAGTAGCGGGATTGTCGGTCGGTCTGTCCTTTGGCGGACCATGCGGACCAGCGTTTTTCGCCTGTGGTTCGGTCCAGGGCGTGAATCATGCCGTCCCAGGCACCGACGATGACGAGGTCTTTGGTGATGAGGGGTGCTTGTTCGATGGCGTAGTCGGCGGCTTTGGTGATCCAGATGGGCTTGGCGGTTTCGTGGTTGATGGCGTGGATGCGTCCTGAGGCGTCGGCGAGATAGATGGTGTTGTCGGCGGTGACGGCGGTGACGGCGGGGGCGTAGATGGGGGCTTTGGCGTTGTAGGTGGCGTCGAGTCGACCGGTGGCGGCGAGGTAGAAACGGAGGGTGCCGTCATCGGATCCGACCAGGAGTTGGTCGTTGTGGCGGGTGAGGCTGTGGACGATCTGGGCACCGGTGGAGGTGTACCAGCGTAGGCTGAGGTCATGGTTGTAGACGCGGACGAGTCCGTTGGTGTCGGCGACGGCGATGCCTTGATCGAGGAGGGTTGGGGTGGTTTTTGAGCCTGCCTCCATGCGGCGTAGGTCGTAGGACATCAGTTGCGGATCGGGCTGGATGAGAAACTCACCGGCGCGGGTGAAGGTTTCACCATCGGCGTGCTGGATATCGATGGTGGCGAAGTGGCGGCCGGGGACCATGTTGGAGGTGTTGATCGAGGCCATCCAGTTGTCGTTGACGGGTTTCAGCGGCGTGGAGGATTCGGGGTTGCTATTGATGCGGAGGCGGACCTCTTTGATGTGTGAGGGCGGGGCATCGATGCGGAGTCCGACACGGAGCGTTTGATTGTGTTCGAGTCGTGGAGGGAGGAGGAGCTGTGTGTCGAGGTTTCGTGGTTGGGTGGTGAGTGGCTTTTCGATGAGGCCCTGCATGGGGCGCTTGGGGTTCTTGAAGCGGTAGGCGACGCGGAGGGTGTTGTCGAGGATGGAGACGGTGCTGTAGCCGGTGTTGTCGCCGAAGGTGGTTCCGCCACAGACGGAGTCGAAGTGGTGCCACTTGCGTGTCTGGGCGTTGTGCCAGTGGCCGTCCATGATGAGGATGACGTTGTGTCCGCGGAGGAGTTCGTGGAGTCGGAGGGTGTCGAACTCGGAGGCGAAGCTGTTGGTGTCGATGAGGGGGTGGTGAAGAGAGAGGACGATGGGTGTGTTGGTGCCGATGCGTTCGAGTTGTTGTTCGAGCCAGGTGAGGGTGCGGCGTTCGATGGCGGGTAGTGGTTCGAGGAGGCCGGCGGAGTTGATCTGGATGAAGTGGATGCCTTTGTGGAAGAAGGCGTAGTTGTCCCCGCCGAAGTGTTCGCGGAGTTTGTGGTTGATGCTTGCCCAGGTGTTGTCGTGGTTGCCGGCGACGAGGTAGTTGTCGGTGGGGAGAGGGTTGATGGCACGATAGAGGTCGTTCCATGTATCGGCGATGGTGGCGTATTCGAGGAGGTCGCCGGTGATGATGGCGAGGTCGGGGGCTGGTGCGGTGATGTTGTAGGGGGAGAGGTGTTGGGGTTGGTTGGTTTGGGAGGCGATCCACTGGAGGTTTTCGATGCTGCGGCCGTTGGGGTCGTAGGGTTGGCCTTCGGGGCGCGGGTTGATGTGGATGTCGCTGAGTTGGAGGAAGGTGAAGTCTTCGACCTGCTGGGCGAGAGTGGTGGTGGCGAGGAGGAGGGTGAGGAGTAAGGAGAGTATGGGTCGCATGGGTAACTCCGGGGTGGTCTGTGGTGCTCTTGAGTTTAGAGCACGGGTCGACAGGGCATGTCGCTGTGGTTGTCTGAGAAGTATGCGTTTTTTGACGAGACTGTCGCTAGGATGATGTGTGTTACTTTACTTACGGAGCGATTGGGGATGAGAGCCCGATTTCTGACAGCATGGCTGGTCGTGTTGACGCTGGTTGCGAAGCCTGCTTCCGGTGCGATCACGGAGTTGATTGCGTTTGGTGACTCGTTGTCGGATGTGGGGAACATTTCGGCGGGGACGTTTGGGTTTGTGCCGGGCGGGGATTATTTTGCTGGGCGTTTTTCGGATGGGCCGGTGTGGGTGGAGGGGTTGGCAGGACGGCTTGGGGTGGCGAATCCGGTGCGGAGTGCTTCGGGGGGTCGGAACTATGCTTATGGGGGGACGACGAGCGGTGATGGTTTTCTGACGGTGCGGGAGTTTATTTTTACGTTCAACTTCCCGAATGCGGGGGAGCAGGTCAATCGTTTTCTGGGTTCGTCCCCTGTGCTGGATGGTGATGAGTTGATTACGTTGTGGTCGGGGGGGAATGATCTGTTTGATATTTCGGGGTCGTTGGCGGCGGACGGGCCGGGGCGGGTGGCGGCGATGCTGGCGAACGTCGAGACGAACATCGGGCGTCTGACGGCGGCGGGGGCGCGGCACCTTGTGGTGCCGAATCTGCCGGCGCTGGGGCAGACGCCGGACTTCGGGGGTGGGGTGCAAGTGATCGATACGTTTGTGGCGTCGTATAACAGCCAACTGGCTGGTGTGCTCGAGGGGTTGAATGAGACGGGGCCGGCAGAGATTTATCCGCTGGACGTGTTTTCGATGACGAATGCTTGGGTGGATGATCCTGGGCGTTACGGATTTGTGAATACGACGGATGCGTATCTGGATAGTCCGGTGGGTGATGTGAATGGCTATGTTTTTTTTGATGGTGTGCATCCGACGGCGCGGGCGCATGGGTATCTGGCGCAGGGTGCCTGGCAGCTTGTGCTGGGGGGTGATCTGGATGCCTCGGGCGGGTTGGATGCGGGTGATCTGCTGTTGATTCTGGATCGGTTGGGGGTGGCGGATGCTGCGAGCGTGGCGAATGTTGATGGGGATCTGGTGGTTGATGGTGATGATGCGCTGGCGTGGATCACAGAGCTGTTCGGGTCGGTAGCGGGGGACTTGAATCTGGATCGGTCGGTGGACCTGATTGATCTGTCGATTCTGGCAGGGGGGTTTGGGGGGACCGGGGATTATCTGGCGGGCGATGCGAGTTTTGACGGGGTGATTGATCTGGTGGACCTGTCGATTCTGGCTGGGAGCTTTGGTTTTGGTGGGGTCGTGCCGGAGCCGGGGGGGTTCTGGCTGCTTAGCTTTGGGCTGTTGCGGTTGCGGAAGACATGGTGATGGGACAGGGCCTGAGTTTGGAAGATGGGATGGCTGGGGGAGTGACGTAGGTTTTTGGGTCTGGCTGAGGTTTATTGTGCTTAATCTTCTAGTCTGAATGGACGGCGGGGGCGGTGTCGGTCATAGTAGGAGTGGTTTGTGGGCAGTTGCCTGCGGCTTTTTTTAGTGATCAACACTGTTTTTGGATTTCCTTAGGAGGAAGAAGATGAAGACTTGTCTGTTCGGTGCTGCTGCGGTTCTGATGACGACGGGGTTGGCCTCGGCCAGCATCGTCAACGAGGATTTTGAGTCGTACGCCGACACCGCTGGCCTCGGTGGCGTGTGGAGCCTGGGCGATGGCACGCTGGATACCGGTTTTGGTAATCCGGGTCAGTCGATGTCACACCCTGGTACGGGTGGCAGCTTCACGGGTGCGAACACGAACAGCCTCTCGTTTGGCTCGGTTTATCCGGGTGCGGGCGAGGTTCTGGTGTTCAGTGCGGACATCTATGATGACGCGGCGAATGCGAATCGGCGGAACACGGCGGGCCTGCGGGCGGCCGCGGGTGCAAACATCATCGAGATGGGCATGTACAACTCGCCAAGTCACTACGCTATCCGGACGGTTCTGTTTGGCGCGGGTAGTGACGGCTCCTGGGTGGCGTTCGATAACATGGTTGATGATGCTGGCGATCCGCTGGTGAACGCACCTGTGCAGGGCTGGCACACGTTCCGTGCCGAGATCACGGACAGCCAGGTCGTGTTCACGCTGGACCTCAATGGCGACGGCAACATCAACGGGACGCACGTCGCTTCGATCGTTCAGAACGCGGCTTTTGGCTTTGATATCGTTCGTCTGGGCGGTCCTTCGGACCTGGGCTCGGGCTTGAACGGTGGCGTGAGCTTTGACAACGTGCTGCTGGAGGTTGTTCCTGAGCCCGGCACGGCGGCTCTGGCGCTGGCTGGACTGTCGGCCCTTGGCCTGCGTCGTCGCTCGGCGTAATGTCAGACTGATTTTGTTTAGATTGAAGCGGCACGGCCTTGGGGTCGTGCCGCTTTTTTTCGTTGGTGGTGTTGCGACGCGGGTGATGTGTGATGGTGGTGGGTTTTTGAGGGGATGGCCCCACAGGCTTGCGCCTATGGCTCGTGTCGCGCTCGGGTTGTCGGCGGTTTAGTGGGCGTTTGTTAGAGCGCTTTCATCTCGTTCGTAGCGGGTTATGGGTGTGATGGCTACAGTCTTTGATGAGTTCACACAGCACGCCTCCGGCGTGCAATGCGCCACCCGGACGTTACGGCTGGACTGTGTGTGCTCAAGTGGCGTGGCGGTGCCAGTTGACGGGGTTACTCGGCTTCGATTGTTCGCCAGAAGCGTTCGCCCTGGAGTCGGATGCGGGTGTTGTCGAACCAGAGGTGGAAGCCGTTGGGGCCTTTGAAGTTGAGGTTGAGTTTGATGGGTCCGGCGTTGGCCTGGTTGTTCCAGATGGCGGGTCGGCGGTTGTCGTTGCGGACAAAGACCCAGGCGGCGATGCGGCCTTCGGGGGTGACGTAGAGTTCGTAGGCGTCGCCGGGGGTGTACCCGCCTTGGGGGTAGCTGGCGACGAGCAGTTCGGTCATCTCGGCGTCGGCGCCGTCGGGGGCTTCGGCGATGCCGCGGTCTTCGAGGGTGGGCTCTGACCATTCGAGTTGGAAGGGG
This sequence comes from Phycisphaeraceae bacterium, assembly GCA_040222855.1. Taxonomy (NCBI): domain Bacteria; kingdom Pseudomonadati; phylum Planctomycetota; class Phycisphaerae; order Phycisphaerales; family Phycisphaeraceae; species Phycisphaeraceae bacterium. The sequence continues at coordinate 922,452 of JAVKCD010000025.1, read as the reverse complement.
AAGAGGAGCCAGTAGGTGTCGTTGATGAAGCGGCCGTGGGCCTGTTTGGTTTGGTCGGTGCGGTCGGGGTGGTTGAGGTCGATGAGGACGGAGTCGGGGTCGCCGGGGTTGAGGACGGCGTAGTGTTCGGCGGTGTTCCAGAGCCAGCTTCGGGTCATGATGTCGCCGTTGGGTCGTTGGACTTTGAAGTCGAAGGCGATGCCGGTGATCTGGTCCCAGTTGTCGTAGCCGTAGTGGTGGAGGACGCGTTCTTTGGGTGTTGCGGGGGCGGCGGGGGTGGCGGCGCAGCCGGTGAGGAGGGTGGCGGTGGTGAGGAGGGCGAGGAGGAGTGATGGTTTCATAGGGTGTCTGCTTTCGGATGGGGTTGGATCAGCCGGGGGCGTTCCATTTTTTACTGCGTTTGACGACGCGTGTTCCGGGGGTGCCTGGTTTTCTTTTGGGTGTTCGTTCGATGGGTAGGCGGGCGAGTTCGGGGGTTTCTTTGACCTGTTTAATTTTGTCGCGGATGGAGGCGGCTTTTTCGAACTCGAGGGCTTCGGCGGCGGTGAACATCTGCTTTTCGAGTTCGGCGAGGAGTTCTTCGCGGTCGATGTCCTGGTCTTCGGCTTCGGGGGCCATGAGCTGGCGGGCGGTGCGGCGGGCGCGGAGTTCGAGTTCGATGCCCTGGCGGATGGCTTTTTTGACGGTCTGAGGGGTGATGTTGTGTTGGGCGTTGTATGCGAGCTGTTTCTCGCGGCGGCGTTCGGTTTCGTCTATGGCTTCCTGCATGGCGGGGGTGACTTCGTCGGCGTAGAGGACGACGAAGGCGTTGACGTTTCGGGCGGCGCGGCCGATCTGCTGGATGAGGCTGGTGGCGGAGCGGAGGAAGCCGGTTTTGTCGGCGTCGAGGATGGCGACCATGGAGACCTCGGGGAGATCGAGTCCTTCGCGGAGGAGATTGACGCCTACGAGCACGTCGAACTGTCCTTCGCGGAGTTCGCGGAGGATGACGACGCGGTCGAGGGTGTCGATCTCGGAGTGGAGGTAGCGGCAGTTGATGTCCTGACCGGCGAGGTAGGCGGCGAGGTCTTCAGCGAGGCGTTTGGTGAGGGTGGTGACGATGACGCGTTCACCGGCGGCTTTGCGTTGGACGATCTGCTCGAGCAGGTCGGGGACCTGTCCGGCGGCGGGTCGGATTTCGATCACAGGGTCGACGAGTCCGGTGGGGCGGATGATCTGTTCGACGACCTGGCCCGCGGTTCTTTCGAGTTCGAAGGGTCCGGGTGTGGCGGAGACGAAGACGACCTGGTGCCAGGTTTTTTCGACCTCTTCAAACTTGAGGGGTCGGTTATCGAGTGCGGAGGGGAGTCGAAAGCCGTGATCGACGAGGACACGTTTGCGGGCCTGGTCGCCGTTGTACATGGCCTTGATCTGCGGGAGAGTGACGTGGGATTCGTCGATGATGAACAGCCAGTCTTCTGGCGGGAAGTAGTCGAGGAGGGTGTAGGGTCGGGAGCCGGCCGGGCGGCCGTCGAGGTGCCGGGAGTAGTTCTCGACGCCTGAGCAGTAGCCGACTTCTTCCATCATTTCGAGGTCGTATTTGGTTCTGGCGACGAGTCGTTGGGCTTCGAGGAGTTTGCCTTCGGACCGGAGTTTCATGGCGTGGCGGTCGAGCTCTTCTTTGATGGAGTCGAGGGCTGAGGCGAGTTTTTCCTCGGGCATGACGTAGTTGACGGCGGGGAAGACGTGGAGGTGCTGTTCCTGGGCGAGGAGTTCGCCCGAGGTCGGGTGGATGAGGGCGAGTGACTCGACCTCGTCGCCAAAGAGTTCGATGCGGTAGGCGAACTCTTCGGAGGCGGGCACGAGTTCGATGACGTCGCCACGGACGCGGAAGGTCCCGCGTTTGAGTTCGTACTCGGAGCGGCTGTATTGGAGGTCGGTCAGCGCGCGGAGGAAGTCCTGGCGGGGGAGCATCTGCCCGACGGAGATGGAGATGACGGCGTTCTTGAAGGCGTCGGGCGAGCCGAGTCCGAAGATGCAGGAGACGGAGGCGACAACGATGGTATCGCGGCGGGAGACGAGGTTGGAGGTGGCGGCCATGCGGAGTCGGTCGAGGTCGTCGTTGCGGGAGGAGTCTTTTTCGATGTAGATGTCGCGTTGGGGGATGTAGGCTTCGGGCTGGTAGTAGTCGTAGTAGGAAACGAAGTAGGAGACGGCGTTGTTGGGGAACAGCTCACGCATCTCTTCGTAGAGCTGGGCGGCGAGGGTTTTGTTGTGGGAGATGATGAGTGTGGGTTTGTTGATTCGGGCGATGGTGTGGGCCATCGTGAAGGTTTTGCCGGTTCCGGTGGCCCCCAGGAGTGTCTGGTAGCGCTCGCCGGCTTCGATGCCATCGGTCAGCGCGTCGATGGCTGCGGGCTGGTCGCCCATGGGGGTGAACTCGGAGACGAGTTGGAAGGGGTTGTCGCCCATCGTGGCATTCTAGAGGTCGGGACCGGGACAGGTCACGATCTGGGGGTTCGTGCTCGGGCTTGAGTGGTTAGGCTTGAGGGGTCGGGAATCAAGTGGGATGGTGGCGCGTTGATTGAGACCACGCCAGGAAGGAATCTATTATTTATGAGCGTCCGCCACCTTGTTCTGCTGCTTGCTTTGTTGGTGGCTGTTACGCCTGTGTTGGCCAATCCGTTGGGGGCGATCAAGCGGGTGGCCCGGGAGACCGGTGGGACGGAGATTGATCACGGGCCGTTTGATGCGCTGCTGAAGGCTCATGTGAATGAGCAGGGTGAGGTGGATTATGGTGGCGTTGCCTCTGATTCTTCGGTTCTGGATGGGTACATCGGGGCGGTCGGTCGTGTTGATGTCGAGAGGCTCAGTGAGGAGGAGCATCTGGCGTTGCTGATCAATGCGTACAACGCTTTCACGTTGAAGCTCATCACGGAGTACGACGAGGGGGGCGATCTTGAGTCGATCATGGATATTCCTGAGGCGAAGCGGTGGGATCATGAGCGGTGGGCGGTAGCGGGGGGGACGTACAGCCTGAATCAGATCGAGCATGAGCTGATTCGGCCTGTCTTTAAGGATGCCCGGATTCACTTTGCACTGGTCTGTGCGGCGGAGAGCTGCCCGCTGCTTCGGCGGTTTGCGTACACGGGGGATGATCTCGATGAACAGCTTGAGCGGGCGACGGCGGCAAGCCATCGTGACCCGCGCTGGGCTTCATACGATGTGCGTCGCAACCGGCTGCGGTTGACTAAGTTGTACGACTGGTACGGGCAGGATTTTGTGGATGAAGCGGGGTCGGTGGAGGCTTATGCGGCGCGATACATGCCTGCGCTCAAGACGGCGATGGACCGGGGACGCAGCCCGCGGATTGAGTTTGTTGATTATTCGTGGGCGCTGAATGCCCAGCGTTAAACGGGCTTTGGGCCTATTGAAGACCATCAGAAGGGACTCGGGATGCTTGGATTGATCTCCGGTTATTACCACTGGTTGCACGGGAAATGGCCTGCGGGGACGGTTGAGAAGTTGCCGGTGGTGCAGCCGGATGGTTCGACGAATGTGGCGGGGTTGTATGTGGTGGGGGACCTGACGGGGATTCCGTTGCTGAAGTTTTCGGCGGATACCGGGAGCCGGGCGGTGCAGACGATTGCGCGGGAGCCGGGGTTCGCCAAGCGAGACCTTGGGGATTCGGGCGTGGTGGATATCGCGATCATCGGCGGGGGGGTATCGGGGTTTGCGGCGGCGATGGAGGCGAAGAAGCAGGGGCTGTCCTATACGCTGTTTGAGGCGGCGGAGCCGTTTTCGACCATCGTGAACTTCCCTAAAGGCAAGCCGATTTACACCTATCCGACGGACATGACGCCAGCGGGCGATTTGCAGTTTCATGAGAAATCGGAAGTGAAGGAGGGGCTGATCCAGGACCTGCACGAGCAGACTCTGGAGCAAGGGATAGAGCCGGTGAAGGCTCGGATTGAGCGGGTGAATCGGTCGGGGAAGGTGTTTGAGCTGGTGGTCGCAGACGGGGTGGACATTCGGGCGCATCGGGTGATCGTGGGGATCGGTCGATCGGGGAACTTCCGGAAGCTGGGGGTGCCGGGTGAGGAGAAGGACAAGGTTTACAACCGGCTGCATGACCCGAAGGATTACTGCGGCCAGGACGTCCTGGTTGTTGGCGGGGGGGATTCGGCGTTGGAGGCGGCGAGCGCGTTGGGGGCGTGCGGGGCGAATGTGACGCTGAGCTACCGCAAGGCTGAGTTTGCGAGGCCCAAGCCGGAGAACATCGAGAAACTGGAGGCTTTGGCGGAGAATCCGGAGGCTGTGGTGGGCGTGGATAGCCCGAGTTCTGAGCGGATCACGACGGCGGCGGATAGTTCGATGCGGCCGGAGGGGGCGACGGGGTCAGTGACGTTGATGATGGCGAGCAAGGTCAAGGCGGTGGAGGACTCGCGGGTAGTGGTCACGGATGCGGACGGGAGTGACCAGAGCATCGAAAACGATGCGGTGTTTGCGATGATTGGGCGGGAGGCCCCGCTGGATTTTTTCAGGAAGTCGGGGGTGAAGGTGTCGGGGGACCGTGGGGGGATGTGGTGGGCGACGCTGGTGTTGATGCTGGCGATTTTTACGTTCTTCTATCAGTGGAAGAAGCCGGGGACGTGGTTGCCTTTGGCGGAGACCTTCGAGAAAAACGGTTGGTTCCCTCACAACCTGGGGCCTTGGCTGGCTTCGTGGTCAGAGGTGTTTACCGACCCGAGCACGCTGGTGGGGACTTTGAAGCTGTCTGCTGCGGGTTTGCGAGGGATGACGGGGTCCAGTCCGGGGTTCTGGTTTTCGCTGCTTTATTGCACGTTGATTGTGGTGTTTGGGGTTCGGCGGATTAATCGGCGGAAGACGCCTTACATCACGACGCAGACGATCACCTTGATGGCGATCCAGTGCATCCCGCTGTTTTTGCTGCCGTATCTGGTGATCCCGTGGATGGGGCACAACGGGTGGTTCGATGCTGGGGTGGGTCAGTCGCTCGCAGACAGCCTGTTTCCGGAGGTTGAGTATGACCCTCATGGTCGGGAGTACTGGCGGGCGTTCGGGCTGATTCTGGCGTGGCCGCTGTTTCTGTGGAACGTGTTTACAGATCAGCCGTTGTGGGGTTGGCTGATCATCAGTCTGGTTCAGACGTTTGTGCTGATCCCGGTGGCGATCTACTTCTATGGCAAGGGTGTTTATTGCGGGTGGGTCTGTTCGTGCGGGGCGATGGCGGAGACGCTGGGCGACACGCATCGGCACAAGATGCCTCACGGGCCGTTCTGGAACCGTCTTAATATGCTCGGCCAGGTCTTTCTGGTGCTGGCGCTGCTGCTGCTGGTGTTGAGGGTGGTGAGCTGGGTAACCGGGGCGAGTTGGGCGACGGATGCGTACAGCGTGGTGCTGGGGCCGTCGAAATACAGTGATGCGTTGCCGGGCCTGAACTATGCCTGGTTCGTGGACCTGCTGTGGGCGGGCATTATTGGGTTCGGGCTGTATTTCCACTTTTCGGGTCGGGTGTGGTGTCGATTCGCGTGCCCGCTGGCGGCGTTGATGCATGTGTATGCGCGGTTCAGTCGGTTTGCGATTATCCCGGAGAAGAAGAAGTGCATCTCATGCAACGTCTGCACCTCGGTTTGCCATCAGGGGATTGACGTGATGAACTTCGCGAACAAGGGTCGGGCGATGCAGGACCCGGAGTGCGTGCGGTGTTCGGCTTGTGTTCAGTCTTGTCCGACGGGGGTGCTGGCATTCGGTCAGGTAGATGGGGATGGGGAGACCTTGTCGCTGGACCCGGATTGGCTGGCGGCGAGCCCGGTTCGGATGGCGGAAGTTCGGCTGACGATTGGTCAGAGTTGATGCCCGGCACTCCCCAGCCAAGCGTCCTGAGGCTTACCCAGACCCCCTAGAACAAGGAATCCGGTCGACTCAGCGTATTTTCATGGCCATATGGTCCGAGAAGGCTTGCAGACCCTCAAGTCCTGGAGTATTCTACATGTGCTGGGAGGTAGGAAAGAGAACTGCTATCAGTGCCATAAAGGCGCGGGAGAACTAGAATCATGAATAAAATGACCTTTGGAATGAGCATCGTGGCCGGTCTTGCTGTTGCTGGAAATGCATGGGCAGCAGGCCAGAACTACGGTAGCTTCGTCGGCGCGAACGTGACCTACACGGATGTGACCGAGAACTCGACCACGGACCCGCTGCCGCTTTTTGGTGCTCCCACGGTTGTGGGCGACACAATGAGCTTCAGCCCCAACAACTATGAATCGTTCGCGAACGCCGGTGTCCCTGCGGACATCACGGATTCGCAGTTGTCGTTCACGCTCTCGACAAACGACAACGACACCAGCCTGACGATGTTTGAGCTGACGGAGACGGGCGATTACACGCTGATCGGCCCTCCCGGAAGCTTCGCTCAGGCGGTTATTTCGACGCCTGTGTTCTTTGACATCACGGGCGTTGACGGTGTTGAGGTCGATGGACCCAGCGGCTCCTTCAACATGGTCATCGTTCCCGCGAGCGGTAACTTTGTCCTGCCGGGCACGGGTGGCGTGATCACTGGCGTCATCTGGAGCGGTTCGATCCAGATCGACTTGCTTGGCGCCCTGGCGGGTACCGAGTTTGAGGGTCAGGGTGTGACCGAAGCCTACATCACGATTGATAACGTTCTAGCCTCGGCTGCCGCTGGCGGAGCTTCTTCCTTCATCAAGAAGAAGGAGACTGACGGCGTAGTCATCGAGATTACGACGATCGACCGTGGTGACATCCCTGAGCCGGCCACGGCGACCCTGCTCGCCCTCGGCCTCGCGGCGATCGCCCGTCGGTCGTAAAACAGCCAGTTTAGGCTAACTTACCTATTTTAAACCGCCCTATCAATCCTGATGGGGCGGTTTTATATCCAGAAGGCGCGTGGGGTTCTTTTTTGGCCGATCCTACTAGAAAATCGCTCGAAATGGCCCAATGCCGTTGCATCCGCCCTCATCATCCGTATACTAGTTATGACAGTCGCTGGCGGTGGATGGGCCAGTGATCTAGAACAGCACTCGAATATCCTGGCTTAGGCCAAGGAGGAGAGACCGAGATGACCTTGAATAAAATGACACTTACTGGATGCTTGGTGACGGTTGCCCTTGGTGGCAGCTTTGCTCAGGCTGCTTCTCTCAACTACGGCACGTTCGTCAGCGACGACGTGACCTTTGAGAATGTCACTGAGTCTTCCGGCACGGGTACGCTCCCGCTGCAGGGTGCCCCGGCGTCTGTCGCTCAGAACGCGATGACCTTCAACCCGACGACCTTCGAGTCTTCCTCGGTTGGTGCTCCGGGTGCTTCGATCATCGATAGCCAACTCCGCACGATCATCTCCTCGAACAGCAACAGTGTTGGCATTGTCAGCATTGATCTGTTCGAGACCGGCGACTACACGATCATCGGTGGTCCCGGGACTTTCGCCATCGCCAGTGTCTCCGCTCCTGTCTTCGTTGATATCATCGAGGTTGATGGCGTTGCCATCGATGGTCCTGAGCTTGCTACAAACCTGTTCATCACCCCTGGAAGCGGCGTTTACGACCTTGGCATTGACGGTGTCGGTGTCGGCGTGATCTGGAGTGGTGACCTAACCATTGACATCGTTGCTCTGGCCGCCAGCGCCAGCATCACGGGTAATGTGACAGGTGTTGAGTTGACCTTTGACAACACCCTCTCGACCTCGAACGGTAATGGTGCCGCCGCCTTCATCAAGAAGAAGCTGACCAAGATCGACGTCGAGATCGTTCCGGAGCCTGCTTCCGCAGCCCTCCTGAGCCTCGGCCTCGCTGGCCTGATGCGTCGTCGCTAAGACGGCCATCCCACTCGATCTCTCGCAGACCCACGGTTCATCCCGTGGGTCTGTTTTTTTATATGAGTGACGTAGGTGGCATTCGTCGAGCGTGATCGATGCAGCTGCTTATGATGGCCGCGTGAAGGCACCTGCTACGCAATCTGGTCCACGACTGGCGATGCCGATAGAGCAGGCTCCGGGGGTTTATCCGACACTCCTAGCGGGTTATCAGCGACTAGGCATTCGATCGGTCGCTGACCTGATCCGGCACTACCCGAGTCGGTATGAGACGAGGCCCGACCATACGGCCGTGGTTGACCTGGTCGGTGGTCAGCCTGGGGCGGCTGCGGGGATCGTCGCCCGGTCTCGATGGGTCTCTGGAGGTTGGGGGCGTAAGGGCCGCTTCGAGGCGGTTCTGGAGGACGATACGGGGGTGCTGCGGATGATCTGGTTCAACAGCCCGTTTCTGCGTGACAAGGTCCAGCCCGGTGTTCGGCTGACAGTGAACGGGAAGGTGCGTCGGGTCGATGGCATGGCTGAGATGGTGAATCCGCGATGGCGGGTCCTTGGCGAAGACGAAGCGCCTGAGCGTGCGGGTCCGCGGTTGCGGCCGATCTATCCGACGACGGAGGGACTGACCTCAGACCGGATCGCTGGCCATGTATCAAAGACCCTGGCGTGGGCACTGGAGCAGGTGGAGGACCCGCTGCCCGAGGGGCTTCGGAAGGATCAGAATCTCCCGACGCTGGCGCGGGCGTTTGAGATGATCCATACGCCTGATCAGGAAGATGATCATCTGGCCGCACGCAGGCGGCTGGCTTACAACGAACTACTGCTGGTTCAACTGGGTGTGCAGCTCAAGTGTGCGTTTATTCGCGATCACTACTCGGCTCCGAGTATTGAGTCGAGCGATCGAGTGGATCAGCGGATTCGTGATCGGATGCCATTCACGCTAACGGGGGCGCAGGACGAGGTGGTTGCGCAGATTGCTTCGGATATGGCTCGTGATCTGCCCATGAACCGGCTGCTGCAGGGAGACGTGGGCGCGGGCAAGACGCTGGTCGCGGTCTACGCCATGATGCTGGCGGCCTCCAAGGGCTGGTCGTCGGCGCTGATGGCCCCGACTGAGGTGTTGGCGATCCAGCATTATCAGCGGTTGGCTCAGACGCTAACGGGCGCGGACCTCCCGGTGCACCTGGTGACGGCGGGCATGGAGGTGCCAGCTCTGACGGCTGACCGGCCCAGGCTGCTTGTGGGGACTCAGGCGCTGCTGAACCGTGAGGGTCTGACGGAGCGCATCGCGCTGGTCATCATTGACGAGCAGCATCGGTTCGGTGTTAGGCAGCGTGGTCAGCTCAGGCAGACGGAGGCGGGGTCTGCGCCAGCGACAGTGTTTAAGAAGCATCACCGGCCTCATCAGTTGGTGATGACGGCGACGCCGATCCCGCGGACGTTGGCATTGACTCTCTTTGGTGACCTTGATGTCTCGACCATCCGTGAGGCTCCTCAGGGGCGACGGCCGATCCAGACCAAGGTCAGTTCGCCGGAGCAGATGGATCATGTCCTGGCGGACGTGATCGAACGGGCAAGGGCTGGTGAGCCTGGGTTTGTTGTGCTGCCAACGATCGATGATCGGGGTGAGACGGATGACGATGAGGAGACGGTGTTGGGGGTTGAGGCGCGGGCGCGGCAACTGATGAACAGCCCGCTGGGGGAGTTTGGAGTCGAGATGGTGCACGGGCGGATGCCTGCGGATCAGCGGCAGCGTGCGATGACCGCGTTCGGATCGGGCCGGAGCAAGGTGCTGGTGGCCACGACGGTGATCGAGGTTGGCGTCGATGTGCCGGATGCGGGGTGGATGGTCATTGAGCAGGCCGAGCGGTTTGGGTTGGCGCAGCTTCATCAGTTGCGTGGTCGCATTGGCCGGATCGCAGGGGACACGCCTTGTGTGTGTCACCTGATTAGCCGTCCGACGACGGACCAGGCGGTGCAGCGGATGGCGGCGATCGTGAAATCGACCAACGGCTTCGAGATCGCGGAGCTGGACTTGCAGATCCGAGGGATGGGTGAGTTTTACGGTACCCGTCAGGCGGGGGCGTCGCCCTTGCGGATGGCGCGGCTGCCAGAGGACGAGCCGTTGCTGCGACTGGCGGGGCGGGATGCCAAAGGGATCATCAAGGATGATCCACGGCTGATGCGGCCGGAGCACCGGCTGATCCGCCGTGTGCTCGAACTGCAACTGGGCGAGTCGATCGACCTGATCGACATCGGTTGATGATCGCGCATCACTGACGCCCCACCGCCGGCCTCGCCCCGGCTACCATCGCCCTTATGCACGACCGCCTGCGTGATCGCCTGCTCACGGCACTGGCCCGCTGGTCCTTTCGTCATCGACGACTGAATCTTTCGGTCTGCGCGGGGCTGGCGCTCGTCGCGATTGTGTTCTCGGTGATGACGCTGGGGTTCCAGTCGGATCGCAATGCGCTGATCTCCGATCGACTCGACTGGAATCAGCGGTTTCTGGCCTGGCAGGAGGCATTCAATCCGGGTGGGGACCTGCTGATCGTGGTGGACGCTGCGGGCAGCAACGGGGAAGTGAGTGAGCGATCTCGTGCGAGAGCGCAAGCCGCCATGGATGCGCTCGGTGCCGCGTTGCTAGTGCACGAGGAGACCTCGACGGCACGATGGCGACTCGATACGGCTGATCTGAGCCCAAGGCTGCTTCGGATTGCACCGGTGCAGGAGTTTACTGCGGGGCTGGCGGGGCTTGACGCCGGGCTGGCGTTTCTTGGGATCAGGTCACTCGATGAGATGCTCACGGTGTCGATAGCTGGTGACGCTGAGGAGCAAGGTGCGATCGCAGCCACGCTCTTTGGTCTTGTGCTGAATCGGTTCTCGAAGGATGCGGACGATTCGATTGATTTTGCGCGGGATTTGGGTGCGAGCCTGACTGGGCCGGCGACGTATCTGGCGACGGAGAATGGTCGTCTGTTGTTGATGCCCGTCCGTCCGGCGCGATCGAATGAGACGGTGGAGCCGTACGAGGCGGCGATGCGGATCATTCATGAGGAGATCGACCGGGTTCGCGTGAGTCATCCTGGCGTCGAGTTGGGTTTGACCGGGATCGAGGCGATCGAATCGGACGAGACGGCGGCGGCGGTACGTGATGCGACGCTGTCGAGTCTGGTCGCGGCGGGGCTGATTTTGTTGGTGTTGTTTCTGAGTTATCGCGGGCTGGCGATCCCGCTGACGCTCGCGGCTACGCTGACGGTGGCGATGGCGTGGACGTTTGCCTTTACATCGTTGGCGGTGGGGCATCTGCAGGTGATCAGCGTGGTGTTCGCGGCGATCCTGCTGGGACTGGGGGCGGATTTTGGGGTGCATGTGATCGGGTCGCTGGCGCGTCGGCTGCCTAAGGGCATCACCATCGGTGAGGGGCGGTATGAGCGGGCGGTGATCTCGGCGTATCGCACGGCGGGTCCGGGATTGGTGACGGGGGCGGTGACGACGGCGTGCGCGTTCGGGACCACCATGCTGACCGACTTCACGGGTGTCGCGGAGATGGGGCTGATCGCGGGGGGGGGGGTGCTGCTCGCGGTGGTGGCGACGCTGGTCATGCTGCCGGGGTTGCTGTGGCTGTGCCGGCATCAACTGGCAGGGTTATCGCGGTCGAGTACCGGCCGGGCGACGCAGCGGATTAACCAGCGCCGGCCTACGACGGCGTGGGTGGTGACTGGGGTTGGCGTGCTGCTGCTGGGTGGGGCGGGTTTGCTGGTGAGTGAGAAGTCCCGGTTTGATTATGACCTGCTCAAGCTGCTGCCGGTCGGGGTTGAATCCGTGATCTGGCAGAACCGGATCGTGCGGGATGGGGAGCGGACGGTGTGGTATGGCGTGTCGATCGCTGACTCGCTGGAGGAGGCACGCGAGCGGGTTTGGGCGTTTCGTCGTCATGGGACGGGGAATCGATTTGGCGACTTGAGTGGGATCGCGATGCTGTTCCCGCCTGATGAAGAGCAGCGGATGGCGGCGCTGGCGGAGCGGCGTGAGCAAGTCTTGGCGGTCGATCCCGGCGTGTCGCTGCTGGCGGCGGATGATGAGGAGGCGTTTGCTCAGGTCGATCGGCTGATGAATGGGCTGATCGCGGGGGCAACGCTCGCGCAGTTGACCGGTGATGCTCGCTGGGCCGCGAGCCTGCTTGAGCGGGGGGATGAGTGGCAGCGGATCAGTCAACTCGGAGAGGCAGATCGCGATGCGGGTATCGAGGCGCTGCGGGGGGATGTGGGGCGGTGGCGATCGGATGTGTTGTCGATGCTGCGAGCTGCGACCGATCCTGACCCGCTGGGTGTGGAAGAGTTGCCGGATTTGCTGGTGGCGACCGCGGTTTCGGAGGAGCAGCCAGCGCGGTACGCGATCGAGGTGTATCCGCGGCTTCCTGAAGGGATTGATAACCCCCTTGACCCGGAGTTTTTGCCAGCGTTTATTGGGGATCTTCGTGGTGTTGATCCTGAGGCCACTGGGGTGATTGTCCAGGTGTATGAGTCCGGACGGCTGATTCAGCGGGCGTATCTGTTCGCGGGGTTGGTGTCGTTTGTGCTGGTGCTGAGTGTGGTTGCGATTGATTTCTGGTCGTTGGTTTATGCCGTGATGGCGATGGTGCCTGTGCTGGTGGGGATGGTGCTTGGTGCGGCGGCGTTGGTGTTGCTGGATCAGCCGTTGACGCCTGCGAGTGTGATCGGGTTGCCGCTGCTGTTTGGTGTTGGGGTGGACTCGGGAGTGCACCTGCTGCATCGGTATCGGCTGCACCCGCGGGTGCGCTGGCCGGGGCTGACCGACGGCACGGGGTGGTCGGTGGCGTTGACGGGTTCGCTGACGTTGATTGGTTTTGCCAGTCTGTTGCTAGCGTCGCATCGTGGGATGGCGGGGCTTGGGCTGGTGATGACGCTGGGGATCGGGTTTACGTTGCTCGCGTGTTTTACGGTGGTGCCGGCGATTCTGCGGTTGATTACGCCTGTGCGCATGAGGGGCAAGTAGCGTTTTTTGTGTTTCTTCGGGTCGATGAGGCTATCGGCGGGCGCGGAAGAAGGCCTGGAGGCGTTGGATGGCCTCTGAATCCATCACGTTGGGGATAACTTCGAGCTGGTGGTTGAATCTGGGGTCATCGCAAAGGCTTGAAAGTGTGCGCACGCAGCCCATTTTGGGGTCATCAGCTCCGTAGACGACTCGATCAAGCCTTGAGTTGACGAGCGCTCCGGCGCACATGGGGCAGGGTTCGAGGGTGACGGCGATGGAGCAGCCGATGAGTCGCCAGTGGCCGATTGACTTGGCGGCCTGGCGGAGGGCGATGATCTCGGCGTGGGCGGTGGGGTCGGCGTCGGTTTCGCGGAGGTTGTGGGCGGTGGCGAGGACCTGGTCCCCGCGATAGACGACGGCTCCGATGGGGACTTCGCTCATCTCGGCGGCGCGGTCGGCGGCGTCGAGTGCGAGGCGCATCATCTGTAGGTCGGTCTGGGTTGGCGTGGTCACCCCGGCTGGCTCGGGGTCAGGGTTGGGTCGGGTAGGTTGAGCTGCTGATGAGGCTCAGGTGATTGGTGATCGGAGGGCGGCGTCGGTTCGGAAGTCTGCTGGTTCATCGGGACGAGGGTTGCGGTGACGGGCTGGTCGCGGCGGGGCTCGGCGATGATGGATTCGCCAGCGCGGACCGTGGCTCCGGTTTCGAGCATCATGCGGTAGCTTGATTCGGTGGGGAGGTAGACCTCGACGGTGGAGCCGAGCAGGATGGTGCCGAGTCGTTGTCCGCGTTGGAGGGTGTCGCCTTGCTGGGCGAAGAGGCGGATGGTGCGGGCGAACTGTCCGGCGATGAGGCGGACGACGGCGACGGTTTCCTGCCGGGTGGGATGGAGCAGGGTGACGGTGACGGATTCGTTTTCTTCGATCGACCTGGGATTGAGTGCGGAGATGTGTCGGCCGGGTTGGTGGCGGACCGAATCGATGCGGCCGTAGCAGGGCATGCGGATGATGTGGACATCGGTGAGGGAGAGGAAGGTGCGGATGCAGACGGCGCTGCCGTCGAAGGCTTCGAGTTCTTCGACTGGGTGGATGGAGCTGATGGTGCCGTCGGAGGCTGAGACCACGACGCCGCGCTGGGAGGGTGGGCTGCGGTCGGGGTCGCGGAATGAGACAAGGATGAGGGTTCCGGCGATGAGAGTGATGGCGAGAGCCCACCACCAGAGCATGAAGCCAGCGGCGGTGGCGAGTAGCAGCGTGGTGACAGCGGCTGTCACCCATTCCCGTTGGGTATGAGCACCGAGCATGAGTGGGTCATCCTGACCAGATCAGGGTCGTGATTTTAGCCGCGACCGCCGAGGACCATCCCGATCACGCCAAAGAGGACCCATGCGATGAAGAGCCCGCCTAGCCAGATGCCGTAGAACATGGCGCTGGACATCATGGAGACGGTGATGGGGCTGCTGCTGCCAGCCCATACGGGGACGATGACGAGGAGTGCGACGACGAGGGTGACGATGACGCCAAAGAGGCTCCCGCTGAGGAAGTCTTCGCCACGGGTGCTTCCACCGCCTGAGGAGGCTGCTGCGAGTGCGCCGAGTTCCATGTCGCCGGCCTGTGGTTCGACGGCGGAGACTTCGCCGAGGGCACCGAATCCGCCGGAGTCCATGGTGGTGGTCATGGCGGTACCGGACCCGCTGGCGCCGGGTCCGAACATTCCGCTGCCTTCAGCGGTCTGGATGGAGGTGTCGCCGGCGTCGGAGCCGGGGTAGATCTCGTCGAGGAGTTCGGCACCGAGGCTGGTGTCGTCGGATTCGTTGGTGAGGTCGAGGAGACCGGAGCCGGAGGATGATCCGGAGGGTTCGAGGTTGAGGTCGTCGCCGAGGTCGGAGTCGGTTAACTGGGTCTGTGCGAGGGGATCGGCTTCGTTGACTTCTCCGCCTTCGAAGACGTTGACGCCTGAGCCTGAGCCGGCGTTGGAGTCTCCGCTGCCGATGACCGAGTCTTCGAGTCCGATGCCGGCGGAGGTGTCGGCGAGGGCGATGGGTCCGCCTGAGGCGTCGGCTCCTTCGTCGAGGTCGGTCTCGTTGGCCATGGCGTCGATCTGGTCGCGTTTGAACATGAGCTTGTCGCGGTCGCGGAACTGCTGGATCTGGCCTGAGCCGGCCATGTCCTTGATCTTGTCCGGGGCCACGCCCAGCTTCGCCGCGGCTTCTTCGAGCGTGTAAAACATCTTGGCCATGCCGGTTTAACCTCCGCAAGGGGGGATCGGAAACAGTTCTCCGTATAAGGATAAGCCGGGTGGTGAGGCCCGACAAGGAACCTTTTTTGGTGGCTGGCGTTAGTCTGGTGGATTCGAGCCCTATTTCCTCATCGGAGCGACTCTTGCCCCCTGGATCCGGCCTTCTTGACGCTTGCGAGCTAGCCCTGCCGACTCTGCCGGAGTCGCTGGACGGGCTGAGGATCGCCCACTTGTCGGACCTGCATATCCGGCGGCCTCGGGATCGGCATCGGACGATTCTGGATCGGCTGACGCGGCTGCGGCTGGACCTGATCGTCTACACGGGCGATTACATGTCTCATGTCGGGGATGAGGACGCGGCGGCGGAGGTGATGAGCCGGTTGGTGTCGTCGCTGAAGCCTCGGTACGGGCAGTTCGGGGTGTTCGGGAATCACGACACGTTTGATCTGGCTGAGCGGCTGGCGGGTCTGCCGATCACCTGGCTGCGGAACCGGTCGGTGTATCTGGGGGCGCTGGGGATCGAGGTGTTTGGTCTCGACGGGATCACCAACTCGGGTCTGGACGCGGTGGCGGTGGCGCTGGATCGTGAGCCGGAGCGGAAACCCGCGGTGCGTTTGGGGCTGGTGCACAACCCGTCGCACGCTCCGGCGGTGGCGGACCTGGGGGCGGACCTGATCTTCTGCGGGCACACGCACGGGGGGCAGTGTCGGCCGCACCCGGGGTATGCGCTGCTGAACTCGTGTGACCTGCCGAAGTCGCTGACGTCGGGGTTGCTCCGTCATCGGGAGAGTCAGATCGCGATCTCGCGGGGGCTGGGTGAGATCGCGTTGCCGCTGCGGACGTTCTGCCCGCCACATATCCCGGTGTACACACTGAGGCGGCGGTCGCTGCCAGGGGTGGGGACGGATTCGATGCGGTTGTTGAGGTGGTGGTGAGTCAGTTGTTTATGTAAACATCAAAGTCGCTGTAACCATTACTTACATCTGCATCAACATCAATGCTTCCGGTGAGTCGAATCATGGGTATTTTGTTGAGCAGATCACGGTTTTCTCTGACATCACTGGCGGTAATGGTCTTTTCCGGACATGCAGTCAAAGACTAGCGACTCATGAATATCCATGTTTCATCTCCCCGCGTGGACAAGGCCTTTTCTGTCGAGGAGGCGGTATTGGATGGCTTCGGCGATGTGGTGGGGTTCGACGGTCTCGGAGGTTTCGAGGTCGGCGATGGTTCGGGCGACGCGGCGGATGCGGTCGTAGGCTCGGGCTGAGAGGCCGAGTTCGGTCATGGCCTGTTTGAGGAGTTCCATGGCGGGGGGTTCGAGGTGGGCGTGGCGGTCGAGGTCTTTGCCGGGGAGGGCGGCGTTGGGGCGGAGTCTGCCGTTGCGCTGGTGCTGGAGGTTGCGGGCGGTGAGGACTTGGTGGCGCATGGTGTCGGTGTCGGTGCCGGTGCGTTTTCCGGTGAGTTCGCCGAAGGGCACGGGCGGGACTTCGACGTGGAGGTCGACGCGGTCGAGGAGGGGGCCGGAGATGCGGCCGAGGTAGCGTTTCATGGCTTGTTCGCCGGCGAAGGAGTCGGGGGTTCCGCCAGCGGGTGTGGGGTTCATGGCGGCGAGGAGCATGAATCGAGCGGGGAATCGGATGGAGGCGTTGACGCGGGTGATGGTGACGACGCCGTCTTCGAGGGGTTGTCGGAGGGTTTCGAGGACGGGCCGGGGGAACTCGGCGGCTTCGTCGAGGAAGAGGACGCCATGGTGGGCGAGGGAGATCTCCCCGGGTCGCGGGACGGTTCCGCCGCCGACGAGGGCGACGCCTGAGGCGGTGTGGTGGGGGGTGCGGACGGGTCGGCGGGTGACGAGGGACTGGCCTGCGGGGATCTGGCCGACGGCGGAGTAGATGCGGGTGATTTCGAGGGCTTCCTCGCGGGTGAGGGGTGGGAGGATGCCGGGCAGGGCCTTGGACATCATGGATTTGCCGGTGCCGGCGGGTCCGAGCATGAGGAGGTTGTGGGCTCCAGCGGCGGCGACGGTCATGGCGCGTTTGGCGGCTTCCTGGCCTTTGATCTCGGCGAAATCGACGGCGGGGGTGGCGCGGCCGAGGAGGGTTTCGATGTCGACGGCGGGTTCGGGTTCGATCTCGTGGATGTCATTAAGGAAGGAGACGACGGAGGCGAGGGAGTCGGCGGGGTAGACGGGGACTCCGCCGGCGGCGGCGGCTTCGCGGGCGTTTTCGGCGGGGACGATGACGCCTTGCATGCCGAGTTTTTCGGCGAGGATGGCGAGGTTGATGGCCCCGGAGATGCGGCGGACGCGGCCGTCGAGGGCGAGTTCGCCGGCGACCATGAGGGAGCGGTGCTTGCGGCCGGTGATGACCCCGCCGGCGAGGAGAAGGCCGAGGGCCATGGGCAGGTCGTAGGCGGGGCCTTCCTTGCGGATGTGGGCGGGGGCGAGGTTGACGAGGAGTCGGGCGACGGGGAAGGGGTAGCCGGAGTTGTTGATGGCGGCGCGGACGCGTTCGAGGGATTCCTTGACGGCGGCGTCGGGGAGTCCGACGATGATGGTCTTGGGGAGTCCTTCCTCGGCGACATCGACCTCGACTTCGCAGGGGAGGGGGTCGATGCCTTGGAGGACGAAGGAGTGGAGTTGGGCGAGCATAAAAGCAAGAATAAAGTAACAACACTATTAAATCAACTTAGCCCGTAGAAATGCGATCGTTGCATTGCACTGGCATAATCTGGGTCTCACATGGATGCATACAGATTCGAGAATAGGGCATTGATTCCGCGCGACAGCGATCGTTTGCCAGATCTTCCAGCAGAGTGTCGTCTTGAGTTTCGATTGCAGCCAGCGCAATACTTTGGCGCATCAACACGCGGCGGAACGCTTGCCTATCAGAGTAAAGCCGCCAGCTGTAGCTACCATGACTTAACTGGATGCTATGAGTCTGAATTAAATGAAGAGTGGTTTAAAGAAGTTCGTTTAGATCTATCTGTTTACGGAGCATCATTCTCACTAAAAGGTAATAAGCTAATAGTTAGATTCAAGTCAACCTCATACGAGCAGATTCATCAATATTGCAACGCAATTTACTACTACTTGACTCAAATTATGTCAATTAGATCACCTCAGGCTGTTTATGCAGATGAATTTAGCGGGTATCTAAACGATACAGAGTTTGGTTGGGGCGTACATCCGTTTACAATGAATCTCCTTATCACCACGAGAGAAGAGCATGTCTGTTCGATCCAAGATTCATGAAAGATGCTTGAGATAACAACTATGCCTGGATACGAGAGACTGTCGAATGTTGTGGCATACCTCCATACAGCAAAGAGATTAATGGATTGCAGGAAGTCGCCGTCTGAATTTCTGGCTGAAGTAATTATCCAGTACTGCAAAATACTAGACGTCTTGTTTCTTATCGATAGTAGTCATGGATCCGCAGAATCAGCTCGTATTGGCCTCGAAGAAATGGGGTATAATGAAGAAATTGAAAAGTACTTTATACCAGCTATATACCTAAGAAATCAATCGGGTGCAGCGCATATTAATATTGCAAGATTCTCTGCTTCAGACAGGCGGGCGATTCAAGAATACTGTAAAGGGGCTCTCTACCACTTCTCAAAGCTCGTGGAGAAATGTCTTTCTGAAAGCCCCGAGCGATTTCGTTTAGATCGACCAGTTGAGATCCGAAAGGAGCTCAGGAGAACTATTGATGCGATCCATGTGAACTTTGGGTCACAACAATGATGGTCTATCAGGCTGCGAGCTTATTTGATCGTCCCAGCAGCCCGTCGTAGATCGTGATGACCTTGCGCATGCGGTGGTCGAAGGTGAAGTGGTCTTCGATTCGGTGGCGGGCGGTGCGGGCCAGCGCGGCGCGGGCGTCGGGGTTGGTGAGGAGGGGTGTGAGGCGGTCGGGCCAGGTTTCGGGGGGGGTGTTGAGGAGGAGGCCGGCGTTGCCGTGGTCGAGGAGGTCGGGGACCCCCCCCACCGAGGTTGCTGCGACGGGCACGCCGAGGGCCATGGCTTCGAGGAGGGCGTTGGGGAGGCCTTCCATGTCGGAGGGGAGCAGGAGGAGGTCCATGGCTTCCATCTGTTTGGCGGGGTGGGTGGACCAGCCCTGGAACATGACCCCCCCCACGCCTAAAGCTCGTGCTTGCTCCTCAAGCGCCTGGCGTTCGGGGCCGTCACCGATGATTCTTAACTCGGCGTCGTGGCCGGCTTGTTGGAGTTGTGCGAGGAGGGTGATGGAGCGGTCGATTCGTTTTTCGCCGGAAAGCCGGGCGACGGTACCGAGGACCAGGCGGTTCTTGGGGATGCCGAGGTCGGCTTTGGCCTGTTCGGTCGTGCGGGTGCGGGTGAAGCGGTCGAGTTCGATGGCGTTGGGGACGTAGGTGATGCGGTCGGGGGCGACGCCGGCGCGTTGGGCGGGTTCGACAAGGTCGGGGCTGACGGCGAGGACGTGGTCGTAGCCGCGGAGGCACTGGCGGCCGATTTCGTAGTAGAGCTGGGCCTTGCGGTCGGCGTGGACGTAGCCGTGGAGGGTGGAGACGAGGCGCATCGGGAGGACGGACTTGATCATGAGTCCGATGGCTTCGGATTTGTAATCGTGGGCGTGCCAGACTTTGACGCCCAGGTCGTGGCAGAGTTGGGCAAGTCGGAAGGTGGTGGAGACATCGAGGGCGCCGCGGTCGGGGATGGGGAAGACCGAGGCTTTTGCGGTGCGGGCGTGGCCGAGGATGGTGAGGATGCCGTCGTGTTCGGGGGGGTGGATGTAGGCGGCGGCGGCGCGGTAGCCGGCGGCCTTGAGGTAGCTCATGGAGCGGAGGATGGTTTTGTCGGGGCCTCCGCCGTGGTCGGCGAGGACGCGGACGTGGAGGACGGTGGGGCGGTTGGAGAGTCGCATCGCGTCCTTCTTGGTCAGAGCATGAAGCCGGGGCAGGTGGCGCAGGCGTTGCCCTCGGCGTCGTCGCCGGTGACTTTCTTTGTGAAGCTGCGTCGTGCGGCGCGGTAGCGTGGGCCGTTCCAGACCTTGGAGAAGCCCTGGTCGAAGACGTTGCCCATGTCCTCGACGGGATCGAAGGACCCGCAGCAGGTGACGACTTCGCCGTCCCAGTTAATGACGGATTGTCGCCAGGGCCAGTCGCAGTTGAAGATCTTGTCGCCGTTGAAGCGGTCCTCGTCGAGGGGTTTGCCATCGAGGAGGTCGCGGTAGGGTTCGAGGGCGTACTCGTCTTCTTCGGGGAGCCACTTTTGGATGTGGGAGCGGATGCGGGTCTCGAGCAGGTCGTCGTCGAGACCCAGGGGCACGAGCTGCTGGTCGCGGGACTGGAAGCGGATGTTGAGGGAGGGCGTGGAGAAGACGGCCTTGCAGCCGAGTTCATCGGCGAGTTTCTGGAAGGCGGCGCGTTCGTGCTGGTTGTATTTGGTGACGACGAAGTTGAGCTGGAGGTAGGGGGTTTTGGAGCCCATGGCGTCGCGGGTTTTGATGATGTGGCGGACCTTGTCGACGGTGTCGGCGAGGGACTTGCCGGGCTGGTAGATCGCGAAGGTTTCCTGGGTGGCTGCGTGGAGGGAGCAGGTCATCAGGTCGAGGCCGGACTCGACGAGTTTGGTGGCCTGGTCTTTGGTTTCGCCTTTTTTGGGGTCGATCTTGAAGGCGTGGAGGTTGGAGCTGATGTAGGTCCACACGCCGCGATCGTGGGCGTAGCGGATCATGTCGTAGATGTCGGGGACGATCAGGGGGTCGCCCCACATCGAGAGGTCGAGTGTGGTGAGGTGCCACTTGAGTTCGTCGACGAGTTTCTTGTACTTGACGGTGTTCATCTTGCCCTTGTCGCGGCCTTCGAGGCCGATGCCGGTGGGGCAGAGCTGGCACTTGGTGTTGCAGATGTTGGTGGACTCGATCTTCATCCGGTAGGGGCGTCCCCAGACAACCTCGGTTTTGAGCTTGAACTGGAGCTCGACTAGAGCCATGTTGATGAGTTTGGCAAAGGTGTAGTACCGATGGTTGCGGTAGAGGTGGTAGACACCTTTGGCGAAGATGTCGATGCCCGCGCCGACGGCACCGAGGACGCGCCATGTCTTGCGGAGGCGCTGCCGCCAGGCGCCGGTGCGCTTGACGATCCGTGCGAGTCCTGCGTCGAGGTCAATCGCGATGGCGGTCATGGATCAGGCTCCGCGCAGCCGGAGGTTGCCCGGCCAGGGTTCGTTGAGGGGTTTGTTGATGATTTCGGGTTGTGGCGTCTGAGCCTTGGCTTGCCGAGCTGATGCAAGTCTGTTTTCGAGTGCGACGGGCGCGACAGCTCCCAGCGCGATCAGGAGCCAGGCGAACTCGAAGACTTCGAGTGAGAGGAAGACCCCGCCTACGAGGAACATGACGAGGCTGCCCTGCAAGCCGATGCAGATCGATGACGATTGCTGGAGTTCGCACTGGACCCTCTTATCGAGGGATGGATCGCGAGAGGTGATCTCAGCGCGTTTGGCGGTGCGGCCAAGGTTTCGGAAGGCGATGAACGCGATGGCGAGGTATAGCGCCAGAGCGGGGATTCCGGAGTCGGCGGCGATCTGGAGGTACTGGTTGTGCACGGTTCGCTCGACCATCGCGGTGCCGTAGTTCTGCATGAGCATGGGCGAGTTTCGGATGCCCGTGCCCAATAGAGGGTGATCCATGGCGATGGCCCAGGCAGCGGACCATGTCACGAAGCGTGACTGTGCTGATGAGTCGGTCTCGTAGTCCTGGACGGACAAGAACTCGGTCCGGATCTCGGGACCGGCCATCACGGCGAGGGCGAAGACCAAGGCGGTGCCGACACCGGCGGCCTGCCAGCGAGGCGTGTGCTTCCAAGCCAGCCAGGCGAGTCCAGCGCAGCCCGCGAGCATGGCACCACGCGAGTAGCTGAGCATGGTGGCGTGGAGCATCAGCAGGCCAGCGCCGGCAGCCAGCAGTCGTAGCCAGAGGCGGCTTGGCCCGCCAGCGCCCATGACGAACGCGTAGGCGAGGGGCACGCCCATGGCCATCATCAGGCCTGCGCCGTTGTTATCCAGACCGGCGTAGCCGTGATGGAAGATGTCGAGTCGGTAGCCCTCGAAGAAGTAGAAACTGTTAAAGGTGTAGGCGACGTACCCCACGGTGATCAGGATCATGAAGCCCATCACACGGAGTTGCCAGAGACGATCGATGACGAGCATGGCCAGCAGGGCGACGAGCAGGACCTTGGCGTATTCGGTGCCCCAGGTCTGAGCACGATTGACGTCGTAGGCGGTGAGTGTGCCCATCACCAGGAGCAGGCTAAAGCCCAGGAGGCAGAGGAGCATGGGTGTCAGCCGTGCTCGGGTGAAGATGCCTGAGAGATGCACGAGCACGCTGAGGAACAGGAGCCCTGCGGCGACCAACGACCAGCGGATGTCCATGGGCAGGGCCCAGTTCCAGAGGGCCTGGGGCCGCATCACGGCGAATCCGTAGTAGAGCAGTAGCGGCCAGAACGGCGAGACCATTCCGGCCATCGCCGTGAGGAGCACGAGCAGACTCATCAACAGGAACTGCTTCACGATCGCCCTTTCAGGCTTGGGGCCGGTGCTGCGGCACACGCGCAGCCAAGGCCCCTACAACCCGAATCGTCGGCACGATCCGCTTAGCCCTTAACGTCCAATCCGCTTGCCCGGTCTACCTTCACAGGGCCGTGATTACCGGTCCCTTGATGAGCGGTTGTCCGGGAGGGTCCTGCTGAGTCGATGGGATCGACACACCCGGTTAGCGAGACCTTCATGCCACCTCATCTCGTCACCCCACTGGCTCAGCGGGTCCGATGGACTGCCACGCGGGCTGCACTGCGGCCGCTGATTCGTTGGAAGCCGATCGATGCGCCTCGACTGGGCTACTCGATGATCATCGGGGTGACGCGGCCGCTGGCCCCGCTGCTGAACCTTCAGCTGCAACTGATCGACGCCCAGAACCGGTCCGGCCTCGAAGACATCATCCTAGTTTTTGATACCTCGTTGTCGAAGGTGCGATCGACGCTGGAGCCGTTGGTCGAGCGGTTTGCTCATCTACCGCTTCGCCTGGTGGGTTACAACCCGATTCAGGCGGCGGCGCTTCACGGGATCGGCTGGTCCAAGTGTTTTTCGTGGGCATCATGGTGCCTTGGGCTTGCGCGGGTGCAGAGTCGGCACGCCATGCTCCACGACTTCGACGCGTTTCTTCTCGATCCGGAGTTTCTGGCGCAGCGGCATCGGCTGATCCGTGAGAGCGATACTCAGTTCCTGGGCGTGGAGCGTTACAGTCACCCGCCCGTCCTGGCGTCTGATGGTCTGGTCGGCACCTGGGAGATGATGTTCGATGCGGCGTGGGTTCGCCGCAACGCGCGGCCGATCGATGTCTTCAATCAGCGATCACGGCTGTATGACCGAACGGTTGATCTCGACACGTTCCACGCTCTTCAGGCGCGTGCGGTCACCGATCTGGTGCCGGTCGAATCCGGGGCGATCGTTCATGCCACGCAGATGATCTGTCAGAGCCAGCAGCTACTTCGGAGTCCGGATTACACGGCTCCGGCGAACATGACGACCCCGCTCATCCCGTTTCTGCTTGAGGCTTCGGGTGTTTCCGGAAGCCTTGAAGCTGCTGACATCGTGGATCAGCATGCCACGATTCTTGGCCGCCGGGTTCGTCTATTGAATCTCTCCGCTGACCGAGTGAACGGTCTGAGGTCGATGGCGACGGCGATCGACAGCACCTTGCGGGGGGGCTTGCGGCCTGAGGCGGAAGCCTATTTTGACAGGCTTCACCAGCTCGCGAGTTCCCTGGAACCACATCGGGAGTCGGTTGCCCTGGCGGCCTGATCCCGCGATGACTAATTTCGACACTAATCCAACTTGCCGGATCGAGACGCAGTTCCGTTTGCCAGATTTTTTGATCATCGGTGCGGCCAAGTCCGGGACAA
The DNA here is from genome assembly GCA_040222855.1 of Phycisphaeraceae bacterium. NCBI lineage: Bacteria > Pseudomonadati > Planctomycetota > Phycisphaerae > Phycisphaerales > Phycisphaeraceae > Phycisphaeraceae bacterium. Next base: position 898,447 of record JAVKCD010000025.1, on the reverse strand, counting down.
CGACGCTCTGGCATCTGCTGGGCCAGCATCCTGAGGTCTTCCTGCCGAGGGTGAAGGAGCCTTGGTTTTTCTCGCATCACCACGAGCGTGGTCTGGGGTGGTACGCCGACCTGTTCTCGGAGGCTCCTGCTGGTTCGATCTGCGGGGAAGCGTCGGTCACCTACACGATGCGTTCGAGTTATCCCGGCGTCGCCGAGCGCATTGCTGAGACATTGCCCGAGGCGAAGCTGATTTATATCGTGCGCCATCCGTTGCAGCAGATCGAGTCGATGTTCTTTCAGCGGCGCAAGGTGTCCGGGAAGCAGGTCCCGCACGAGTTCAATCGCGCGATCCATCGTTGTTCTTATCTGATCGATGGGGCCTGCTACGCTCGGCAGCTGGACCCGTATCGTCGCTACGTTGATGACGATCGGGTTCTGCTGTTGCTGCTGGACGACCTGGAAGCCAAGCCTAGGGAAACGCTGGCGAGGACGCTTGCTTTTCTTGGTGTTGATCCTGAGTTTTCGCCGCCCGATGATCGTCCGCGCAATGTCTCGGTGCGTCACACGGTGGACACGCATACGGCGTCTTTTCTGCGACGTCTTCCGGGTTTTCGTTGGGTTGCTGATCACACGCCGAGGTCGATGATTCGTGCGGCGCGATCGATCCTCAAGCAGCCGATTAACGAGCGTCCGGGATGGACCCGCGAGACCTACACTCGTGTTCTGACCGCGGTCCGTCCGGAGGCACAGGAAGTCCTGCGGCGTCTGGGTCGTCCGGAATCAACCTGGGACCTGTCAGCCAACAGCATCCGGTTGATTGATTAATCAGACGGGGGTTGGTCTTTGCCGGGAGGGGTAGGTGTTGCGTTTTCGCCAGGCGTTCCAGCGATCACCCGGCAGGCGTGACCAGACACGGGAGAAGTAACCCAGCCGATCAAGGGGTCGAGCCCCAGCGAGCCGGTAGTTCAGGAACGTTGACCGCATCGGCATGAACGGGTGTAGTCCCGAGCCTGCCCAGTGCAGCAGCATGACACGCTGGCCTTCCGCCGTCGATCGCCGATCTTTCATGCGATACGAGCCCATGCGGTCCTGGTAGACCATGCGTTTGTGGAGCGGCCGATGGCTCTGCGCGTACTCCGGCAAGAGGTCGGCGACTGCTTTTGGTCGTAGCCCGCCCCGATCGACGCAGTAGTTCGGTACGGATTGATCATAGCCCGGGTACATCTCATCGCGGAGGGTCAGGGCCTCTCGTGTCAGTTCATCGATGCGTTCGATGCATAGTGCATTGCGCCCAACCGCCCAGGCTCCGGAGTTAAACAAGCCTGATCCGTATTCGGCTTCCATCTTCTCGATGAACGACCAGGTGTTGTAGACCCAGTTGCGGCTCTGATCGAAGTATGAGAACTGGCAGTTTTGTTCCGCCATGGCTGTCGTGAGCCGTGTCAGGTCGTCAAGGACGACGACGTCGGCGTCGAGGAAAACATTGACATCGCAAGGGCCGAAGAAGGCCGCGAGTTTTTTGAAGTTCCGCACAAACCGGTGTTCGCCGAACAGGCGGCCGATCCGTTCGAGTTCGGCCAGCCGTGGATCGTCCATGACCTCGAAGTCGTAACGCGCTTGCGCAGTGAGTAGTCGATCGATGTCGTCTTTGTATGGGATCAGCACCTTGCGGACGCTGGGGCTGTTGGCCTTGAGGCTTTCGAGCAGGGCGATGGCCCAGTCGTAGACGCCATCGCTGGCGAGGAAGCAGACGGAGGTGGTGGGTTGGTGCGCCACGCTCTGTTTATCGACCAGAGGCTCGCGGGGCTCGACGAACGGGGCTTGTCCCGAGAATCCGTTTAGGCGACGACGCCCGCTCGCTTCTCAGCCAGCTCGAAGAGGGCATCGCAGGCGTATTTCACGTCCTGGACCGATAAATATGGCCCGAAGCTGAGTCGTGTCGTCCCGCCCAACTCGTGGGTCCCGACGGTCTGGTGCGCGAGGGGGGCGCAATGGATACCCGATCGGGTCAGGACCCCGTAGCGCTCTTCGAGTGCATCCGAGAGCGATTGTGGCTGGTTGTAGCCGTCCACGCGGACGCTAAAGACCCCGCATCGCTTGGCAACGCCTCGTGGGCCGTAGACATGGACGCCTGAGGTCTCTGCGGCGCTGAGGCCCTCGACCATGACGCTGACCAGTGACTGCTCGTGAGCCCAGAGGTTTGCCACGCCCTTTGAGAGCAGCCAGGCCACGCCTTCGGATAGGCCGATGAGTCCGATGGCGTTGTGGCTGCCGGGCTCGTACTTGTCGGGCATGAACTCCGGCTGGACGTCCAGTTCTGAGACCGATCCGGTCCCGCCCTCGCGCACGGTGCGCAGGACTTTTTCGAGACCGGGCCGGATGTAGAGCCCGCCTGTGCCAAGCGGGCCGAGCAGACCCTTGTGGCCGGGGAAGGCGAGCAGGTCGATGCAGTCGGCCTGCACGTCGATCGGCAGGTGGCCCACGGTCTGGGCGGCATCGACGAGGAGTGGGACCGCTAGCTCGCGGCAGAGTTTGCCGATCACTCCGATTGGCTGAACGGTTCCGGTCACGTTCGAGCCATGGACGACGGCGACGAGTCTGGTGTTCTTACGCATCGCCTGGCGGATGTCTTCGGGATCGACCAGGCCCGTCATCGGATCGCAGGTCACGCGTGTCTGCTCGATCAGGCCATCGGCTTCGAGTCGGTTCAGGGGTCGGAGAACGGAGTTGTGATCCAGCCAGGTCGTGATGACGTGATCGCCCGATCTGACCATCCCGCGAATCCCGAGGTTCAAAGCGTCGGTCGTGTTGAGCGTGAAGACGATGTGGTCGGGGTTCTCGCCGTGGATCAACTGGTTGATCCTCTCCCGGCAGACGCGCATCAGTGCGCCCGCCTCCTGAGCCTCGGCGTAAGCTCCCCGTCCGGGACTCGCTCCGATCTGCGTCGCAAAGCGCGTCATCGCCTCGGCGACTGCGGGCGGCTTGGGGAAGCTGGTGGCGGCGTTGTCCATGTAAATCCGCTGGGTCACGATCGGTGGACCTCCTAGGCTGGGATTCTAGGCGATTCCAGAAGCCGGGCTTGTATCCGGCTTGGCCCAAGCAGATAATCAGTCCAGCTGGCGACACCTTTCAGGGGACCTCGAATGCTCTATCGATTCTTCGCCCTCGCCCTGATGGCCTCTCTGCTGATCGTTGGCCATGTGTCGGCGCAGACGATTAGCGTCCTCACGCCTGACGGGCGCCCCGCGGCCAACGCCTACGTCTTCCTGGCCTACTTTGATATCGATGAGAAACAGGTCGAGGCCGAACTTAAGCAACGCTACCGCGGCGCCAACATCCCCGAGCAGATGCTCGAGGACGAGCGCCAGCGGATGTTGAAGCCGAGCAACTTCAGGGTCTATCTCAGGGACGAAACCCTCCGTATGCAGTCACATGACATGGGTCAGATTCTGATCGAACTCGACCCGGACCGCCCCCCGGACCGCCACCGTTTCGCCTTGCCGGCTGAGTTGCCGGACTCCGGCTTCTGGGTTCTGGCTCGGACCGATGACGGCATCATCACCCAGTGGTCGACCGGGGCCGACGACCTAACACTCACGATCGAGCCGTGGGCTCGTGCGCATGTCGAGAATCGACTGTTCCCGGAGGGTTACGAGGTCGAGGGCATGTGGTTTACTTCGACCATCGACCATCAGGAATCCGGGGCACCGAGCGTCCTTCAGCTCCAGCAGCACATCGATCCCGTCACGCCGAGCGTCTTCCTCGCGGAGCGGCTTCCCAAAGGCCGGCTGCAGATGATGTCGGCGGTGCCTTCCCCCTTAGGGTCGACGGGTCACCTGTATGTCCTACCGGATCGACCGATGCTCGAGCCCGGCGGCTCGGTCGAGTTGACCGTCCGGCCTAAGCGGCCTGCCATGGGCCGACTGGAGTTCTCGAGTCCGCTGCCGGATGATGGCCGTTACCACACAAGCATGTACATCAGGTATCCTCCTCAGCAGCGCGACTCAGGCATCCCCGAGCACGTTCGCGCGATGGGTCTGGCAGAACGCCAGCAGTGGATGGCGACCGATGAGGGCAGGGCGTGGGTTGAGGCCCGCCAGCGCAACGCCAGCCAGTCGAGGCCGACTCGACACGTTCAGGTCTACTTACTCGATGAAGATGGCCATTTCTACATCCCCGATGCCGCGCCGGGTCAGGGAACGATGCACGCCTCCATCATGAGCTATGGCAGCGACCATCAGGAGCAACTGCTCAGCACCCAACTCGAGTTGACCATTCCCGATCACTCTTCCGACGGGGTTATCGACCTCGGCGTATTCCCGGTCGAGGTCGCCTCGACCCAGCCCAAGGTCGGCCCTGGCGACGAGGCTCCCGAGATCAATGCCTGGTACACCACGGGCACGCGTGGCAAGCTCTCGGATCATCGAGGCAAGTATGTTCTGATGACCTTCACGCACTCACACGACCGCACCTGTACGGAGTTGGATCAGGCCATGCTCAACGAGTGGAGAATCCCGAGGCGCTACCCCGATCTGGTCATCCTCAGTCTTGTCATCAACGAGGACAAGGGGAGTCGTCTGGGGTACGTCAGGAAGAACAAGATCCCCTGGCCCGAGCTGTTGCTTGGCGGGGTCCGTTTCACCAAGGCTGATGATGACTATGGCGTTCGTCGGTTTCCTTCGACCTGGATTGTTGATCCCGACGGTGTGATCCTCGCGGCCAATCTCAAGCCTGATCAGATTCTTGACGCCCTGGAAGAGCATCTTCCGATGCCGTAAACCTCTAACGAACGTGAAAAATGATGCCGATGCGCTATGTCTGGGTCCTTCTCTCGCTTGGCTTTCTCCCCGCGTGTCAGAGCGCGAGTCTGAGCCCTTTGGCGAGCGGCACTGGCAGCGTCCCGTCAAGGGATGGCAGGTCCAAGCTGGTCGCCTATGTCGCTGCGGAGCGGATCAGCGAGAGCCAGCTCTACGAGGCGATTCCGCCTGCGGATCGTGCGGCGGCACTCGCAGACCTCGTTCTTGAGCGGGGTATCACGACCCGGCTGCGGAACAACAATCTGAGTCTTACCTCCGCGACGCTCGACGCGGAGCGTCAGCGGCTGCTTGATGCGCTCTCTGACAATCCCGATGAGGCCGCCCGCCTGCTGGATGATCTTCGGGAGCGGCGAGGGCTTGATGCGTCTGGTTTTGAGGGATTGCTCCGTCGCTCGGCAGGTCTGCGGGCTCTGGTTGCTTCGGACGTGACGGTTTCTGATGAGGCGATTCAGCGGGCGTATGACCTGCGTTTTGGCGATCGCGTCCAGGCCCGACTCATCACCACGGACACGCTCGCCCAGGCTTCGGACGTGATGGAACAACTGGCCGAAGGGGTCAGCTTCGCTTCGCTCGCCGGAGAGTTTTCCACCGACCCTTCCGCAGCCCGGGGCGGGTTGCTTGAACCCCTCAGCCCGCTTGACCCCGCGTTGCCCGAAGCCATCCGCGCCGGATTGCGTGGTCTGCCGGGCCGACCTGCCGGTCTGTCCGACATCCTCGCCCTCGAAACCGGCTACGCCATCCTGCGCTTCGAGCGAACCGTCGAGACCGAACTCCAGCCTTTGGCGAGCGTTCGTGAGCAGCTCGCCGCAGAGGTCCGCGGTCGCGCCGAGAACCTGCGGATGCGCGAGCTGGCTCGTGTCATTCTCACCTCGACCGATGTCATCACCCTCGACCCGCGACTCACCGACGCTTGGCAACGCCAGCGGGAGCAGCTCACCAGCCTGCAACTGCCTTGACGACTTCTAGAACACCTCGCCCCGGCACACCGGCGCAGGCCGTGTTGTTGTCTACGCGCCCTGCTGGAAACATCCGATAGCGAACGAGTCACTACAATCCCTCCGACACCGGAGAAATCTATGGACATCCAGCCCGCAGACCGCATCCACCGTCTGCCGCCGTACATCCTTGGTCAGCTCAAATCGATGATTTATGAGCACCGCAAGGCGGGCGCTGACATCATCGATCTGAACATGGGCAATCCCTCCGATGCGCCCCCCGATGCTGTTGTGGACAAGATCCGCGAGGCGGTGACCGACCCGCGCAACTCGCGTTACTCAGCCTCCGCTGGCATCTACAACCTCCGCCGGGATATGGCCCTCAAGTACCAGCGGAACTGGGGCGTCGAGCTTGATCCCGACCACGAGGTCATCGCCACGATCGGCTCCAAAGAAGGCTTTAGCCATATGTGTCTGGCCTTGCTTGGGGCGGGTGACATCGCGGTCGTCGCCGACCCAGCGTTTCAGATTCATACCTACGCCGTGGTCCTGGCGGGGGGGTCTACGGTGACCGTGCCTCTCGGCAACGACCAGGCATTCCTTGATCGCATCCACAACGTCCTCGACACGCTGACGCCTCAGCCCAAGGTCGTGATCCTCAACTACCCGCACAACCCGACGACTCTGACGGTCGAGCCCGATTTCTTCGATCGCGTGGTCGAACTCGCCGAGCGACATCAGGTGATGGTCCTGCACGACTTCGCCTACGGCGAGACCACCTTCAACGGCTACAAAGCTCCGAGTTACCTCCAGGCCGCCAACGCCAAGGCGTATGGCGTCGAGTTCTCGACCCTCTCGAAGCCCTACAACATGGCTGGATGGCGTATCGGTTTTTGCTGCGGCAACGCCCAGATGATCAAGGCGCTCTCAACGATCAAGGGTTACTACGACTACGGCATTTTCCAAGCGGTGCAGATCGCGGCGATCATCGCCATGCGCTCGGGCGACGAGCACATCCAGAAGCAGAACGAGGTTTACGGCAAACGCCGTGACATCCTGGTCGCGGGCCTACGCAAGCTCGGCTGGCAAGTGGAGAGCCCGCGTGCCACGATGTTTGTCTGGGCCAAGGTCAATCCCGAGCATCTGGCCGCGTACAGCAACTCAACGAATGAACTGTGTCTGGCCATGGTTCACGATGCCGAGGTTGCGATGACCCCCGGTGCGGCATTCGGTCCGCGCGGTGAAGGCTACGTCCGACTCGCGCTTGTCGAGAACGAGCAGCGCATCAAGCAGGCCCTACGGCAGCTCACCAAGGCGTTGGCTCCGACCCCCATCAGTTACTGAATACGTGGGCGATCAGGCTGCGCTGGGCCGCTCGGCAGTGGTCTCTGCGGGCTCTTGGACCTGTTGACGGAGTTGCGCGAGGAGCTTGCCGTAGACCGGTCGCTTCTGGTCGGTTCCAGCTTGCGTGACTGTGGTCTGGGTCTCGAGCGTCAGCGGTTGCTCAACCACCTTGGCCACCATCCCTGGGTCTACCTCCACCGGAGGCATCGCCGCAGGCCGCGACTCGAGTTTGATCAGGGCGGTGCTGAGTTCTGACAGGTGCCGGTCCTGGAGGTCCACCCGTCTCTGCAGTTGCTGCATCGCCCTCTCCGACGATGCCAACTGCTGAGTCAGGATGCCCAGTGCCTGTTTGAGCGCCTCGTTCTCATTGACTCTCCGCTGCTTCTCTGTATCCAACGCCTTGGCCTGTTCTGCCACGCGCTTCTCCGCCGCCGCCAGCCGGGTCCTCGCATCATCCAGAGCCGATGCGGTGACCAGGTTCAGCTCCTCGCGCGCTTCGAGTCGGTCCTGAGCGGCCTTAAGTAGCCGGGCGCCGAGTCGAACCCGCTCTTCGACGATCGCGGGCGTCATCGCACCCACCCGAACCGTTGATGTCTCACGATCGAGAACACTGCTCATAGACGTACTTCCGAGAGGGGCCGCAAGCCGCTGTTCCACTAACCAGTCATCGACCACTCGCGTGATCGCCTGCAAAATCCCGTGGCCCGCCGTATTCTCAGGTGCATGAAAGCTGACGCCCTTATCCAATCACTTGAGCAGATCGCCCCACCGACGCTGGCCGAGAGTTGGGATCAGGTTGGTTTGCACATCGGGGATCGTTCGGCACGCATCAAACGCGTTCTGCTTTGCATTGATCTGACCGGCGCGGTGCTCGCGGAAGCGCGCAGCGTCAAGGCCGACTTTATCATCGCCTACCATCCGCCTCTGTTTAAACCGATTGAGCGACTGACCAATGATCACCCCAAGAGCGCGTTAGCCTGGCAGGCGGCTCGTGCCGGGATCACGGTCTACTCCCCTCATACCGCGCTGGACGCCGCGCCCAACGGGCTCAACGATTTTCTTGCCTCTCTCATTGGCACCGGTCGTGTCCGCCCGATCCTTCCCGCCAAACTCAACGCTCAGAAGCACGTCAAGCTCGTCACGTTCATTCCGGAATCCAGCGAGGACCGCCTCCGCAATGCGCTCTCGACCATCGGGGCTGGCGTCATTGGCAACTACGAGGCGTGCTCATTTGTGCACGCCGGCCACGGCACGTTCAGGCCGATGCCGGGCAGCCAACCCGCCGTCGGCGTCCCCGGCAATCTCGAACGGGTCCACGAGATCCGCATGGAGATCGTCGTCCCGCGACACCTGATCGAGCCAGCGGTCGGCCTGCTGAGGGCTGTTCACCCCTACGAGGAACCCGCTTTCGACATCATTGAGCTCGAACCCGCGCCGGACACCCCCGCCCTCGCCGGACAGGGCCGTGTTTTGGAGTTAAAACGGGTGATGTCCTTCTCAAAAATCGTCGAACGCCTGCGCAAGGGCCTCAAACAGCCTTATTTGAAGGTTCATCGACCCGCCAGGAGCGGGTCCATCCGTAGGGTGGGCCTCTGTGCCGGAGCGGGTGCCAGCCTGATCCCCGAAGCAGGCGACATTGATGTCTTTTTCACCGGCGAAGTTCGCCACCACGACGCTCTGGACGCCACCTCCAAGGGGATCGGGCTCATCCTTGCTGGCCACACCCAGACCGAACGCTGCTATCTCCCCACCTACCGCCGACGCATCCTCGACCTCGTGCCCGAGTCGCTTGAGGTGCTCATCAGCAAAGCCGACAAACCACCCCTTGAAATCGTGTAAATATCTGTCATCGATAAAGATAAAGCTTTCAATCATCGAGAATCCGGCCCTTCTGAATGACCGGCTTTCCCCCTCACTTGGCTCCTGCTATAGTGCTTAGCTCGAAACCGTCGCCCCTTTGATGCAACGAGGGGCTACAAACCACGACGGAGAACACGACTATGGCAGATTTTCGATCCTTCACACCCGGTGCCCGCGTTCAGGTCACCGCCAGGTCCTCGAATGGCACCCTGCACATCGACTACAAGCGAGCCGATGATCTCCGCCGTTTTCTGACCCCCAACGGCAAGATCCAGTCCCGCAAAAAAACCGGCCTGACCGCCCGCGAGCAAAGACTTCTGTCCCAGGCCATCAAACGGGCTCGCTTTATGTCACTTTTGCCGTATACTTCAGCAACGCTCTGACGCAGAGCCAAATCTAGCCCCCCCCCGCACGGGCCTGCGATCCGCAAGGAGACGCGGGCCCGTCTTAATTCCCGCCCAAAGTCTCAGTAATCATCGTGCCCCGAGAAGCCTTCACGCCGTCCTATACTCCGCCCATGCCCACCGACAACGCCTCATCCCCTGTCATCGCCATCCGCGGCGCTCGCGAGCACAACCTCAAGCACATTGACATCGATATTCCTCGCGACCAGCTCGTGGTGATTACGGGGCTATCGGGCTCCGGCAAATCGACGCTCGCCTTTGACACCATCTACGCCGAAGGCCAGCGGAAGTACATGGAGTCGCTCTCGGCGTACGCCCGCCAGTTCCTCGATCAACTCCAGAAGCCCGATGTCGAATCGATCGAAGGCCTCCCGCCCACGATCGCCATCGAGCAACGCTCTGCCTCGCACAACCCGCGGTCGACTGTCGCGACGACGACCGAGATCTACGACTACCTCCGGCTGCTGCTCGCGCGTGCCGGCGAGGCCCGCTGCTGGCACCGTGATTCTCCCGATGACCCCGCCTGCGGGCACCCCATCGCCATGCAGTCGGCGACGCAGATCGTCGACCACGCCCTTAACCTCGCCGATGGAACCAGGCTCATGGCGCTCGCGCCGGTGATCCGTGGCAAGAAGGGCCAGCACAAAGAAGTCTTCGCGAGTCTGCTTCGCCAGGGTTTCGTCCGCGCCCGTGTCGATGGCGAGGTCATGGACCTTCGCGAGATCACCGAGTCCAAGGACGGCACGCCCTTCACGACCAAGACCTCGCGGTATCAGGCGCACTCGATCGACGCTGTGGTCGATCGCATCGTCATCCGCAAGTCCGATGAAGAAGCCGAGGCGACGACACGCACCCGCCTGGCCGATTCGATCGAACTCTCCCTCGGCCTCGCCGAAGGCCTGGTGATTCTCTCGATCGAGACGCCCGATCTGACCGGCGGAGCAGAGGGCCTAGGGGGTGTGGGGGGGGCGGGGGGGTGGGAAGATGCTCTGTTCAGCGAGAAGCACGCCTGTCCGATTCACCCCGAGTGCTCGCTGGAAGCGCTCGAGCCCCGACTGTTCTCGTTCAACTCGCCCTACGGTGCCTGCCCGACCTGCAATGGCCTGGGCAACATCCTCGAGTTCGACCCCGACCTCATCGTTCCTGACCAGTCGCTTTCGCTCGCCAACGGCGCTATCCAACCCTGGCGCAAGAACGGCGTGCGCATGAACATCTACTACAGCCGCACCACGCGCCGTTTCTGCAAAGACTTCGATGTCGATATCGACACCCCCTTCAACAAACTGCCCAAAGCCATCCGCGCCATCCTGATGAATGGCACGACACCCAAGGATGAGGAGAAGTACAACACCCACTTCGAGGGCGTCGTGCCCAATCTCCAACGCCGCTGGGAGACCACCGACTCCGAGTTCGTGAAATCCCGGCTGCACAGCTACCAATCCGAGAAGCCCTGCCAGACCTGCCGTGGCGGGCGACTCCGCACCGAGGCCATGCACGTGTTCCTCCATGCCTTGCCCGAGGCTGGTCAGGTAGGGAGCTTTGGCACCGATGAGAACACCTTTGTCAACCCCGGCGACCCGCCAGCGGAACCTCGACGCCTGATCAACATCCAGGACGTGGTCGCCATGACGATCGACGAGGCCTCCGGCTTCTTCGAGCACCTGATCCTCAACAACGAACAGACCGCCATCGCCGAGCCGATCCTCAAGGAAATACGATCACGTCTCGGCTTCATGATGTCCGTTGGTCTGAACTACCTCTCCCTCTCGCGCACCACCGGCACGCTCTCGGGCGGCGAGTCTCAGCGCATCCGACTCGCCACGCAGGTCGGCTCCGGGCTCGTCGGCTGCTGCTACGTCCTCGATGAGCCCACCATTGGCCTGCATCAGCGAGACAACGATCGTCTCATCGCCACCCTCCGCAGACTCACGTCCATCGGCAACACCGTACTGGTTGTCGAGCACGATGAGGACACGATCCGCTCGGCTGACCGACTGATCGACATCGGCCCCGGACCCGGACGCCACGGCGGGCAGATCGTTAGCCAAGGCACGCCCGATGAGGTCGCCGCCGACCCCAAGTCACTCACCGGTCAGTACCTCGCTGGCACCCGCGAGATCCCCACACCCGAGGAACGCCGGGTCCTCTCGACCACCACCGACGCCATCACCGTCTACGGCGCTTCGGAGAACAACCTCAAGACCATCGATGTAGCCTTCCCGCTGCACGGGCTGGTGGTCGTCACTGGCGTCTCCGGCTCCGGCAAGTCCACGCTCGTCAACGAGATCTTTCTCAAGGGCGTCAAGCGTGAGGTCCTGGGTTCACGCGATAAACCCGGTGCCCACAAACGGATCAAAGGGGCCGACAAGGTCGAGCGAATCATCGAGGTCGATCAGTCGCCGATTGGCCGCACGCCGCGATCCAACCCGGCGACGTACACCGGCGTCTTCGATGCCATCCGCAACCTCTTCACCCAGACCCGCGAAGCCAAGGCCCGCGGCTACAAACCCGGTCGCTTCTCCTTCAACGTCAAAGGTGGCCGCTGCGAGGCCTGCCAGGGTCAGGGCGTCAAGCGCATCGAGATGCACTTCCTCCCCGATGTCTTTGTCCCCTGCGAGACCTGCAAGGGCGCTCGCTACAACCGCGAGACTCTGGAGATCAAGTACCGCGGCAAGCACATCGCCGATGTGCTCGACATGACCATCGAAGACGCCCTCGCCTTCTTCGACGCCTTCCCCGATGTGAAACGATTGCTCACCGCCCTCAACGACGTTGGCCTCTCCTACCTCCAATTAGGCCAGGCCTCGACCACCCTCTCTGGCGGCGAGGCGCAGCGCGTCAAACTTGCCACCGAGCTTGGCAAACGCCCCAACGGCCACACCCTCTACGTTCTGGATGAGCCCACCACCGGCCTCCACTTCGCCGACGTCGAACGCCTGCTCCACGTCCTGCAGACGATTGCCGATGACGGCCACACCGTCCTGGTCATCGAGCACAACCTCGACATCATCAAAGCCGCCGACCACATCATCGACCTAGGCCCCGAAGGCGGTGCCGCCGGCGGAACCATCATCGCCACCGGCACCCCGGAGGAAGTCGCCGAGAACCCGGAGTCGTACACCGGCCAGTATCTGGCGAAAGTTCTGTATGGCGAAGAAGCAATAGCCTGATTTAGGCCAGACTTAACGCTTGAGCACGGACCGAGCAGGGGTTTTTCGTCCTGCAGATCCCACACACTTGCGGGCTAAGTGAACTCCCCTACGGACAAGCTTAATAACAAGAGTAAAATATCCATAGACGTGCTGAGCCAAGCCTCTGCTTAGGCCATCGAGATGTTGTATCTCAGCAGAAATCTACTGACGGAAGGGAGCCCGCTATGAACCAGACGCACGCTGTTGTTGCGCTCGCCCTCATCCTCTCGACCACCCCGTGTCTTGCCGTCGATCGCAAGCTGATGCCCGTCGCTGATGGCGCGATCACATACTCCGGCGTCGGCAACAGCACCACCGGCTCAACGCTTCATACCGAGTGGGGCGAAGGCCCATCTCAGATCTACACCGGCCGACGAATCCTCATGAAGTTCGATACCTCCTGGTCTTCCGCCGTGGCCTTTCGTGATGCCAAGCTCTACCTCTACGGCGGGCACAACGACACCGCCTCGCAAGTCAACGTTTATCACTACGACGACGATAACTTCTCCGAAGCCTCGATGCCCTTCCCCTCTGACTTTCGTAGTCGTTACCTAACCAACCGCGTGATCACCAACACATGGATCGGCCCCGGCTACGCGGGCATCTGGTACGAGTTCGATATCGGTGCCGGTCTGACGGGCTGGGAGCAAGACGGCTATCTCTCCCTCTGTCTTCGCAACGCAACCAACAGCTTCAACAACAGCGCCAGCTTCGTCAGCCGCAACAGCCAGACATGGAACGGGACTAAGGGCTACGAGCCCTTCATTATCTTCGCCACATACGGAGCCCTGCAGATCACCGATCCCGACTTCCGCAACGGCCTCGGGAGCTGGTCGGTCGACTCCGGCGGGGGCACCGCGATCACCCGCCACAACCCCTATCTCGAAAACGACGAACTCCTGCAGATGATCGCCGGCTCTCCCGTCACCGTGTCCCAGGTCCTCGATACGCCGATGGACCCCTTCTACCTGACCTTCGCTTATGAGCACCAGACGTCCGCTGGCGCACTCACGATCCGACTCACCGATCGCGATGGCAGGACGCTGGACCTTGGTCACCTCGTAGCGCCCGAGACGCTCCCGGAGCCAGGCCTGCGTCAGGGCTATGCCCGGATCGAGGACCCGTCCTGGCTCGGCCTCGATCACGTCACTCTTAGCCTGACCTACGACGGCCCGAGCGGCGCCCAGGTCTGGCTCGACGACATCCACTTTGCCGACGCCGTGCCTGAACCCGCCAGCATCATCGCTCTCGCTATCCTCGCCCTGGCTCCACTGGGAACCCGCCCGCGAACCCGCTAAACTACCGTTCCCCTACGGAGTCCTTGACCCATGATCCATCCCTTCCGCTGCACCATCATCACGCCCGAGAAGCAGGTCTTTGACGAGGAGGTCGCTTATGCCTCGATCCCGCTCCACGATGGTAAGCTCGGCGTCATGGCCAAACGGGCTCCCCTCATGGCCCAACTCGGCCTCTCGACCCTCCGCGTCGATTTTGCCAGCTCGGGCAGCTCGAAGACCTTTTTCGTCAATGGCGGGTTTGCTCAGGTCCAGGACAACCACCTCACCGTCCTGACCCCCGAGGCCATCCCGACCGAGGAACTCTCCGCCGAGATCGTCGCCGAGGCTCAGGCAGAGGCCGATGACGCCCCTCAGACCAGCCCGTCCGAGAAGCAGCGGCAGCAGAAGCTCCAGACCCGCGCCAAGGCCCTCGCCTCGGCAGCCCACTGAGCCTGATTACAAGCGATCGATGCTCCCATCAGCCATATGGTTGGGTTGGGAGATTTCCCGGTTTAATCTGGATCAACCCGATAGCCTTAAGGTGGTATCGGAGGTGACAAGCACGTGATCCGCAGGGCCCTGCGCAGCGCGATCCCCAGCATGTTCCACAGGCGACTGTGGTTGCTGTTTTCTGTTGCATGTCTGGTCTCCCTTAGCCTGATGGCCCAGGCCGCTCGCCTGTCTCTGGGCGATATCCACGAGTCACGGCTCCAGCGTGCCGAAGAGGCCATGCGCACGCCCGCTCTGGTCGAGACCCGGCGCGGGCGGATCATCGACCGCTACGGCCGCGTTCTGGCTCACGATGAGCCAGGCTGGGACGTGACCATCAACTACACCGTGATCACCGGCCAGTGGGCCTACGACCGGGCACGGATCGACGCCCGCTCCGATCGCGGGTGGTGGGCCGAGGCCGCCCCCGAAGAGCGCGAAGCCCGCATCGAGCGGAACGCCGAGGGCTACCTCCAGCAGATCGAGACCCTCTGGCAGACCCTCGCCGACCTCGGCCAGTGGTCGCCCGGCGACACGTCCCGAGCCGACATCGAGGAGGCCAAGAACGACATCCGCCGACGCGTCCAGGCCCTCGCCGCCCACGTCTGGGACCTCCGCCAGCAACGCCGAACTGAGTCCGATGGCCACGCCGTCTCTCTGGCTGATGTCGCCACCGCGATCGCCGAGCAGCGCCAGCACTACTCCATCGTCCGTGATGTTTCCGAGCGCACACGCGTCCAAGTCGAGTCCTTCATCGCCGAAGCCCCCAGCGACCCCAGCCTCGCCGTCTGGAAGCAGGTCCGCATGGAGCGCCCGCGTCAGCGGCGCTACCCCCTCGAAACCATGACCGTCGAGGTCGATCGCCAGGGACTGCCCGGACCTCTCCGCTCGGACACCCCGGTCCTTGTCGATGTCGAAGGCGTCGCCCTGCACATCATCGGGCAACTCCGCCGAACCTACGAGGAGGATGAAGACCGCCGACCCTTCCGCGTGCTCCTGCCCTCGGGCGAGACCGGCACCGACCTCCGCGGCTACCTCCCCGGTGACAGGACCGGGGCGTTTGGTGTCGAGAGGACTCAGGAGAGCCGGCTCCGTGGGTCTCGCGGGCGCATCGTCACGTTCCTCGACACCGGCGAAGAAGAACGACTCGCCCCCGTCGCAGGTGAAGACGTTCGCATCACCCTCGACATCGACCTGCAGGCCCGCATCCAGGCTTTGATGCACCCGGACATCGGGTTGATGACCCTCCAGCCCTGGCACCGGAAATCCGCTGAAGGGCAGACCGGCAAACCTCTCGCGGGCGCGGTCGTGGTGCTCGATGTCGAGACCTCCGAGATCCTCGCCGCCGTCACCGCGCCGGGGATGTCGATCCGAGAACGCCGCGAGCACCCCGAACGGGTCTTCCGCGATGCCGAGTACCTGCCGTATCTCAACCGCCCGGTCAGTCGTGCCTACGCCTCGGGCTCCATCATCAAGCCTCTGATCCTGGCCGCGGCAATGGCCGAAGGCGTCATCGGGCCGGAAGACACCATCACCTGCAACGGCCACCTTCACGCGGATCACCCCGATCGCTTCCGCTGCTGGATCTTCAAGCGATTCCTGATGCGCCACGGCCCCCTCGACGGCGCGGCGGCCATCGAACAGTCTTGCAACATCTACTTCTATACCCTTGGTCGTGACCTTGGCATGAATCGGATGGTCACCTGGCTCCAGCGATTTGGTCTCGGCACCGCGACCCTTTGCGGGCTTCCCGATGAACATTCTGGCGACCTACCGGATGGCACGCTTCTTGGCCGCTTAGGCGAGACCGATGCCACCCTCATGGGTATCGGGCAGGGGCCTGTCACATGGACCCCCCTCCAGGCCGCCGCTGCCTACGCCACGCTGGCCCGGGGTGGGATCGCCTACCGCCCTTCGGTCTATCTCGAGCCCTACCCCGAAGACCGCGGAGCCAGAGACCTCGAACTCCCGCGCGCAGCCGTTAACGAAGCCATGGCCGGACTCCGACAGGTCGTCGAGGCCCCGCAGGGAACGGGTCGTTTCGTCCAGGCCGAGGGCGAACGAGCCAAGATTAACAACGTCGAAGGCGTCACCATCTGGGGCAAATCGGGTACCGCCGACCCCGGCTCGGTCCGCTGGGTCGATCGCAACTTCAACAATGAGCGCGATGAAGGCGAACTCGAACGCATGGCCGAGGACGAGGACCATGCCTGGTTCGTTGGCCTCGCCGGACCCGAAGGCGGGCCACCGGTCGTCGTCATTGCCGTTGTCGTCGAGTACGCCGGCTCCGGCTCGCAGGCCGCCGGCCCGATCTTCAACGAAGTCGTCCGCGCTCTCCGCCTGGAGGGCTATCTTTGATGAAGCTCCCCGAGCCGATTGAGCATCTTTTCGATCAACTCACTCGCGTCGCCACGAAGAGCGCCGCCTGGATCCTCCTGATCGGTGCGGTCTTGCTCACGACGGTCGGCATCTTCTCGATTGGCATCGTCGAACCCGGCCTCGCCTCAAGGCAGGGCTCGGTCTGGGTGCCCATCGCCATCTTCGGGCTCTTGGTCGCCTTCCTGCCTAGGCCGCGGTGGATCGGCACTTCGGCGTACCCGCTGATGGCCTTCGCCCTCGCACTGCTGATCCTGCTGGTCCTCCCGTTCACGCCACGCTGGCTCGTGCCCGTCATCAACGGGGCCAAGGCCTGGATCAACCTCGGCGTGATGAACTTCCAGCCCGCTGAACTGACAAAGGTCGCCTTCGTCCTCGCCATGGCGTGGTACCTGCGTCACCGCAAATCACACCGCACCCTGCTCGGCTTGCTCAAACCCTTCCTGCTGATGCTCGTGCCGGTCGCGCTCATACTCAAACAGCCCGACCTCGGGACGGCCATCCTGTTCGCGCCGACCCTCTTCATCATGCTCCTCGCCGCGGGCGCTCGTCTCAAACACCTCGTCGGGCTCATCGGCGTCGCCGCGGTCGTCATTGGCGTCAACATCCTCATCGCACTCTACGCGCCTGACTCGATGCAACTCCTCAAGCCCCACCAGCGCGAACGCATCGTCTCGATGATCTCTCTCGCTCAGGGTGATACCCGCTACGCCACCACCACCGGCTACCAGCAGGACACCGCCATGACCCTTGTTTCCGCAGGCGGATTGACCGGCTACGACCCCCAGCGCGTCCGCGACATGATCCAGCTCAACAAACTCCCCTTCGACCACAACGACATGATCTTCGCCGTCGTCTGTGCCCGCTGGGGCTGGCTCGGCGGGTTCGGCCTCATGGCCCTCTACATGATGATCGTCACCGCGATGGTCTTGATCGCCGCGGAACTCAAAGACCCCTTTGCTCGCCTCGCCACCGTCGGTTTTGCCGGCATCCTCTTCACGCAGGCCTCGATCAACATCGGCATGACCGTCGGCCTCCTGCCCATCACCGGCATCACGCTGCCCTTCGTCTCCTACGGCGGGTCGTCGCTGCTCTTCTCCGCCGTCATGATTGGCCTGGTTCTCAACTTCGCCTCCCGCCGCCCGGCCCCGCTCGCCCGGCCGAGTTTCGAGTTCGACAACGCCGAAGCGATCTTTCAGTGACCTTATGGCTGGGTGGACCGAGTCATGCCAAAGGCTGACTCGGGATCAGTCATGCCAGCCCGCCACCTGCTGCGCCCCGCTATCCTCTGCCCTCCATGACCAACCCTCTCCCCGTCCCTGACAACGCCCGAGCCGACGCCGAGAAACTAGGCTTCGAGATCGAAGACTCGACCTGGCTGCAGCTCGGCCTGTTCCTGGCTCTGCTGCTCGAACGCAACCAGACGATGAACCTCACCGCGATCCGCGAGCCCGAGGCGGCGTGGTCGCGCCATATTCTCGACTCCCTGACCGTGCTCCCCGCCCTCGAAGAACTTTCCGACCACGCCCGCATCATCGACCTCGGCACAGGCGGGGGCCTCCCCGGTCTCCCGCTGGCCATCGCACGACCCGACCTCCGCTTCACGCTGGTTGATTCCACGCAGAAGAAAATCGCTTTCGTCCAGGAAGCCGCGGATCAACTCGGCCTCCCCAACGTCACAGCTGTCGCCGAGCGGTCCGAGCGTCTGGCCAAGCATTCCAACCATCGTCAGCAATACGACATCGCCCTGTCCCGCGCCCTCGGCCCGCTGCCCACGGTGCTCGAACTCGCTCTCCCGTTTGTCCGCCAGGACGGGTGGGCGATCGCCATGAAGGGTCCCCGAGTCGAAGAAGAACTCGCCCGCTCCGCCGACGCCCTCGCCGTCCTCGGCGGCGGCGAAGTCCAGGTCATCGACGCCTACCCGGAAGGCTTCGACAACGACCTAGTGCTCGTCCTGATTCATAAAGAACGCAACACCCCCAAGACCTATCCGCGCGACCCGGGGATCCCTAAGAATCAACCGCTGTAAGCGATCATCGCCGGAGCAACTGCTCGCGCTGAATCATCACCTTGAGCGTGTGGCACACCAACTCGATTTGTGTTGCATCCATCCGGTTGAAGAACGGCAGGGCGATCGTCCGGTCGCTGATCGACTCGGCGACGGGGAAGTCGCCCTGCTTGTAGCCGAAGTGTTCCCGGTAATAGGGCTGGAGATGGATACACGGGAAATAGTTTGACGCGCCCACATCGTGCCGCCGGAGCCCGCCGATGATCCGGTCTCGCTCCTGCCGGCCGTACTCAGCCGCGAGCCGGACCACGAACACAAACCACGACATCGTGTCTTCCTCGCCGGGCGGCATGTTGGGGAGGATGATGTCGTCGAGGTCCTTGAGCATGTTGATGTACTCGTAGGCCACATCACGCCGGCGCTCCAGGATGCCGTCGAGGCGGTCGAGTTGCGTGAGCCCCAGCGCCGCCGCGATCTCGGAGAGCCGGTAGTTGTAGCCGAGCCGTTCGTGGCTCAGCCAGGACCCGGTCGACTGCCCGCCACCCACCGGCTCGCGCCGCTGGGCCTTGGGGTCGGGACGACCCTGGTTGCGCATCGATCGGCAGAGCGACGCCAGCCGGTCGTCGTCGGTGAGGATCATCCCGCCCTCGCCGGTGGTGATCTGCTTGTTCGGATAGAAGCCGAAGACACTCGCCCGCCCGAAGCTCCCGATCTTCCGGCCGGCGCACACCCCGCCAAGACCCTCACAGGAATCCTCGACCAGCGCGATCTCGTGGTTGTTGGCCAGACGTTCGAGCTGATCCATGTGGGTCGGGTTGCCGAAGACCTCGACGGCGAGGATCGCCTTGGTTTTCTCGGTGATGGCCCGCTCCGCCGCCTCCGCTGTCATGTTCAGGCTCTTGGGATCGATATCAACAAACACCGGCGTAGCGCCGCACATCACAATGGCGTTGGAAGACGCGACGAAACTAAACGGCGTCGTCACCACCTCATCGCCCGGGCCGACGCCCAAGGCCAGGAGAATCAAGTGCAGCCCGCACGTGCCAGACGACACCGCGATGCCGTGCCGCCTGCCAATCCGCCCGGCCATGACGTCCTCGAACAGCTCCTGCTTCGGCCCGATGCTCAGCCGCCCCGACCTGAGCACCTCCACCACGGCATCGATCTCGGCGTCGGTAATATCCGGCAGACTCAGCGGCAGGTCGGTCATCAGCGTCTCTCAAGGGGTGCGATTTCATCAGTGTAACGCAGCCGCACGCTGCCGACCGGCGTCAGGATCGAGCCTTGGCGATTTATCGCAGATGGTTCTGGTGCCCTAAACTAGAGTCATGCCGTACGAGCGTCCGAACATCACCGAGCTTTCTGCCTACGTCTCCGGGGAGCAGCCGACTGACGGCAAGACGATCAAGCTCAATACCAATGAGAACCCCTACCCGCCGTCGCCGAAGGTGCTCGAAGCGATTGCCGGGGTCAGCGGGGAGCTGCTCCGCAAGTACCCCCCGCCGACGGCCGCGAGCTTTCGCCGCGCCGCAGCGGAGGTCCACGGCGTCAAGCCAGAGAATGTTATTGCGACCAACGCCGGGGACGAGTTGCTGCGGCTCGCGTTGACGGTCTTCACCGATCCGCAGTCCGACGGCCGTGGAATCGCGGTCGCTGAGCCGACATACTCGCTATACCGCGTGCTGGCCGGGATCCACGGGACGCCGGTCTACGCCGAGATGCTGACGGACGCGTTCGGACTGCCGGAGGGCTGGGAGGGTCGGCTGGCGCAGCGGCCGGTGGGGATCGCGTTTGTGGTCAACCCGCACGCGCCATCGGGGCGGCTGGAGTCGATCGATCGGCTCGCTGAGGTTGCTGGAGCGCTGCAGGGACGCGGGATTTTGCTGGTTGATGAGGCGTATGTGGACTTCGCGGGGCGGAGTGCGTTGCCGCTGCTGGATGCGAAGCGTGGGCTGGATAACGTCCTGATTCTCAGGACGTTATCGAAGGGCTACGGTCTGGCGGGGCTGCGGTTCGGCTATGGACTTGGGCACGCGGGGCTGATCGCAGCGATGGACAAGGCGCGGGATTCGTTCAATACCGATATCGTCGCGCAGGCGGCGGCGGAGGCGGCGATCCGCGACCAGGCCTACGCCCGATCGACGTGGGATCGGGTGATCGAGCAGCGAGGTGTGATGACGCAAGCCCTGCAGGATCGTGGATTTGTGGTGGGTCGTAGCGAGAGCAACTTTGTGCTGGCGCAGGTGCCTGTGGGGTCGGTTCCAGCGGGGGAGTTTTACGGAAGGCTCAAGGCGGCGGGGATTCTGGTGCGATACTTCGATCAGGAGCGTCTGCGCGACAAGCTCCGGATCACGGTGGGCACGCCGGAGCAGAATCGGGCGTTGCTCAGCGCGATCGACCTTATCCTCAAGCCAGCCAAGGTTTAACCCTGTGAATCCCCCCCCCACCCGGACCTCGAAAATTGAGCGCACGACCAGCGAGACCGCGATCACGCTGGAGCTTGGGCTGGACTGCAAGGAGAGCGGTCCTGACTATAAGTGCTTAACTGGCGTGGGTTTCTTTGACCACATGCTCGATCACATCGCGCGGCACGGGCGGTTTGACCTGCAGGTGACGGCGCGGGGGGACACGCACGTGGACGATCACCACACGGTGGAGGATGTGGGGATCGTGATGGGACAGGCGCTGAATCAGGCCCTAGCGGATCGGCAAGGTCTTGAGCGGTATGGGTTTGCCTCGGTTCCGATGGACGAGTCGCTGGCGCGGGTGTCGGTGGACCTGTCGGGGCGGTTTTCGCTGGTGTTTGCGGACGGTTTCAGCGGGCCGGGGGCCAAGATCGGTGCATTCGATGTGCAGTTGGTGAAAGAGTTTATGCACGCGATCGCGCAGGCGGGGCGGTTTAATCTGCACATCGAGGTGCCGCACGGCGAGAACGATCATCACGTGGCGGAGGCGATCTTCAAGGCGTTTGGGCGGGCGCTTTATCAGGCGACGCGGGTGACGCGTGGGGATATGCCATCGACTAAGGGGTCGCTGTAACCACTGAGGAAAACGGGGCTCGTGGCCGATCGCGGGTTAGAGGTTGGCGCGGATTTTCTGGATGAGGTCCGCAGCGTGGTCGTTGTCGAGGTGGGTGGCGGGCCAGGTGAAGGTGAAGTTCGAGTCGGGTAGACCGCGGGGGATGATGTGGATGTGGACGTGGTGGACGGCCTGCCCGGCGGCGACGCCGTTGTTCTGGAGGATGTTGTAAGCCTCAGCACCGACTGATTTTGTGACGGCTGCGGCGAGCTTCGGGATCGGGGCGAAGAGGGCGGCGGCGGTGGCGGGGGGGAGCTGATCGAGGGTGGCGTAATGGGCTTTGGGGATGAGGAGGGTGTGGGCGGGGGCGACGGGGTTGATGTCGAGGAAGGCGAGGGTGTGGTCATCTTCGTGGAGTTTGTGGCAGGGGATGTCGCCCTGGATGATGCGGCAGAAGATGCAGTCGGGGTCGTGGGGACGGGCGGGGGGTTGGTCAGGCAAGGTGAGGCTCCGTCTAGAGTTAGATCGCCGACCCTTCTGCTTTTTTGGGCAGGGCGGGCCGCTGGAGGGGTGGTTTGATCAGGGTAAAAGAAGAGCCGGCGGCGGGAAAGGTGCCCGACGCCGGCCCAGGAGGAGAAGAGAAGTATCCCTATTTTAACAGCAAGATGTTGGTGTCAATACCCCTTGTTACGAATTGGTGAGAAAAAAGTTCGTTGGTTAGGGGAATCGGTGTTGTGTTGGCGAAAAGACTTGATCTTATAGGACGGTTTTGGGGTGAGATGGGGTGGTTTTTTGTGCGCACTCGTCAATCAAACGTGACCGATGGGGGTTGAAGTGCGGTCGGATGTGCGCACGGAAGTTTGGTCGGTCGTGATTGTGCGCGGTGGCGGAGGTCTTGTGGTTGTGATGGAAGGTGTGAAAGTTTGTGGGTGGTGGGCACGACCCTGAAGGGACGTGGCACCCGAGTGGGGGGTGGGGGCTTAGCGGTCTTCGATGAACATGAGGACGCGGGGTTGGTCGCCGGGGGCGTTCACGTTGGAGCGGTCGTAGGTGACGATGAAGCGGCGCTCGACGACTTTGTCGAAGGTGGTGGGGGTGTCGGGGTTGGGGCGTCTTCCCTGGAGGAGGACGTAGGCGGTGAAGACGTCGGACCGGACTGAGGTGAGGGCGGCGGTGCGGATGAGGGGGAGGAGTTCTTCCTCGAGGTCATCGGTGACGTTGTCGGAGGTGAAGTCGCCCTCGCGTTCGTTGGTATTGGCACCGTCGGTGGAGAGGTAGGTTGAGGTGAAGTTGCTTGCGGCGGCGGTGCGGGCCATGGCGATTTCACCGATGGAGGCGAAGCCGGGGTCATTGCGGAGGCCGGTGACGCCGGTGGTGGCTTGTTGTCTGGCGTTCACGTCGAAGGGTGAGGTTCCGACGCCGGGGATGGTGGTGGCTGTTGCTGGCTTGTCGCGGTAGTCGATGAGGCCTGCGGCGAGTTGCTGGCCCATCTCGCTGCCGGGTGTCATGGGGTGGTTGTTGAAGACTCTTCCGCCGAGGGTGTAGGGGAGTGCTTCGAGGACGCGTTGGGGTGCGGTGTTGATGTTGACGACGCCGAAGGCCATGCCGGGGTTGAGGGCTGGGGTGGCGGTGCCGGTCAGTCCTGAGTCGGCGGCCTGGACGGTGGTGAACTGGTCCATGAGGTTGACGGGATCGGGGAGGTCATTGGACCCGGCGGGTACGTTTTCCCAGTCGAGTTTTGCGAAGTAGCGCTCGTTTGCGGCGTTGATGGCCGCGGCGAGGTTTTCGGAGATGGGTATGTCGCCGGCAGCGCCGCCGGTTTCGTGGGCGACGGTGAGGAGGAGTCCGAGTTCGGCGACGGAGTCGAGGGTTGGGGCGGTGGTGTCGGCGGTTGTGCCATCGGCCTGCTTGCCGAGGTGGAGTTGGAAGTCTGGAGGTGCTGGGGTGAAGGTGACGCCATTGTTGGCGTCGCCAAAGGTCTCGAGCAAAGCAGCGGAATAGTCGGCCGGTAGTGGTGGTGTAAATACCGTTCTTGATGGGGTGGCTGGGACTTCGTTCTGATCGGAGTCTTCCAAAACAAAGTGAGCGAATGATGCTGCTGGTGTGTCGTCGCGACGGAGGTAGTTGGAATAGACCACGGTTTCACCATCCGCAGGGATCGCTTCTCCACCATAAAGCGCGGCTTCATCGAGCGGGAATGGATCGTCAGTGACCGTGGCGATGTTGAAGCTAGCCTCGAAACGATCAACGAGAAGATTGGCGCCGCCTAGGGTATAGCGGAGTTCGAAGGTGATCTCGTCGCCTTGAGCCCATGCGTTATCGGGAAGGATGGCTTGAGTAGCGGGCCCGGTCATCGCTGCGGTGATGGCGGTCCTGGTGGCTGGATCAATACCGGGGGAGGAGAGAAGTAATTCATCTCCGGGTCCGAGTGTCCCTGGGTTCAACGGTATGGCACCCGCTGCGAGTGGAGTGCCGTTGATCAGGATGGTGATGCTGAAGTCCTCAAGCTGAACATCGGCATCGTAGCCCATGCCAACACTCCATGGATTGGCGAGCTCGACGAGAAGGTAGCGGTTTTCATTCGTTACCAGTTGATTGGCATCAGGTGGGTCTTCGGCGATGATGACTGATACGGCTTCACGGAAGAAGGGCTGGGCTTCGAGGCCGGTGTAGGTGGTGGCACCGTCGACGATTTGGAAGTCAGAGAGTGTGTTGGTTCGGGTGTCGGTGTTATCGGCGCCTAAGTTAGCGGGTACATCGTCGTAGACGCCGGGGATGCGGTAGGCCATGAGGTTGGCGAGGAGCGCGTGGCGTTCGGCGCTAGTGAGTCCGGCTTCTTCGGCGCGATCGAGAAATGCCTGAGCTTCCGGGGAGGGTGAGGTGCCTGCGGTGTCCTCGATGTAGAGTTGGTCGAGATTGAGTTTGGCGCGGTCGGGGGCGGTGGCGAAGTAAGGTGTGGTGCTTAGAGCTGGTCTGACCTGACGGGCACCGGAGTAGGTGGTGATGAGGTGTCGGATGCCTTGGCGCATCTGTCGTCTTGAGGCGTAGCCCGGGGTTTCGATGCGGTTGGAGCGGAGGACGGAGAAGCCGTTGCCGTCGGTGGCTTCGAAGGCGTTGTAGAGGCTGTATTCGAGGGCGGACCAGCCGGGGCTGTTGAGGCCGAAGCGAGTGCGTAGTTCGGCGAGGGTTTCGGTGCCGAAGGGTATGTAGGGGCGTTCAGCCAGGATGAAGTTGTTTTCATTCCAAGGGGCTGTGTAGATGCCTTGGTTTGTGGTTGAGTACCTGGCGAGGCTGGGTTGATCGAGGTTGCGGCCGAAGAGGTGGTAGCGAGCTTCGCGGTCGGTGCGGTTGTAGGGGTAGGCACCGGAGGGCATCGTGCTGGGCGGGTTGCCTGCGATAGTTTCGGGGTATCCGAGCGCCTTGTAGAGAGCTTCTCGTGGCACTTGTGAGCTGGTGACGGGTGGCGCGGCGAGTGAGGCGACGCCGTAGTAGGGCGAGTCGCCGCGTTGTCCGCCGGTGGTGCCGACTTGTTGATAGATGTCGCTAGCAACGAAGCCGTCGTAGCCTTCTCCTTGGGAGAACCAGAGTGGGCTTGGGTTTCCCCAGTCGGCGTTGTTGCCGGCATCGTGGGTGAAGTCGGTGCGGGCAAGGAGTCGCTGGAGGTCGAGGTCGGCGGGCGTGGTGCCGAGGACCATGCTGTCCCGAGGTTGGAGGATGATGGGTTCGATTTCGGTGGCGGTGTTGACGTTGGCGAGGGCGGACTCGTCGATGATTCGGACCGCGGCAGCCCAGCGGAGTCCGCCTGGGGCGTTGATGGGGAGTTCGACCCAGCGTGAATCGATGTAGCCGTCGCCGTCGGCGTCGGCGGCCTGATCGGGGTTAAAGGGGCGGCTGTCGTTAAGGAACTCTTCGTTGCTGTATGTTTCAGTTGTAGGGTGGTATGTCAGAGCAGACCTTGCAAGGTCTGTACCACCTGTATAGATGCTTAAACCCTCAAAATCACCAAGTGGAAGAAAATGCTCAAGGTCTATGAATCGGAGTTTCGTATTGTTTGAGTCGGTCAGGTTGGAGACGTTACGCCAGGCTTCCCAGTCGTTTGTATTGTCACCATCGCCATCATCGTTTACTTGGCCCAGAGATCCAAGAAAACCGGTGAAGGGTTCAGCTACTAAAAAGTTCTGCTGAGAAGGATCGAGGCGTACTAAATCTTCGGGTTCGGTGGAGGCGAGCCAGGGGTCGACATCGGGGTGGGGGTAGTCGTGGTATTCGGAGCCGGCTACGCCGGTGGTGTAGTCGGTCCAGTCCCGGGCGATGACTTGTCCGATGTAGTTGACAGTGGCCTGGATGGCGGCGTCGTTGCTGGAGGCTCTTGAGGCGGCGGATCCGGCGATGCGGGCGGATTGTGATGAGGAGACGAAGGCGACGCCTGCGAGGAAGACGAGGAGGAGGACGCCGACGGCGAGGAGGAGTGCGGAGCCGCGGCGGGTGGTTGTGGGGGGGCGGTTTGTTGTGTTACGGGGTTGTGTGGTGTTCATGGTGGCGCTCCTGGACAGCGTTTGGGGCGCGGGGTCAGGGTTTTGGCGGGACGCGGAGGATGAGCTGGAGTTTCTGGCCATCGGGCTCGCCGCGGAAGACCCATTGGGAGCCTCGTTGTCCGACGGTTTCCTCGTAGAGTTCGCGGGTTTCCTCGTGTTGCTGGTGGAGGTAGCCTTCGGCGTCGTGGAGGGTCATGGTGATTCGGAGGAGGACGGGCCAGGCGCGGTAGATGCCGGAGGCGCCGTCGCCGGTGACTTCGAGTCCTTCACCGAAGATTTGGCGGACGTTGGAATCGGTTTCATCGTAGGTTCGGCCGTAGTCGGGAAGGTTGGGGTTGTTCTCATTGAAGCCAATGCCGGTGTCATCGTGTGCGATGTCGAAGCCGAAGGCACGCATGTCGCCGGAGGTGAAGATGGACCCGCCTCGTTCGAACTCGTTGGCGTTTGCGGGTCTTGGGTTGAGTCGGTGCCAGATGATGTGGGCGGGGTAGCCGTTGGTGGTGTCGGCGTCCTGGATGTCGACCGCGCCATCATTGTCGGCGTCGATGGCGTAGTCGACGCGGAAGTCGGAGCAGTAGGGTGCTAAGGAGGCGGCGACGAGGGGGGCCTGGAAGCGCAGGGGGAAGGAGAGCGGATCGGATGGGGCCACGATCGCGCCTTGCATGTTGTAGTCGCGGAATCCCCAGCGTCTGGTGGCGGCCATGCCCATGAAGGTGTAGATGTTGGCGGTGGTGGCGGCGGGCTGGAGGAGGGCTTGTCGGTAGGAGGAGATGCTGCCGACGGCGAGGTCGGTGGTGGCGGTGTCGATGAGGGTCAGTCGGCTTTGGGCGTTGGGGAGTGGCGTGGCGTAGTTGTTGTCGTTGCGCCAGATGCTGGCGGTGTGGTAATAAGGGACACCTGTTAGAGGGTCATCGTTTGGGATGATGGGTGAGAGGAGGGTGGTTCTGCGGCCGAGGGTCCACTGGCGGGGGACGATGAACTTATTGATGGCCTCGGGGCGGTTGGACAGGTGGGGTGGCGCGGTGTCGTAGCGGGAGTCGCCTTCGGGAACGATGGCGGTGTTATCGAAACGGAGGTGTCCGTAGGAGACCCAGGCGGTGGGGGCCTGGATGGTGCTGTCGAGGGTGGAGGTCCAGGGTCCGTTGGCGAAGAAGGCGAGTTGGTCGACGCGGTGTTCGCGCTCGATGTCAGCGGAGTCGAATCCGTCGGGTGTGTAGGTGACGGAGGCGGCGCGGATGACCATGAAGGCGTCGGTGTTGAGTCTTGCGATGTCGTCGCGCATGCGGGCTTCGACGGCCTGGGCGACGGAGAGGGTTTCGTCCTGGGCCCCGCCTAGGTTCACGGTGTCGCGGATGGCACCGACGATGTAGACGACGACGGTGAAGACGAGGGCGAGGACGGTGACGGCGGTGATCATCTCGATGAGAGAGAACCCCCCCCGCACCCCCCGCGCCCCCCGCTGGCACTGCGTGTTGTTGGGGTGTGTGGTGGGGGTCATGGGATGAGTCCTGTGACGATGGTGGCGGTTCGTGCGGGGAGCCAGAAGATTTCGAACTCGATGGGTGTTCCAGGGCTCGCTGGGTTTACTTGAGCGGGGGGTCTATCAGCACCGAGAATGGCGAAGAGATCGTCATCGACATCGAAGCTGCCGACGATTCGAGTGATGAAGGCAGGTTCTTGGGGGAGGTTGGTGCCGACCATGAGGATGGAGTGGTTGCGGATTCCGCCGGTGGGGAACTCGAGGCCGTAAGTCGTGGTTGCGTCGCCGATCGCTCCAGAGGTCGCGAGGTCGAGCTCGTTGCTGAGGGCACCTGAGATTTCGATGAGTCCGAATGGGGTTGGGTCGACTTCGTTGTTGTTGTTGAAGTCGTTGATGACGAGGGCGTTGGGGTCGCGGGCGTCTTCTCTGCGGAAGACGAAGACGGCGGCTTCGAGGGGTTGATCGGCGGTTGCGCGGGCGAGGAGTCGGTGGTCGTAGGTGGGGTCGGGGGCATCGGGGGCGAGGGGGTAGCGGTTGTCGAAGCGGGCGTTACCGAGGGTGTTGGCGACGATGCGGTAGGAGTCGATGAAGGGGTAGTGGGCGATGATGGTGTCGGTGTTGGTGGCTCCGCGGGTCAGGGAGCGGGTGTCGGTCTGGGCCTGGTAGAGCCAGGGGTCGGAGGGCGAGGGGATGATGGGAAGGGCGAAGAGGGTTTCGCGGCGATCGCTAGCGCTTGGGCTGATGGCGTTGCGGAGGGGTTCGTCCGAAGGATCGATTTCGACGACGAGAGGCTCGAAACCGGCGAGTGGGGTGGTGACGCCTGATCGGTCGAGGACTTGGGTTTGTCCCATGGCCTGGAGGACGGCGAGGACGTTTCGGGCATGGGTGTTGGCGAAGGTGTCGTCGGCGGCGTTTTTTCGGGCGATTCCGCCTACGGGGAAGAGGGCGGAGAGGAGGATGAGGCCGAAGGCGAGGATGCCGGCGGCGACGAGCATTTCGATGAGGGTGTAGGCGCGGCGGTGGTTGCGCTGGGCGAGTTTGATGGTGGTATTGGGGTTTAGCATGGTGTGCGGGGTGGTGTTAGGGGGTTTCGCGGTTGCGTTGGACGGAGGAGAGTCCGGTGTTGGGTGCGTAGGTGATGATGGCGATGTCGGCTTCGATGAAGTCGGGGTCATCGGGGTCGCTAAGGACGTAGGCTCGTTCGATGAAGTCGCGGGGTGTTTCGTTGGAGGGGCCTTCGTAGTTGGCGGGGTCAGATATGGGATTGGGATTTTGGTCGTCGAGCGCGAAGCCCTGAGCCTGGAGTTCGCGCTCGTCGATGACGGCGAGGAGGATGATGGTCTCGCCAAGCCAGAGAGGACGTGTGGATTCATCGAGGTACCCGATGCGTTCATCGTTGATGATGAGCTGCCCGCTGGGGGTGAAGCGGACGGCGTAGACGACGGCGTTGTTGGAAGGGCTCCCGCCCCCGCGTTGTCCAGAGCCTGAGCGTATTGCGGAGGGATCTGTGTAAGGGGTTCCCCAGTCGAGCCCGCCGAAGAATAGAAGCGGGCTGAAGATGCGGACGCCTTCGGGGAGCCGTGTGGGGGCGCGGTCGTCGATGGGTTCGTAGATAGGCGTGGTGCCGGGGCTTGCGTTGGCGTTGGTCCGCTGGGCGATGTGAAGGGTGACGCGATCGGATTCGGAGGGGGCAAAGCGGAAGATGAGGGCGGTTTCGGTAGCGTCGCGGAGGGCGATGGAGCGGGCGGTGTTGGCCTGGGCGTTGATGGCGTTGACGGCGTTGCCGACGTTGTTGGCCCGCATGACGGTGATGATGGTGCCGACGGTGGTGGCGGCGAGGATGAGGATGATGGTGATGACGACGAGGAGTTCGATGAGGGAGAAGCCCGTCCGATGGGCCTGGGCGTGGGTGTTGCGCTTGAGGTGATTGATGGTGGTGTTTAGGTTGCGAGGGGATGGGCCCAGAGGCTTGCGCCTCAGGCTCGTTTCGCGCTCAGTACGGTCGGTGGCTGCGGTGTTGGGGTTGAGAGGGGATGGGTGATGCATGGTCATCCCTTTCATTACGGAGCGGAGGGGCTGTAGAGGTCGTCGCCGGCGGGGGTTTGGATGTCGTTGAGGTCGAGGTTGGCGGGGGTGGAGT
The DNA here is from genome assembly GCA_040222855.1 of Phycisphaeraceae bacterium. Lineage (NCBI taxonomy): Bacteria > Pseudomonadati > Planctomycetota > Phycisphaerae > Phycisphaerales > Phycisphaeraceae > Phycisphaeraceae bacterium. The sequence continues at coordinate 868,592 of JAVKCD010000025.1, read as the reverse complement.
TTTCGTTCATGGCGATGACGACGTCGGTTTCGATTCCGCCGTTGTCGGTGTTGTTCTGGTCGGTGCCGTTGGGGCCTGAGGAGTAGAAGAAGGGGCGTAGATCGGAGACAGAGGGATTGGTGCTGAGGTCTCTGGGGACGATGGGGACGATGCCGTAGCCCCAGCCGTCGGCGATGGGCGAGGCGTCGCGGATGTCGAGGTTGTCTTCATTACCGGCGAGGGTTGGAGGCGACTGGAGGAGGGGCCCGAGCATGGCTCCGATGTCGCCGTATTTCTGGAGCTCATCGAAGAACTGTTCGGGCCATCCGCGCATGCGGTTTTGGGAGGTATCCCAGTAGACGGTGTTGCCGGTGTTGGCTCTGGGGTAGCGGTTGTTGAGCTGGTAGTACTCGTCGACGGCTGCGTCGAGTGTGGCGAGTGTGGATTCGGTGGCCCACTGGTTTGAGTTGGCGGTGACGGCGGTGACGCCTACGAGCGTGAGAGCGACTAGGACGGTGATGATGGAGATGACGACGAGGATCTCGATGAGGGTGAAGGCGCGGCGTGAGGGGATTGAGCCCCCAGGCTTCCGCCTGGGGCTCGTTAGGCCGGAGCCTCTGTCATGCTCGTGTTGGTTGAGGGGAGGGATCATGATCGGTCCTTACTGGGTGTCGGCGTAGAGCATGACGGCGTCGTTGATCTCGGTGTTGGATTCGGTTTGTGACGTTGGGAAGAAGATGTCGTCGCCGGTGCGGTTTGCGTTTTGTTTGACGGCGAAGGTTTGCGAGAGTTGGGTGGCGGGGAGGATGCGGTCGCGGAAGGAGGCGGAGCCGTCGTTCATGACGACGACGCCTTGCCATGAAGCGGACTCGCGGTTGCCAGTGTTGAGTTGGTGGACGGAGAAGCCTGTTGCCGGTGTGGCGGTGTCGTTGGCGTCGGTGTAGTCCGCGGCTGCGGTGGGATCGAGTTCACGGAAGTCTGAGCCGTCGGCGAGGAGCATGCGGTCGGAGACGACGGGGATCTGGCTGTTGGCGCTGTCGCGCCAGGCGGCAATGCGGACGCGGTTGGTGGGGCCGTGTCCGGGATTGATGGGGTGCTGGTCGCCGTTGCGTGGATCGAGGTAGGCGTAGGAGTGGGCGGGGCCCTGCGTCTCTGTGTGTAGGGCGAGGTAGTCAGTGAGGTCACTGTCTTCGTAGCCGGCGTCCCACTGGGCCTTGTCGGGTTCGGCGGGGGAGATCAGCTGGTCCGGGGTGACATGGCCTTTGTTGAGGAGGGTCCAGGTGATGGCGTCGGCCCACCAGGTTTCGACATCGTTGATGTTGCTGCTGGAGAGTTCGGAGGCGAGTTCGGTGGCGTCGAGTTCGGCGGTCGCTCCGCGGTATCCGCCGTCGTTGAACTCGGAGGGTGTGGCTCGTCCCTGGTTGGAGAGTCCCGGGAACCAGGCGTTGTTGTCCTGGGCGAAGAGGGTGAGGCCGGTCTGGATGCCCCTGGCCTGGGACTGGGCCTCGGTCTGGCGGACCAGATTGCGGACGGCGCCGAGGGTGGGCAGCAGGATGGCGACGAGGAGAGCGATGATGGAGATGACGACGAGGAGTTCAATGGTGGTGAAGCCACCCCACGCCCCCCCCGCATTGGCCTTGTGGTGGCGGGGCGTCGAGGATGATGGGTTGCCCCCGGGCTTCCGCCCGGGGCTCGTGTCGCACTCGGTTTGGTTCTTGTGGTTGGTGTTGTTGAGAGGGTTCATGGTGTTCTCTTGTTCTTCGTGTTTAGAAGATGAGTTCGAAGTCGGAGGCGTATTGGTCGTCGATGAGGGCTGAGATTTTCGCGGGGTCGTCGCTGTAGGCGTCGCCGAAGCGTCCATCGGGTCCTGCAGAGACGAAGTCGCTGACGGACATGGCGCCTTGCGAGGTTTCGAGGTAGGCGAGGGGGTTGTTGTAGGCGTCGAGGGGTGTGACGCGACCGCTGCGATCGACTCGGACGGGGAGGTTGGCGATAACGGGCCGGATGTCTTCGAGTTGCGTGAGCTGGGTCATGGCGATGGATGCGGGGCCGGGGAGGTGTTGACCGGTGGTGCGTTCGAATCGTTCGATGGCGATACCCAGGGAGGTGAGGATTCGTTCGTTGCGGCCTTCGCGGAGCTGATCGGCGTAGGTTTCGGCGGTCCAGAGCGCAGTGATCAGGAGTGTCGTGGCGATGGCGAGTGTGAGGAGGGTTTCGGAGGTGGTGAGGGCGTGGCGTGTTGCTGGGCATTTCTGCACACGATCCACAGGTCGTCGTTGGTGTTCGCACAGGGCAATCGCGGGGCGCGACGTGTCCTGTGGTACTCCAGCGAGTGTCGTGGTTGTGTGAAGTGAGAAGGTCATGGTTGTGCTTTTTGGTGCGTGTGCGGATGGTTCTTGATTACATGACGGATTGCATGAGTGAGATCATGGGGAGGAACATGGCGATGACGATTCCGCCGACGATCACGCCGAGGATGACGATGAGGATGGGTTCGAGGAGTGAGGTGAGCGAAGCGACGGCGACATCGACCTGTTCGTCGTAGTCGTCGGCGATCTTGATGAGCATTTTGTCGAGGTCGCCGGTTTCTTCGCCGACGTCGAGCATGTTGGTGACGAGTGAGTCGCAGACTTTGGCTTTGCGGAGGGGCTCGGAGAAGGAATCGCCCTGCCGCACGGAGTCGTGGACGCCCTGGAGAGCTTTGGCGTAGATGTAGTTCCCGGTGGTTTCGGAGGTGATGTTGATGGCGTCGAGGATGGGCACGCCGGCGTGGATGAGGGTGCCGAGTGTTCTGGAGAAACGGGCGATGGTGGCGACGCGGACGAGGGGTCCGATGATGGGAACGGTGATGAGGATCCAGTCGGTGACGGCCTTGCCGATGGTGGTCATGCGGATGATTTTGAGGACGCCGAAGAGCACGAAGGGGGCGACAGCGACCCAGACGACGCCTGGGATGCGTTGTCCTGGGGGCGCTTCAGCACCGAGCCAGTCGAGGAGTGGGCCGGCGAGCCATCTTGAGGAGTTCATGAGGAAGAGTGTGAGCCAGGGCATTTCGGCGTCGAAGTCATCGAAGATTTCGATGAAGGACGGGATAATGAAGATCATGATGCCGAGGACGATGACGGATGCGATGAGGATGACGGCGATGGGATAGGTCATCGCGCCTTTGATGCGGGCTTTGAGTTTTTCGGCTTTTTCGAGGAACTCTGAGAGTCGTTTGAGGATGAGGTCGAGGACGCCGCCGATTTCGCCAGCGGCGATCATTTTGGTGAAGAGTTTGTTGAAGACCTTCGGGTGCTTGGACATGGCGTCGGAGAGGGCGGTGCCTGAGGCGACCTCTTCGTAGACGGTGCCGAGGGTCTGCTTGAGTTTTCCTGCTTTTTGCTGGTTGTGGAGGATGTCGAGTGAGCGGAGGATGGGCAGGCCGGCGTCCTGGAGCGTGGACATCTGGCGGGTGAGGGTGGCGAGTTGCTTCTGGGTCACGCCATCGAGGAAAGGGATGGTGATGTTGATGTCACCGGCTTTTTTCTTGGGTCCGCCTTTGGCTGCGCCCTTGGCGTTTTTGTCGGCTTTGCCTTTTTTGGCTTTGGCTTTTTGTTCGCGGACGGAGGTTGGGAAGAGTCCCTGGGAGCGGATCTTGGAGATCGCTTCCTCGGAAGTTCCTGCGGCGATGGAACCTTTTTGAGGTTTGCCAGCGTCGTTGAGTGCTTCGTACTGAAAGGTAGGCATGTTTGTTCTCGCGGGTGGTTCAGGCTTCGCTGGCGAGTGTTTCCTTGACGACTTCTTCGATGGTGGTCATCCCGTCGTAGAGCGCCATGAGTCCGGATTCGCGGAGTGTTCGCATTCCGCGTTTTTTGGCTTCGTTGGCGAGGACCTGCGTGGAGGCGTTTTGCATGATCAGCTCGCGCATCTCGTCGTCGAGTGTCATGACTTCGTAGAGACCCATGCGGCCTTTGTAGCCCGAGCCGTTGCAGTAGTCGCAGCCTTTTCCGCGGAAGAAGGTGCGTCCCTCGACGTCTTCGGGGGTGAGTTTGAGGAGCATGAGTTCGGACTCGGTGGGTTGGTACTCGCCTTTGCAGCGTTGGCAGACCTTGCGGACGAGCCGCTGGGCGACGATGCCTTCCATGGTGGCGGTGATCAGGAAGGGTTCGAGTCCGAGATCGAGGAGTCGTGCGACGGAGGAGGGAGCGTCGTTGGTGTGGAGGGTGGTGAAGACGAGGTGGCCTGTGAGTGAGGCCTGGACGCCGATGCGCGCGGTTTCGAGGTCGCGGGTTTCGCCAACGAGGATGATGTCGGGGTCTTGCCGGAGGAAGCTGCGCAGCGCGGCGGCGAAGGTGAGCCCCACGCCGGCGTTGACCTGGACCTGGACGAGTCCGTCGATGTCGTATTCGACGGGGTCTTCACAGGTGAGGATTTTCTCGGTGATCTCGTTGAGTTCGGCGAGGGCTGAATAGAGCGTGGTGGTCTTTCCGGAGCCGGTGGGGCCGGTGACGATGACGATGCCGTTGGGCTTGCGGATGAGCTGTCGGACTTCGTCGAGGGTGTCGGGTCGCATGCCGAGCTTGTCGAGGTCCAGGGCGGTGTTTCCGCGGTCGAGGACACGCATGACGACCGATTCGCCGAACATGGTTGGGAGGACAGCGACGCGGAGGTCGATGGGCTCGCCGTTGACGTCGAGTTCGATGCGCCCGTCCTGCGGGAGTCGTCTTTCGGCGATATCGAGGTTGGCCATGACCTTGATTCGGGAGACGATGGGAAGGGCCATGTGCGCGGGCGGCGGGATCATTTCGTAGAGGACGCCGTCGATGCGGTAGCGCATCTTGAACTCGTCTTCAAAGGGCTCGAAGTGCACGTCGGAGGCTTTGTCTTTGATGGCCTGGAGGAGGACGAGGTTGAGCAGTCGCCTGATTTTGTTGTCATCGGCGGCGGACATGACTTCTTCGACGTCGATAGATTCGCCGCGGCCGGCGAACTCCTCGAACTCGGAGTCGCCGGCGAGTTCGGAGACGAGTTCAGCGAGTGACTCGTCGGATTGTCCGTAGTGCTGGTCGATGAGTTTGGTGAGCGCTTCGCCCGGGGCAACGACGGCTTTGACGTCGAAGCCCATGAGGAGTCGCAGGTCATCGACGGCGCGGAAGTTGTCGGCGGACTTGAGGGCGACGGTGAGTCGGTTGGCCTGCTCGTCGTAGGCGAGGGGCAGGACCTGGTAGGCCTGGGCCATTTCAGCGGGGATCTTCTTGAGAACCTCGGGCGCGATCTCCATGGTGGAGGGATCGACGGTCTCCATGCCAGCCTGGGCGGCGAGAGCGAGGTTAACCTGATCGGAGTTCACATAGCCTAGTTCGATGAGGAGCTGACCGAGGGGCAGCTTGCGCTCGGCCTGGAGTCCGAGGGCTTCCTGGACCTGGCCGCGGTTGACGTGGCCCATTTTGGTCAGGATTCGGCCGAGCTTGCGGCCACGGAGTTCATCGAGGGGTACCTGAGACATGGTGCTCCGGGGTCTCCACGAGGGGAAGGCGGGTCACGGCGTCAAAGTCTCGCCAGATTCACTATGACCCTAGTTCGGGTTGATCACAAGCCGTTCATGTGAAAATAAAGCATTCGACAATGAGATATCAGGACAATATCGCGTGTCTTGCACCTCAAGCGGGTTATGCCAGGCGTCAATCTGAGGTCGAGGAGGCTGGTTCCGACTCGTCGAGTTCGACGCGGCCGACTGATTTTCCGGCGCGGTGGACCTTCTCGATGAGCTCGTTGGGGTTCTTGGATTTGTCGATCATCTCGTCGGCGGCGATCCAGCCTTTCTCGTAGAGGTCCCAGAGGTGGTCGTCAAGGAGCTGCATGCCGAACTTCTTGCCGGTCTGGATCTCGGAGTCGAGACGGAAGGTTTTGGCTTCGCGGATGATGTTGGCGATGCCGGGGGTGACGACCATGAACTCGTAGGCGGCGACCATGCCCTTGACGTCGATCCGGGGGAGAAGCTGCTGGGAGACGACGGCCATCAGGGCGGTGGAGAGCTGGACGCGGATCTGTGCCTGCTGGGATACGGGGAAGGCGTCGATAATTCGGTTGATGGTTCCGGCGGCACCGGTGGTGTGCAGGGTGCCGAACACGAGGTGCCCGGTTTCGGCGGCGGTGATGGCGGCTTCGATGGTCTCGAGGTCGCGGAGCTCGCCGACGAGGATGACATCGGGGTCCTGCCGGAGGGCGCGGCGGAGGGCCTCGGCGAAAGAGGGGACATCGTTGCCGACCTCGCGCTGGTTGACGACCGATTTTTTGTGTTCGTGGTAGTACTCGATGGGGTCTTCGACGGTGATGATGTGGCGGTCGATCGAGAGGTTGATGAAGTTGATCATCGAGGCCAGGGAGGTGGTTTTTCCCGAGCCGGTGGGTCCGGTGACAAGGAAGAGCCCGCGGGGTCGCCTCAGAAGGTCGGGGACGAGTTTGGGCAGGCCGATCGCGTCGATGTCGAGGAGCTTGTTGGGGATCTGTCGAAGGACGAGCGAGATGTTGTTTTTTTGTTTGAAGATGGAGACACGGAAGCGTGCAGCGTCGCCGTAAGCGAAGCCGAAGTCGGAGCCGCCTTCTTCCTGGAGTTCGTTCTGGGCGCGTTCGGGTGCGATGGCCTTCATCAGGGCGGTGGTGTCGGCGGGTTCAAGGATTTTGGTTTTGAGTTCGACCAGTCGCCCACGCATGCGGACGGTCGGGGCTTTTCCGACGGAGAGGTGGAGGTCGGAGGCACCTTGTTTTACGACGGTATCGAGCAGGCGGTCGATCTGGATCGTCGACATCTTGGAACTCCTTGGTAGCTGCGTTGGCGTTTGTAGTCAGATGATTGGTCAGGCGGCGTCGGCTTCGCCATCGTCCTCATCGTCGGTGTTGAGGACCGTGCCCTCGACCTGAGCGAAGCGGGAGACCTCGGCCATGGTGGTGAGTCCTTCGAGGACTTTGAGCTTTCCGTCGCCGAGGAGGTTACGCATCCCCGTGGCTTCGGCGGCATCGCGGAGTCTATTGACCGGGGCGCGTTCGAAGGCGAGGTTCCGGATTTCGGTGTTCATTTCCAGGACTTCGTAGATACCGCGGCGCCCTCGAAATCCGCTCCCGCCACAGGAGGAGCAGCCGACGGGTTTGTAGATCGTTTTGCCCTCGAAGTCGGAACGTTTGAAGTTGAGTTGGGCCATGAGTCGTCGGTCGGGTTTATCCTCGGGCTCTTTGCAGTCAGGGCAGAGGATTCTCACGAGTCGCTGGGCGAGGATGGCCTGGATGGAGCTGGCGACGAGGAAGGGTTTGAGCCCCATGTCGATCATGCGGGTGATCGCGGAGGGGGCGTCGTTGGTGTGGAGGGTCGAGAAGACCATGTGCCCGGTGAGGGCGGCCTGGATGGCCACTTCGCCGACCTCTTTATCACGGATTTCGCCGACGAGGATGATGTTGGGTGCCTGGCGGAGCATGGCGCGGAGGATGTTCTGGAAGGTGAGTCCGATGGACTCGTTGACCTGGCACTGGTTGATGCCTTTGAAGTTGTATTCGATGGGGTCTTCGGCGGTGATGATCTTGCGGTCGGACGTGTTGAGGTCGTTGAGCGCTGAATAAAGGGTCGTAGTTTTTCCTGAGCCGGTGGGGCCGGTGACGAGGAAGATACCGTTGGGGCGCTTGATGATGTTCTGGAAGATTTCGAGGGTGTCGGGCTGCATCCCGAGGTTAGCGAGTCCGAGTTTCGCGGCATCGGAGCGGAGAATACGCAGGACGACCGATTCGCCGTGGTATGCGGGGCACGCGGAGACACGGAAGTCGACCGAAGTCCCGGAGAAGTTCATTTTGATGCGGCCGTCTTGTGGAATACGTTTTTCTTCGACGCGCATGCCGGACATGATCTTGAGTCGAGCGATGACGGCGTTCTGCGTTCTTTTGGGGACGAGGTCCTGCTCGTGGCAGCGACCGTCGATCCGGTACCGGAGCCGGACGCGGTTTTCGAAGGGTTCGATGTGGATATCCGAGGCGCGCATGTTCACGGCGGTGCCGATGATTTTGTTGACAAGGCGGACGACAGGCGCAGCGGAGGGGTCGTCGGCGTTCTCGGCGGCTTTGCCTGCGGTGGCGATGTCCATTGAAGCGCCGCGGTCGATCGAGAGGTCCATCGAGGAGTCGATCGAGGCGTCGATGGTCATCTGTCGGACGGCCTCATCGATCGAGGCTTTGGTCTCGGAGAGGACGGAGTCGATGAACTCGCGGATCTTGGATTTGGCGCCGAGTGAGAGTTCGATTTCGGAGCTGAGTCTAAACCGGAGGTCGTCGATGACGACGTAGTCGTTGGGGTCGTGGACGAGGACTTTGATCTTGTCGCCGTCTTTTCCAAGGGGCAGAACAGTGTATTTTTTGATCAGGTCGGTGGGGATCAGCGGGAGGTGATCCATGTTGATGGCGTCGGGCTGGTCGAGATCGACGAACTCCATGTCGAACTGAGCGGCGAGTGCTTTGGCGACCTCGTTCTCGCCGATGTACCCGAGATCGACGAGGGCTTCGCCGAGCCGTTTACGGGTGCCGGAGGCGATGGTGAGGCCCTCGGTGATCTTCTTGTCATCGATGAGACCCCAGTGTTTGAGGATTTCGCCGATCTGCTTTCGCCTGTGTGCCATGTTGCCTTCGGGGTTCGCGTGTTGTTGGAACAAGAGGCTTCCGGGCGGTGTTGATCCGTCTGGCGTGCCTGGGCCTCTCGGCCGGGGTAACCCTTAGATTATGGATGGCATCAGGCGGGGGGGCAAGGGAGGGTGGTTTATGAGCGGCTTTTGTGGGGGTATAGTCGAGCGCAGGGCTGATCGAGTGATCGGCGCTGTTCGATCGAACTGGAGGTGGACGATCAGGAATTGTTATGAGCAAGCCAAGTGAGCATCAGGAACGTCTTTGTGCAGAATCGACCACGGATTACTCAGACCTTCGGGCGGTTTTTTTGAACTGCACGCTCAAGAAGTCTCCTGCGTTGTCACACACGGAGGGTTTGATCCGGATTTCGCGAGCGATCATGGAGAAGAACGGCGTCTCGACGGAACTGATTCGCCCGGTGGATCATGAGATCGCTGCGGGCGTGTACCCGGACATGACCGAGCATGGTTGGGCGGTGGACGAGTGGCCAGCTTTGTTTGAGAAGGTCAAGGCCGCTGAGATCCTGGTCTTGGGCACGCCGATCTGGTTGGGTGAGAAGAGTTCTGTGTGCACGCAGTTGATCGAGCGGTTGTACGCGATGTCGGGCCAGTTGAATGATGCGGGCCAGTATGCGTACTACGGCAAGGTTGGAGGGTGCCTGATTACCGGCAATGAGGATGGCGCGAAGCACTGTGCGATGAATATTCTGTATTCGCTTCAGCATCTGGGGTGTGTGATCCCGCCACAGGCGGACGCGGCGTGGCTGGGGGAAGCGGGGCCGGGACCGTCGTATCTCGATGAGGGGTCAGGCGGACCGGAAAATGATTTCACGAACCGCAACACGACGTTCATGACGTGGAACCTGCTGCACATGGCTCGGATGCTCAAGGATGCGGGTGGGGTTCCTGCGCACGGGAACCAGCGGTCGCAGTGGGACGCGGGGTGCCGGTTTGATTTTGATAATCCGGCGTATCGCTGAGGTCTGCTCTAGAAACTGTGTTGGGCAGGTTGCCACTGCGCATCGTAGAACGGCACGATGTGTTCGCCTGGAGGGACCAGGGCGTCGATGGCCTGACGATCGTCATCGCTGAGGCTGACCTGCATGGCACCGAGGTTGTCGTTGAGTTGTTCGAGGGTGCGTGGGCCGATGATGGGTGAGGTGATGCCGGGCTGGTCTCGGCACCAGGCAAGGGCGAGCTGGGCGAGGGTGCAGTTCTTGGCTTGGGCGAGTTCTTTGAGCTTCTCGACGATGTCGTAGGCACGATCGACCTCCAAGATGCCATCGCGCGGGTGGCCTTGCGAGAAGCGCGCTTCTTTAGGCTTGTTGTCGCGTTGGTACTTGCCGGTGAGGAATCCGCCGGCGAGAGGCGACCACGGGATGATGCCAAGGCCGTGGGACTGGCACGCGGGGATGAGTTCGCGTTCGATACGGCGGTCGAGAATGTGGTAGGGGGGCTGCTCGGTGACGAAGCGGTTGAGCTGGTGTTTCTCGGCGGCCCAGAGGGACTCGATGAGCTGGTAGGCGGCAAAAGTCGAGCAGCCGGTATAGCGAACCTTGCCGGAGTGGACGAGGTCATCCAGGGCGCGGAGGGTCTCGTCGATCGCGCAGTCGGGGTGGGGTCGGTGGACCTGGTACAGGTCGATATAGTCAGTCTGGAGTCGTTTCAGGGAGGCTTCGCATTGCTCGATGATCTGCCGCCGAGAGTTGCCCCATTGGTTGGGGTTGAGCCTGGCGTGTTGTTCGGAGGCTTCGAAGCCAGCGGGGGCGTCGGTCTTGTGCATGTTGCCGTGGCACTTGGTGGCGAGCACGATCCAGGGGCGGTGGCCGTTGCGTTTGAGAGCTTCGCCAACGACGACCTCGCTGCGGCCGGTGGAGTAGACGTTGGCGGTGTCGAGGAAGTTGATGCCCGCGTCGATGGCGTGGTCAATGATGGCGTAGCTGTCCTCGGGCTCGGTACGCCAGCCGAACATCATGCAGCCGAGGGTCAGGGGAGAGACGCGGACTCCGGTGCGGCCGAGGTAGCGGTATTCCATGATCGTGAGGTTAGAGGATGAGGTTGGAGAGTGACAATCTGAGACTGATTAGTGGTGGGCTGGCATGTTGGCGACATCGGTCAGGGGTAGAGGTTGATGCTCGCTGATGCTCTGGGTCATCTCGAGCGTTTTTTCGGAAGGATCGAAGATTTTGACGAGTTCGGTGGTGATATCGACCGTGATGGTGTTCTCGACGGTCAGGTCGCAGGATGAGGTGATGGCGGCCAACTGAAGCTTTGCGGCGATCTGATTGAGTTGATCCTTGTGAGGTTGGAGGATGTCGGAGACGGGGACGCGGCAGAAGCCTTGGAAGTGGAGTTTCAGTTGGAGGGTCTGCCCCCAGGCTTCGAGTCGCTGGGCTTCTTCGGTGTCGTTGCGCTGTACAGCAGCCTGCTGTTCGAGCTTCTTCTCGCGTATCACGGTCTGAAACTCGGCTGAGTTGGCGTAGGCGATGGCGATGGCCCGGGTATCGTAGACGCCTATCCGGATCTTGTCGGGTGGTGGAGCGGCGGGAGAGGCGGTGATCAGGGTGATGATGACCAGGGCGATGCCAAGGAGCAGGGTGGTTACGCGAGGCATGCTGAGCCTCCTTTTGAGAGACCATTTTATCTTTTGATGAGTTGCGATCAATGAGGATAATCCCACCATAGTCCCTGCGGAGCTCTCATCTGGGAGGGTTATGGTGCCGTCCAGATCGGCGTCTGAGGTTCATCGCTCATGCTGACGGCGCAGGAGCAAGCCAGTCGTGGTAACTCGTCCGCTGTTGTCAGCTGATGCGTGGTTTACGCGAGACGGTCGGTCGAGACGTGGTACTGCGGGTCTTCTGAGATGTTGACTTCGACGAACTCAGCGGCTTTGTCCAGAAGATCGCGGCACTCGGCGCTGAGATGGGTCAGATGGAGACGCTTGCCGGCGTTGGCGTAGCGGGTCGCGAGCGCGTTGATGGCTTCGAGGCCTGACTGATCGAGCACGCGGGTGTAGTAGAAGTCGATGACCACGTCATCGGGATCGTTAGCGGGGTCAAAGAGGTCGCGAAAGCGCGTGACGGAGGCGAAGAACAAGGGCCCGTGGAGCTGGTAGATCTTGCTGCCGTGCTCGTTGTGCTTGATGTCGGCGGCGAGGTAGGTGGCCTGCTGCCACGCGAACACAAGCGCCGCGATGATCACGCCGATGAACACAGCCAGCGCAAGGTTGTGCAGAAAGACGGTGACGCCGGTGACGGTGATCATGACAAAGAGGTCGGAGGTGGGGACTCGCTTATACATGCGAAGCGACGCCCACTCGAAGGTTCCGATCACGACCATGAACATGACACCAACGAGCGCGGCCATCGGGATGACCTCGATGATGGGCGAGAGAAACATGATAAACAGCAGCAGAAAGAGGGCCGCGGCGATACCCGAGATGCGCCGTCGCCCGCCCGAGTTCACGTTGATCAGCGACTGCCCGATCATGGCGCATCCGCCCATCCCGCCGAACATACCGGTCGTGATGTTGGCGACGCCCTGACCGATGCACTCACGGTTACCGCGCCCGCGAGTCTCCGTGATCTCGTCGATCAGCGACATGGTCATCAGGGACTCGATGAGTCCGACCGCGGCGAGGATCAGGGAGTAGGGCAGGATGATCCAGAAGGTGTCGAGGGTCAGCAGCGAACCCCAGGTCATCGGGCTGACCGGGAACTCGAAGGTGGGAAACCCGCCTTTGATCGAGCCGGCCAGGTCCTGCACGGTGCGGGTATCGAGTCCGAAGACGGGCAGAAGGAAGGTCGCAATCAGCGTGGTGATGACGATGCCCGCGAGCGTGGCGGGGATCGCCCGGGTCAGGCGAGGCAGAAAGGTGATGATCGCCATCGTCAACGCGACGAGACCGATCATGATGAACAGCGGGGTGCCGGTCATCCATTGGGTAACGGCGTGGCCGTGGCCGTCAGTGGCGGTCAGAGCGGCGCCTTCGACAGGGACATGGAAACTCTCGAGCTGAGCCATGAAGATCACGATGGCGAGTCCGTTGACGAAGCCGAGCATGACCGGGTGAGGCACCAGCCGGATGAGCTTGCCCAGCCGCGCGATACCGACGCCGATCTGGATGATGCCCATCAGCACGACGGCGGGGAAGATGTACTCCGGTCCGTGGTCGCGGACCAGCGAGACGATGACCACGGCGAGAGCACCGGTGGCCCCCGAGATCATGCCGGGCCGCCCGCCAATGACAGCGGTGATCAGCCCGACGGTAAAGGCAGCGTAGAGACCGGTGAGCGGAGCCAGGCCGGCGATCAGCGCGAAGGCGACGGCCTCGGGGACCATCGCCAGCGCGACCGTGAGTCCCGAGAGCAGTTCGTCTTTCACGCCAGCGGTGCGTTTGATGAAAAAGTTGAGCATGGGTGTGCGAGCACCTTGGCTTGGTGGGGTTTTAGATGAGTTGGTCGGTCAGAATCGACCGTGTTTCGGCCGGGTGGGGCGCAGCTTGTTGGCCGCGCGATGGCCGGATCGGGTGGGTGGGGAAGGACTGTATGTGGCGTGATCGTAACGGCTTGTGGCCGTGATGTGAAGGCGAGGCGTGCCCGCTAAGACACGCCGCGTGTGGTGAGGCTTGATTTAGTTGGGTTTGATGGCGAAAACTTTGACCGAGGCCGCGTAGTGGTTGACGTCGTACTTGGCAAAGAGATCGGCGAGGTCGCGGTGCATCGGTTTGGCCGGGGTGCAGCAGGATGACTCGGCGATGGGCAGGGATGATGAGGAGGTCGTCTCGACGGGGCTTGGCGTGCAGCAGGCAGCCTGGCCATCGACCTTGGCGTAGGCGGTGAGGTCAGCCTGAGCGTCGATGATGGCGACCTGGTCGAAGCCGGCGTCTTTAAGGCCTTGCTCGAAATCGGTGATCGGGATGGCACCGGCGATGCAGCCGACCAGCGCTGCGGCGTTGTGAGCAAGTTCATCGGGGAGGTCGTGCTTCAGCGCGATATCCGAGATGGCGATCCGCCCGCCCGGCTTGAGAACGCGGAAGATCTCGCGGAAGACGGCGTTCTTGTCGGAAGCCAGGTTGATCACGCAGTTGGAGATCACGACGTCGGCGGTCCGGTCGGGCAGCGGGAGCCGGTCGATGCTGCCCAGGATGAACTCGGTGTTGGCGTAGGGCTCGCCGCCTGGCCCTTTGAGGGCGTTCTGTTGGGCGAGGTTGATCATGTCGGGCGTCATGTCGATCCCGATAGCGCGACCGGAGGGGCCGACCTTCTGAGCGGCGAGGAAGACATCGAGCCCCCCGCCCGAGCCGAGATCGACGACGGTCTCGCCCGGCTTGAGGTTGGCCAGCGCAATCGGGTTCCCGCACGAGAGCCCCATGTTGGCTTCGGCGGGGATCGCCTTGAGGTCCTCAGCGGAGTAGCCGAAGGCCCGCGCGACGGCGGCGACGTTGGCGTCCTCCGAGGAGAGCCCTGAGCGGGCAGTTTCGGCGTACTTGTCGCGAATGATGTGGGTCGGGTTGGTCATGGCGGGTTCCTTCGGTCCTAGTTCAGACGGATTAACAGGGCGAAAACAAGTCAGGTACAGCAGCGAGCGAGGCGTTGGCGATCGGCCTTGAGTTCGGGGACCTCGTGGAGGCAGCAACGCAGGCAGTCGAGCAGGCGGGTGTGCAGGGGGGAGCTGGCCTGGCGGAGTCGGTAGTGGACCCACTGGCCTTCGCGCCGGGTATCGACAAGGCCGGCGCGGCGGAGGTAGGCGAGGTGCCGGGAGACTTTCGCCTGGGGGAGGTCAAGCGCAGCAATGATGTCGCAGACGCACAGCTCATCGTGGTCGCTAAGCAGGTTGAGGATGCGCAGCCGGGTGCGGTCGGCAAAGGCGCGAAAGAGGCTATCGATCGGTGATGGTGAGGTGTAGGTCATATTCGTCTATACGAATATAGACAGCCAGATAGGGAAATCAAGAGCGAGACACAGCCTCAGAGCAACCAGAATAGAAAAACCGCGAGGATGGGCCCGCCCAGGCCAGCCAGAACGAAGACGATGAGGCCCACCGTAAGAGCTGACGTTCCGGGATCGGGGTCGTAGTGGAGCATACTTAACACTACGCATACGAGACAGGTTTAGCCTTGAGCATATTCCCCTATAGCCCGCAGCCGCTGGTACCGCTTCGCGACAAGATTCTCGATCTTGAACCGCTTGAGTTCGCGCAGCGTCTGGGTCAGGTACGCCTCGAGTGAGGTCGCGGCCTGGGCGAGGTTGCGGTGGGCTCCGCCGAGAGGTTCGTCGATGATGTCGTCGATGGTCCCCAGCGAGACGTTGTCTTTGGCGGTGAGCTTGAGCGCTTCAGCGGCGGCGTTGTTGGTCTCGGGGTTCGCCTCTTTCCACAAAATAGCCGCACAGCCCTCCGGCGAGATCACCGTGTACCAGGCGAACTGCATCATCGCCATGCGGTCCGCAACACCAATCCCCAGCGCCCCACCGGAGGCACCTTCGCCGATGACCGCGGCGATGATCGGCGTCTGGAGTCTGGCCATTTCGCGCAGGTTCTCGGCGATGGCTTGGGCTTGCCCGCGCTCCTCGGCGCCGATGCCGGGGTAGGCACCGGGCGTGTCGATCAGGCAGATGACCGGGAGGTTGAACTTCTCGGCAAGCTTCATCGCCCGCAGGGCCTTGCGGTAGCCCTCGGGGTGAGCGCAGCCGAAGTGGCACCGGATCTTCTCTTTGGTGTCCTTGCCCTTTCGGTGCCCGATGATCATCGCCTTGTGCGGACCGATCCGCCCGAAGCCGGCCATGATCGCCGGGTCGTCGCCAAAGCACCGGTCGCCATGGATCTCGGCGTAGTCCTTGACGAAACTCTTGATGTAGTCGATCGACTGCGGCCGGTTGGGGTGACGGGCAACCTTGACCGTGTTCCACGGCGAGAGCTTGGTGTAGATCTTCTTGAGCATCGCCTGGTGCGACTGCCGGACTTTTTTGACCTCAGAAGAGAGATCGACCCCGTTGGCCGGCCCGGTGCCAGCGGCTTCAAGCTCGGCGATCTGCCGTTCGAGCGCGAGGACGGGCCGTTCGAAGTCGAGTTCGTACAGGGGGTTGGCGGTGGGTGCTTGTGACATAGGGATACGATTTTACAAGGATCGCGGGCCGGGCGGAAACTGGGTAGGGTGCTCCGGCGTGATGGAGGCTCTGCCGGATGCTTGATGGCGTGGACAAGCTGGTGATCGTAGGGACTGGGCTCCTCGGCGCGAGCGTGGGGCTGGCGGCCAAAGCCGCGGGTTTTCGTGGCCGGATCGTCGGCGTGGCCCGGCGAGAAGAGGTGGGTCGAGTGGCGCTGGAGCGGGGCTGTGTAGATGAAATATCACTCGATGCCGGCGAGGCGGCGAAGGGAGCCGGGCTGATCGTGGTGGCGGTGCCGCTCGGGGGGTTCGAGGCGGTGTTCCACGCCATCAAGGACTCAGTCCTGGCCTCGGGCGCGGTCGTGACGGACGTGGGTTCGACCAAGGCGGGCGTCATGCGACTCGCTCAAGAGATCTTCGGCGAGGGCGCAAAACGAGTGGTGGGGGCCCATCCGATGGCCGGCAGTGAGCAGGCCGGCCCCGAAGCCGCGACCGCAGACCTGCTACGCGGCAAACCGTGCGTGATCACCGCGGGGCAGCAGGATGACGCCGATGCGATCGAGTTAGTGGAACAACTCTGGCGCGGGGTTTGGATGTCGGTCGTACGCATGGACCCGGACGAGCACGATCGGTGCATGGCCGCAGTCAGCCATCTCCCGCACCTCGCGGCGGTGGGTTTGATCGGCGTCGTCTCCGAACTTGGCGGCTGGCAGGTCGCCTCGACCGGCCTCAAGGACACCAGCCGACTGGCCAGCAGCAACCCGCCCATGCGCGCCGACATCATTCACGAGAACCGTGCAGCGCTCGCGGAGGTGCTGCGCGGTTACGCCAAACGGATATCCGCCATGGCCGAGCTGGTGGAGCGCGATGATCAGCCACGCCTGCTGGAGCTACTGGAATCGGCGAAGGCGAAGCGCGATACATGGCTTGCTGAGAGAGAGGCACAGTCTTGAGTGACGGGATGCTTGGTTTTGTCGGAGCAGGCAACATGGCCGAAGCAATCGCCCGCAGCGCCATCAGCGCGGGCGTGCTGCACGCCAATCAGATGATCGCCGCAGACCCGTCAGCGCAGCGGCTGGCCGTCTTCGAGGCGATGGGCGTCCGCGTCGCAGACTCAAACGATGAACTCGTGAGGGCCTGCAGCCAGGTGATGCTGTCCATCAAACCGCAGGTGCTCACAAAGATCGCCAGCGAGTTAAAGGGGCTGGGCGATGAGCACATCGTGATCTCGATCATGGCAGGGATGGGCACCACGAAAATCGCCGACGCCGTGGGCAAACGCTTGCGCGTCGTCCGCGTCATGCCCAACACACCCGTGATGGTCGGCAAAGGCATGGCGGGGGTCTGCCTCGGTCCCGATGCCCGCGAGGGTGATGATGAACTCACAGTGCGGCTCTTCGAGGCCGGCGGCGAAGTCGTCCGGATCGACGAATCACTCATGGATGCAGTCACCGCAGTATCCGGCTCAGGCCCGGCGTACCTCTTCTATCTCGCCGAAGCCATGATGGAGGCCGCCGGCGTCGTCGAGCTCGAGGACGACGCGCAAAAACTCGTCCGCCAGACACTCTCCGGTGCCGCCGAGCTGCTGGCACGCTCGGATGAGTCCGCCGCAGACCTGCGCAGACGAGTAACGAGCCCCGGTGGGACCACCGAGGCGGCCATCAACACGCTGGAGGCCGCCGGCGTCCGTCAGGCGATCGTAAAAGCCATCGTGGCCGCACGAGATCGTGGCCGGGAGCTGGGGAGTTAGAATGACTCGGACCTTTAGAAAGGATTCATCATGGCTCAAGCTGGACGTGCCTCAGTGTTCCTGATCGCCCTCAACCGCGTGCTCCTGGGGCTCTATTTCCTCGGTGCCGGCGTGGCCAAGGTCCAGGGAGAGCTAAACGACGGCATCGGCTCGTTCTACAACGGTCCCTTCAAGGCGATGCAGCCCTCCTGGCTTCCGAATGCGCTCGCGGCCCCCTACGGCTACGCCCTGCCCTGGGCAGAAGTCGTGGTCGGCGCGCTCCTGGCGATCGGCTTGTTCACCAAGATCAACGCCGCCCTGACCTTCCTGATGTCCCTGAGCTTCACCATCGCCCTGATGATGGCGAACGGCCTCAGCGGCGGCGGGCCCGGCGTCTTCCACACCAACGTCTTCCTCTGTGTGATCGCCGCGCACATCGTCGTCGTCGGTGGCGGGCCCTTCTCGGTCGATGCGACCTTCATGGGCCGCGCGGCAAAACGCGCAACAGGGGGCTGAGGTGAGCGAGCTGCGCGCCAAGCAAGCCGGGCCGGAAGTCAATGCACCCGAACGCGAGCTCTGGAAGGGCGGTCCCTCACAGGTCCTCAACCTCCCGGTCTACGTCATGGATGGCGCGATCGGCCTGCTGTTGATCGTGTGCGGGATCGCGCTGAACCTGCGCATGGAGGATTCGCCGGCCGGCTTCTATGTCGGGCTCGCGGTCTTGCTGCCAGCGTGCCACGCAATGTGGAAATGGCTCGAGCTGGCCTGCTGGGGCTTCGAGTTGTCCACCCAGCGTATCCAAGTGGTGACCGGCGTCCTCTCACGCACCACCGATGACCTCGAACTCTATCGCGTGCGCGACCTGACCATCCACCAGCCGTTCTGGTACCGCATCTTCGGCCTCGGCGACATCGTCATGGAAACCTCCGACCGTACGCACCCCGTCATGACCATCCGCGCCGTCCGCAAGGCGCGAGAGGTGCGCGACCTCATTCGCGAGCACGTCGAAAAACGCCGCATGGAGACCAAGACCCGCGCCGTCGACTTCGAAGGGGGCGATGTTGACGCGATCTGATCCGGTCGCGGAGTTCCGCAAGCCCGAGGCGCTCCGCATCAACAGCCGACGCCTCGAACACCTCGCAAGCCTCGGTCTCGATCTGCACAGCAAGCGCGTCCTCGAAGCCGGAGCCGGCATCGGTGAACTCACCGGCTTCTGGCTCGATCGAGGCTGCAAGGTCGTCTCCATCGAACCTCGCGAAGACAACGCCGCCGTCTATCGCGACCGCTATCGCGAAGCGCAAGCCAAGGTCAAAGTCTGGGACCTCGACAAACCTCCCGCCTGGGAAGAACGCTTCGACATCGTCTTCGCCTACGGCGTCCTCTACCACCTCGCCCAACCCCTGGAAGCAATGCAATGGCTCGCCAAGCGCTGCGACGCCTTCATGGTGATCTCAACCTGCGTCGCTCTCGGCGATGAGGACCAGATCGAGCTCGCAACAGAAGTCGCGCACTGCCCCTCACAGGCCGTCAGCGGCTTCGGTTGCCGTCCAACACGGCTCTGGGTCCTGAATCGGCTACGCGACCTCTTCCCCTATGCCTACACAACACGAACCCAGCCCGACCACCCCGACTTCCCAAGAGACTGGTCCAAAGCCGACGGCTCAAGACTCACTCGCGCCGTCTTCGTCGGCTCACAGCAGGACCTGAGCGGGAATCCGGCACTCAGCGAAGCGCTCGTTAAGGTCCATGAGCCCGGATCGTGAGTCCGACCTATCCTCATGGCATGCCCTACACCAACCTCCAGGACTTCATCGAAGCACTCGACGCCGCAGGCGAACTCAAGCGCATCCGCCCAAAGGTCTCCCCGATCCTCGAAGTGACCGAGATCACCGACCGCGTCAGCAAATCGAAAGCGGCTCACACCTCGCAGCACGCGAGTTCGTTCGATCCCGCCCAGGCCGACCGGGGCGGGCACGGGCTCCTCTTTGAAAACATCGAGGGCGCGCAGATGCCCCTCGCCATGAACCTCTTCGGCAGCTACCGCCGCGTCGAGATGGCCTTCGGCTGCGAGCAGGGCGGCCTCGAAGCCCTCGCCGGGAAAATCGCCGACATCGTCAAGCCCGAGCCGCCAACCACCCTCCTCGCCAAAATGAAAAAAGGCCTCGAACTGGCCAAGATCGCCAGCCTCCCGCCCAAGGTCGTCCGCACCGGCATCTGCCAGGAAGTCGTCCGCCAGGGCGACGAGATCGACCTCTTCGAACTCCCCATCATCAAGTGCTGGCCCGGCGACGGCGACCCAACCTCCTGCGGATACCCATGGACGCCAGAACAATCGGGCACCCACGCGGGGCAGGGGCGCTACATCACGTTGGCGGGGATCTACACGATCCACCCCGACGACGCCGGCAAGCCCGAGGGCGAGCCGCGCCCGTCACGCAACATCGGCATGTACCGCGCCCAGCTCATCGACAAAAACCACACCGCCATGCACTGGCACGTCCACCACGATGGCGCAAGACACTGGCGGGCCTGGAAAGCGCACAACAAAAAACTCGGCAAGCCCGACGCCGGCATGCCCGCCGCCATCGTCCTCGGCGGCGAAAGCGTCCTCCCCTACGCCGCCACAGCCCCGCTCCCGCCCGGCATCTCCGAACTCCTCATGGCCGGATTCCTCAACGGAGCCTCCATCCCGCTCGTCAAGTGCAGAACCATCGACATGCACGTCCCCGCCAACGCCGAACTCGTCATCGAGGGCTACGTCAGCACCGAAGCGGCGGGGATCGGCTTCGACCCCCGCGTCGTCCGAGCCGACGGCCGCGTCGAAGAACTCGGACCCGGTGCCGTCTTCGAAGGGCCCTTCGGCGACCACACCGGCTTCTACTCCCTCCCCGACCGCTACCCGATCTTCACCGTCACCGCCGTCACCCACCGCAAAGCACCCGTCTACCCCTCCACCATCGTCGGCCTCCCGCCACAGGAGGACTACTACCTCGGCAAAGCCACCGAACGCCTCTTCCTCCCGCTCCTCAAAACCCTCATCCCCGACATCGAGGACTACCACCTCCCCATGTTCGGCACCTTCCACAACTGCGCCTTCGTCAAGATCCGCAAGAGCTACCCCCTCCAGGCCCGCCGCGTCATGCACGCCATCTGGGGCGCCGGCCAGATGGCCTGGACCAAGTCCATCGTCGTCGTCGACCACGACGTCAACGTCCACGACCAGGAAGCCGTCCTCTTCCACATCGCCGCCAACTGCGACCCCGGCCGCGACCTCGAAATCGTCAACGGCCCCCTCGACATCCTCGACCACGCCGCCCCCCGCCTCGGCGCCGGCCACAAAATCGGCTTCGACGCCACCAAAAAATGGCCCGGCGAAGAATGCGCCGGCCACGCCGTCCGCGACTTCCCCCCTATTCTGGAGATGGAGGAAGAGATCAAGGCAAGAGTGACGGAGAGGTGGGGGGAGTTGGGACTCTAGGTCTACGCATGAAGTGCTTAGAACTAGAACGGGATTTCAATGTCGGGATATAGTTGACGGAAAATCGTGAGTTGCTGCTTATGTCTGTGTGATTGGCCCACTAGTTCGATGCATTCGAGGAAGTTATTTAGTCTGAACTCGTTGGGCTGGTTTAGAGGCTTGGGTGTAGCCCGTAATCTTCCTCGCCAAGCCTCAATCACCCAATAATTGCCTGCACCCCACGCAGACCTATTCCCGTCAAGAATTGACGTATTGATGTTGGTCGTTTCTTTCCATTCCGTACATGCAGGTGAGTGGATGTGTCCGAACATATAAGCTAATGGAGTGCAATCGCCGCAGGCGTCGTGAATTTTAGGAAGTCGTTCATGTGTAGTAATTATTAGACGGCGTGGATCTATGTCTTTCTTTACAGCTTCGCTTAAGAGTCTTCTCGCTGTCTTCATTGGATAGTCATTATCCTTACTGCGTGATTCTGAAACATCGAAAATGCCATCAAGGCCGGAGAATGTGAAGCCGGAAATAGTTACTAATCGCTGATGGAGTGGTTCTGCAAAACTTGGCCAATGGTTTGTCCTTCTAATTAATTCCGGATCTGAGTTGCCAAGAACAAAAAGGACCGGGCAGTTGAAGTCCTCTAGTAGACGGATGGAGTCGATCACGTTCATGTCACGAGCATCACATGAACCGATGTCACCAGGAGCTAATATCGCGTCGTATCTGTTCTTTGCCTCTAACTCTGTGAGCCGACGAATAGAGTCAGCATTCCCGTGTGAATCGGAAAAAGCTAGGACTCGAAATGGTTTTGCTACTCGCTTCACTAATTCTGCCTATTCCCTTGAAGTCTACGCAAATATGCCACGTATAGAACTTACGTCTTCGCCGAAATCACCTGCCCGCAGATTATCGAGCACGCTCATGAAGTTGATGTATGCCTCACAAGATGCCCTGATAGGGCGAGGCAGTCAAGAGGACAGAGTTATTCGCGAGCCTTGTTAGAGTGTTATGGCGGGTGCCACACTTTGACACGCCGAAGGCCAGTCAAAGTGTGCCAACCACCTTCATCATCGTTCCTCACCGACGCTCCTTGAGACGGGCTCATCGTTCTCAGGCAGTTAACCCGTGCGCACACCCACCCCCCATGCGCACAAACCACCGCCGTTCACCCCCCATCCATGTCGTTTCACGGTCGATCAAGGCCCGTTCCCGTCGTTTCCCGGTCGCAAACCACCCCCGCAGCAACCCGCCCAAACCGCCAGACTCACCACTCAACCCCCGCCACAGCCCAAAAACGGCCCCAGCTCTCCCACCACCAGCCAGAATCACCCCCCGCCAGCGCACAACACCCCATGCGCACAGCCCGCCCTACTCCGCCGCCAGCCGCTCCGCAGGCGTCGCCGCCTCAACCCGCGCCCGCAGATTATCCAGCACGTTCATGAAGTTGATGTACGCGTCATAAGGCGACTGATAAGGCGAAAAATAATCGTGCACCGTCGCGTCCCCGTGGTACTTCGTCGCCATGTAATAGAAATGATCCGAAGTCGTCAGCCGCCGCCACAGCGTCAACAGCTTCTCGTCATCGAGTCGCTTGATCGCCGACCCCAGCCGGTACAACTCGTGCAACGCCGACGACTGCATCGCGTTGCCCACCCACGCCGAGATATCACGCTCCGAGTCCGCCCACGACGTCATCTGCGGGCAGTCGTAAGTGTCGTCCGCCGGGTAAGCATCAATCGCCTCCGACGGCACCAGGAAGTTGTCGCCCTGTTCGAGCACCTGCTTGGGCAAGCCGCGCAGGAACTCGAAAATCCCGGTCTCGGCCCACTGGTGCTCGCCGAAGGTCTCGAAGTCCATAAAAAGATTGCACACCTGCGCCGCCCGCTGGCTGGCGGGGCCGGGGGCAGGCGTGGTGCCCTCGTCGCACCGGCCCAACGCGTGGATCCATTTCGCCATCTTCTCAGGTGTCAGCGGGTGCTCCGCCCAGGCGGTGTTCGAGAACCGAAAAGCGATGTCGTCCGACAGCTTGTAGTTCTTCAGCAGCAGCGCGATCTCGGTGTCCGGCGTCCGGTACACCATGTCGGGCCGCCGACCATTGAGCGCATCATCGTAGCCCTCCGCGATGACGCCCCGGTAGCCCAACTCAGCCGCGGCGGCAGCGATGTCGTTGTTATAAATCAGCTCGGTGTTGCGGAAGATCGTCGGCCGCTGATTAAACAGCCGGTCGATAAGGTCGCTGTGCATATCGACCTGAGCGGCGAACTCCTCGCGGTCGTACAGCGCAGCAAGCGAGTGGTGGTAGGTCTCCGCGAGGAACTCCACGCACCCGGTCTCCGCCAGCTCACGAAACCGGTCGATCACGTCCGGGGCGAACTGCTGAAACTGCTCGATGATGGTGCCGGTGAGGGAAAAGGCCACGCGGAACGCGCCATCGTGCCGGTTGATCTGCTCAAGCAGGATCTCGGTCGTCGGCAGATAGCACTTGGCCGCGACCTTGCGGAGGATCTCGGCGTTCTTCCCCGGATCGAAGTAGTTGGTGTCCGCGTCGAAGACGGAGTACCGGCGCAGACGCTCGGGCTGATGGACCTGAAAGTAGAGGCAGACAGAGGGCATTGACGCAGTCTACCAGCCCCGCGGCAGACAGGAACGCCCTTGGAACGGGTGATCACGCCTGCGGTGCCTGTACACTCTGGCCATGGTTGACGCGGCAGCTGTCATTCTGATGTTGGGTGTGGTTGATTTCTCCTGGGTGCCGGATTTGTTTCTGGTTTGGTTGCCCTTCGCGGTCATGCTTGGATTGATGGGCGGGGCTTTGTGGTTATTCGACCTACTGCTGTTGCGCAGACAGAAGTTGAGTGCTGATAAGCGGCTGCCGCGGCAGATCACGATGGCGGTGCTCACGCTGCTTGCTGTGATCATGGCCGTGCTCGCACTGCCGGGTACTGAGCTCGGTGTTTCGGAGTCGACACGAGGCAACCTGCTGAGCCTGATCGGCCTGAGCGTTACAGCGTTGATCACATTGAGTTCGACAACGCTGGCGGCGAACGCGATGGCGGGTCTGATGCTCCGAGCGACGGCGCCGTTTCGTGGCGGGGACTGGATCCGTGTTGGCGAGCACTTTGGCCGCGTCACGGAGCGGGGACTCTTCCACACAGAGGTGCAGACCGAGGACAAAGACCTCCTCTCGCTGCCAAACCTGTTGCTGGCGACGAATCCAGTGCGAATCCTGCATGAACGGGGGACAATCATCTCGACTGAGTTGTCGCTGGGTTATGACACGCCGCACCACGCTGTAGAGCCTCTGCTGCTTGAGGCGGCGACACTGACCGGGCTCGTGAATCCGTTCGTGTGGATCATGGAACTGAAAGATCACGCGGTGGTCTATCGGGTTGCGGGCCTGCTGGAGGATGTGACGGGTCTGATCTCGGTCCGCTCGAGGCTGCGGTCGAATGTGCTCACGACGTTGCACAAGGCGGGTATCGAGATCGCTTCGCCTTCGCTCGTGATCCAACGTCGTGGAACGATGGAGGACACGACAATCCCTCAGGGAGGCGAGACAGAGCCGCTGCCTGCGCTCGCGGAGGGTGCTGGCGATGTTGAGAAGCAACTGTTCGATAAGGCGGACGAGGCGGCACGTCGGACGAGCCTGGAGGAAGAGCGGGATCTCATCGATGCACGGCTAAAGGCGCTCGCGGAGGGAGAACCGTCGTCTGATCCGCTCGATGCGGTTCAACTGAAGCGGCGGCTGGAGGAGATCGACACGGAGCTATCGGAGTCACCGCCTCAGGCGTGAATGACTCTATACTCGATGCCCAGCACACTCGTCGAGAAAGAGCCTTCCATGCCGACCAGTTCTGAGATTCGCCAGCAGTTCGTCGACTTCTTTGTGAAGAAGCACGGGCACGTGAATGTCGTGTCGTCGCCGGTGGTCCCGCACGAGGACCCGACGCTGCTGTTCGCGAACGCCGGGATGAATCAGTTCAAGCCCTACTTCCTGGGCACGGAGAAGCCCGAGGCGACACGCGTCGTGAACACCCAGAAGTGCATCCGGGCCGGCGGCAAGCACAACGACCTCGATGACGTGGGCAAGGATACCTACCACCACACCTTCTTCGAGATGCTGGGAAACTGGTCGTTCGGGGATTACTTCAAGGCCGAGGCGATCGCGTGGGCGTGGGAGCTGCTGGTCGAGCAATGGGGCCTGGACCCCGAACGGCTGCACGCGACGTACTTCCAGGGCGACGCCTCGGAGGGCTTGGAGCCGGACCTGGAGGCCAAGGCGCTGTGGGAGAAATATCTGCCTTCAGAGCGGGTGCATCCCGGCAACAAGAAGGACAACTTCTGGGAGATGGGCGACACCGGGCCCTGCGGGCCGTGCTCGGAGCTGCACTACGACCGCAGCGCGGACAAGTCGGGCGGGTCGCTGGTCAACGCTGACGCCCAGGACGTGGTGGTCGAGATCTGGAACCTGGTGTTCATCCAGTTCAACCGCGGGACGGACGGCAAGCTGTCATCCCTGCCAGCCAAGCACGTGGACACCGGCATGGGCTTCGAGCGGATCGTACGGATCCTGCAGGGCAAGCTAAGCAACTACGACACCGACGTGTTTATGCCCATCTTCAACGCGATCCAAAAGGTGACCGGGGCGCGGGCGTACCAAGGCGGGGCGGAGTCGCTCAAGGACCCGATCGACACCGCCTACCGAGTCATCGCGGATCATGTGCGCAGCCTGACGTTTGCACTGTCCGACGGCGCGCACTGCGGGAACAAGGGCCGCGACGCCGTGCTGCGAACGATCCTGAGGCGCGCGGTGCGGTACGGGCACCAGACGCTGGGGGTCGAGGAGCCGTTCCTCTACAAGCTCGTGCCCGCCGTCGTCGAGCACATGGGCGGCGCGTTCCCGGAGCTAACCAAGTCGCCCGGCAAGGTCGCGGACGAACTGCGCGAGGAGGAAGAGGCGTTTCGCAAGACGCTGGAGCGAGGGATTGGCATCTTTGATCGAGCCATTGAAGGGCTACGGAAAGGTGAAACACTTTCGGGTGAGACCGCCTTCGACCTCGAAGCCACCTACGGCTTCCCGATCTCGCTGACACGTGTGATGGTGGAGGAGCGAGGGCTGACGGTGGACCTTGAGGGGTATGAGAAGGCGAAGGCCGAGCACGCGGAGGTGTCGCGGGGTGAGGCTGGCGGGGCGGACCTCAAGGCGCAGCTGGTCGAGCTGGTGCAGAAGCACGAACTCGGGGCGACGGAGTTTATTGGCTACGAGACGCTATCGACGCCCGGCGTGGAGCAGGTGGTGCGGCTGTTTGTCGAGAAGGATGGGCGGCTGGTCGAGGGGGGATCGGCGACGGTGGGTGAGCGGGTCGCGGTGGTGGTGGACGTGACGCCTTTTTATGGCGAGGCCGGCGGTCAGGTCGGGGACAGCGGGACGCTGGAGTTTGGTGATGGCCGGGTCGGCGTCGAGGACACCCAGAAGGTCGGGGCGGTCTGGTTCCATCTAGGCGTCGTCGACCAGGGGACGGTGACGGGCGGGCGGATGACGGTGACCGCGGAGGTCGATGAGGAGCGGCGGCGGAGGAT
Source organism: Phycisphaeraceae bacterium (assembly GCA_040222855.1). Lineage (NCBI taxonomy): Bacteria > Pseudomonadati > Planctomycetota > Phycisphaerae > Phycisphaerales > Phycisphaeraceae > Phycisphaeraceae bacterium. Next base: position 842,088 of record JAVKCD010000025.1, on the reverse strand, counting down.
CATGGCCAACCACACAACGACGCATGTGCTCAATCGCGCGCTGCGGGATCATGTGAATGAGGACGCGATGCAGCGCGGGTCGCTGGTGGATGAGGAGCGTCTGCGTTTCGACTTCTCGCACGGGTCGCCGGTGACGGCGGAGCAGATCGCGGCCCTCGAGAAGCAGGTCAACGATGACATCGCCGCGGACCTGCCGGTGTACGCGGAGGTCGCGGATCAGGAGGAGGCACTCAAGATCAACGGCCTGCGGGCGGTGTTCGGCGAGAAGTACCCGCCCAAGGTCCGGGTGGTGTCGATCGGTGCGTCGGTGAAGGAGCTGCTGGCGAAACCCGACCACAAGGCGTGGGCGAAGCTGAGCATCGAGTTTTGCGGCGGCACGCACCTGACGCAGACGGGCGCGGCGGAGGGGTTCGTGATCGTGAGCGAGGAGAATGTCGCGAAGGGCATCCGCCGAATCGTCGGGCTGACCGGCGAGGAGGGGCATCGGGCGCAGTCGATGGGCGAGATGCTGCGGAATCGGGTGGATTCGCTGGCGAGGGTCTCGGCGGAGAAGCTGGGGGCGGTGCTGCCTGAGTTGAGCAAGGAGGTTGAGATAGCCGTGATGCCGTTGACGATCAAGCACGAGGTGCGGGGTCGGATTGTGTCGCTGCAGGACAAGCTCAAGGAGGCGCAGAAGGCTTTGGCGAAGCAGTCGGCGTCGGCGGTGGCAGATGTCGCGCGGGAGGTGGCGGAGGCGTCGGAGGATGGGTCGCCGATCGTCGCGCGGTTCGAGGATGCCGACGGCAACGCGCTGCGGACGGCGATGGACGTGATCCGAAAGAAACGGCCGGCGAGCCCGCTGCTGCTGGCGGGGGTGAGCGGGGACAAGGTGTCGCTACTCGCCGCGGTGCCGAAGGAGTTGATCGGCCAAGGTCTCAAGGCGGGGGATTGGGTGAAGGCGGTCGCGCCGGTGGTCGGTGGCGGGGGTGGCGGGCGGCCTGATATGGCGCAGGCCGGGGGCAAGGACCCCGGCAAGGTGGATGAGGCGTTGGAGACGGCCCGGGCGTTTGTGAGCGGGAAGGTGGGGGCGTGAGATGCCGCGAGTTAATGAGCATTTTCTGAAGTTGCAGGCGGGGTTCCTGTTCCCCGAGATCGCCCGGCGGGTCGAGGCGTATGCCAAGGAGCACGCTTCGGAGGTCAAGACAAAGCCGATCGTGAAGATGGGGCTGGGGGATGTCACGCAGCCGTTGCCGGGTGTGTGTGTCGAGGCGATGCACCAGGCGGTGGATGAGCAGTCGCGGGCGGAGACGTTTCACGGGTATGCGCAGCACGTGGGCTACGACTGGCTGCGAGAGACGATCGCGGAGCACGATTTTCGATCGCGGGGTTGTGATATCTCGTTTGACGAGGTGTTTATCTCGGACGGCTCAAAGAGTGATTGTGCCAACATCCTCGACCTGCTGGCAGCGGGGGATGCGAATCGGTTTGCGATCACGGACCCGGCTTATCCGGTGTACGTGGACACGAACGTGATTGCGGGGAACACGGGCGCGGGGATTCAGGGCGGCGGGTACGAGGGTTTGGTGTATCTGGCGATGACCCCGGACAACGGATTCGACCCGCCTAAGCCCTCCGGAAATGACGTTGATGTGGTCTATCTCTGTTACCCCAATAACCCGACGGGGGCGGTGATCTCGAAGGCTGCGTTGCAGAACTGGGTGGACTGGGCGAATCGGACGGGCGCGCTGCTGCTGTTTGATGCCGCGTACGAGGCGTACATCACGGACCCGGCGGTCCCGCATTCGATCTATGAGTGCACCGGCGCGAAGTCTTGTGCGATCGAGTTTCGGAGTTATTCCAAGTCGGCGGCGTTCACGGGGACGCGATGCGGGTACTGCGTGGTGCCGAAGGGGCTGACGGCGTCGACGGCGGACGGGCGTGCCGTGGAGCTGAACCCGCTCTGGGTCAGGCGGCAGCGGACGCAGTTCAACTCGGTCTGCTATGCGGTTCAGCGGGCCGCTGAGGCGCTGTACACCGATGAGGGAAAGACGCAGGTGAAGCAAATGGTGGGGTATTACCTTGAGAACGCACGACTGCTACGGGAGGCGATCATGGCGGCGGGGCTGCGGGTGTATGGCGGGGAGAGTGCGCCGTATCTTTGGGTGGAAGCGCCGGGTGGCATAAGCAGTTGGGACTTCTTCGATCGGTTGTTGCGCGAGGGGCATATCGTGACAACGCCTGGGTCGGGCATGGGGCCTGCGGGCGAGGGGTTTGTGCGGGTCTCGGCGTTCCCGAGTCGAGAAGACGTGATGCGTGTGGTTGATCGACTGGGCGCGATCTTTTAGGGGCCCGCTATGGGTGAGCCGGATTTTGATTTGGTGCAGGAAGTGAGCGTGTTCCTGGCCTCGTGTCGGACCGCGAGTCTGGCGACGGTCGGGGTGGACGGGGCGGCGCACGCGGCGAATGTGCAGTACACGGGGGATGGGGCGTTTGGTCTGCTGTGGGTGTCGTCGCCAGCGGCGGATCACAGTCAGGACCTGGAGCACGACCAGCGGGCGGCGGTGACGGTGTACGCGCACGATGATCGGCCGGCCTCCATTCACGGGGTGCAGATGCGTGGGGTGGTGGAGCGGGTCGAGGACGAGGGGGCTTGGAATACGGCGTGGGAGGCGTACACGGCGAAGTTTCCGTTTGTGGCCGTGGACCCAGAGTTCAAGGTGATGGTGGAGAAGCAGGCGTTTTATAGGTTTACGCCGAGCTGGCTGCGGTGGATCGATAACCGGCGCGGGTTCGGCTGGAAGGTGGAGCGGGAGCTGGTTTAGGTTCAGGACTTGAGCATCTCGGCCAGGGTGGCGGCGATGCGGTCGGGCTCGGCCATGCGGCCGGCGCCTTCGGTTCGGCAGGCCTGCCAGCCTGAGTCGGGCTCGATGATCGTGAGGCTGGGGAGCATCTCGGCGAGGTGGCGGAGGTTCCGCTGGACGATGGGGTTGGCCCACATGTCGGCGTTCATGGCCGGGGCGATAGCAAGGGGGCGATCGGCGGGCAGGGCGGTAGCCGCGAGCGAGACGGGGTCGTCGCAGAGCCCGGCGGCAAGTTTCGCGATGAGGTTGGCGGTGGCCGGGGCGATGACCATCAGGTCAGCCTCGCGAGCGATGGCGATGTGCTGGGCATCGGGCCGGTCGTCGGCGTCCCAGATGGAGGTGATGACCGGACGGCCGGAGAGCGACTGGAAGGTGAGGCGTCCGACGAATCGGGTGGCCGATTCGGTCATCACGATGCGGACCGACGCTCCGGCTTTGACGAGGGTCGAGGTGAGGGCGGCGGCTTTGTAAGCGGCGATCCCGCCTGTGACGGCGAGCAGGATGCTGCGGCCAGACAGAGACGACAGCGAAGGATTGTCGGCTTCGGTCGGGTCGGATGGAGCCCGCTCGTTCATGGGGTTACGGGGTGAGGCGGGTCAGGCCTTGGCCTCGTCCTCGACATTGGCGTTGGGAAGTTCGAGGGTGATCTTGCCTTCGACGATTTCCTGGACGGCGATCTCGAAGTCGTTACGGCCCTTGCGCTCGACGAGCGGGCGTGCCCCATCCATGAGTTCACGGATCCGGTGTTGCACCAAAGCGGTGAACTTGAAGCGACCACCAAGCTGGTTGATCACGGTGTCGTCTTTGAGGGCTTCGATCAAGGGGGTTGCTCCTGTTTGGTCGGACCCATCAGTATAGCCGGGGTATCGGGGGGACTCAAACGGGATTCGGGGAGCGGTAGGCCCCTTTTGGACCAGACGTTACACTCCCAACCTATGAAGATCAGTCTGGCATGGCTCAATACCTATCTGTCACGGCCTGTGGATGCGGAGGAGGCCGATCGGCTGCTGACGGACCACGGGTTTCCGATCGAGGAGCGGGTGGCCCGGGAGGGCGGGGACGTGATGCTGGACGTGGAGGTGACGTCGAATCGGGGGGACTGTCTGTCGCATGTGGGGGTAGCTCGGGAGATCGTGGCGGGGTCGGATCGGGCGTTGGTGATGCCGGAGCTGGGGTATGAGGAGGCGGGTGAGGGTGCTGGGGTCTTGGCGAAGGTGTCGGTTGACGATGCGGAGGGGTGCCCGCTGTATACGGCGAGGGTGATTCGTGGGGTCAAGGTAGGTCCGAGTCCGGACTGGCTTCGTCAGCGGGTTGAGTCGCTGGGGCTCAGGAGCGTGAACAATGTGGTGGATGTCACGAACTTCGTGCTGATGGAGTTGGGACAGCCGCTGCACGCCTTTGATCTGGCGAAGCTGGCGGGCGGGGAGATTCGGGTGCGGCGCGCGGCGAAGGGGGAGGCGTTCAAGGCGATTGATGGGAGCGAGCACAAGCTCGACGCGTCGATGCTGGTGATCGCGGATGCGGAGCGGCCCTGCGCCGTGGCGGGGGTGATGGGAGGGCTTGAGAGCGAGGTGACCGAATCGACGACGGACCTCTTGTTGGAGTCGGCGATTTTCGCTCCGCTGACGGTGCGATCGACGAGTCGAGCGTTGAAGCTGGCGAGTGATTCGAGCTTCCGGTTCGAGCGGTTTGTGGACCCTGCGGGCGTGGATCGGGCGAGCCGACGGGCGGCGCGATTGATCGTTGAGGTGGCCGGTGGAACGGTCTGCGGGGGCGTGATTGAGGTCGGGGGAGCTGTTGTTGGCACGAAGCCGTTGGGTCTGCGTGGGGAGCGGTGTCGGACGCTGCTGGGGATGGACCTGAGTGATGAGCAGCAGGCGGGTTATCTGGCACGGCTGGGGCTTGAGCCGCAGGTGAAGGATGGCGTGATTGAGTGCGCCATCCCGAGTTACCGTTTTGATCTGGTGCGTGAGGTCGATCTGATCGAAGAGGTCGCTCGGCTGCACGGCTTGGCGGCGATCCCGGAGACGGAGAAGATCTCGCTGGTGGCACGGGCCCCGCAGGAGGCGGTGTTGGCGCGGCAGGAGATCGCGAACACGCTGCAGGGCTTGGGATTCCACGAGACGGTGACGCCTTCGCTGCTGGAGCCTTTGGAGGGCGAGGCGTTTCTGGTTGACGGGGCGCGTCTGATTGAGTTGGAGGGGCAGCGGCGGACCGATCGTGCGCTGCGGCCGAGTCTGCTGCCGAGCTTGCTCCACTGCAGGAAGCTCAATCAGGATCATGGCAATCACGGGGTGCGCTTGTTTGAGGCGGCGGCGGTGTGGTGGGCGGAGCGAGGTGGGCGTGCGGAGCATCGTCGGCTGGCGATGCTGGTGGATGCTGAGGACCCAGCGGAGGCGCTGCGGGAGATCAAGGGTGTGGTGACCGAGTTGGTCGAGGCCTTGGCGGGGACGGGTGTGGGGACGCTGGCGTTTGATCGGTCTGCGCAGGGCTGGTTCGATCCGGGGGCTGTGGTGAAGCTGGGTGACGAGGCGTTGGGGGTGTTCGGTCTGGCGTCGAAGGCGCTGGTGGATCGGTTCGATCTGCAGACACGGGTGGCGTTGGTTGAGCTGGACCTGGATGCGCTGCTGGCTCTGTATCCGCCGGTGTACTCGGCTCAGACCCCGCCCCGTCTGCCGGGGATTGAGCGGGACTTGTCGCTGGTGGTGGACGAGACGATTGCGTGGGAGGCCATCGCGGGGGTGATTGATGAGGTGGCGCCGGCGCGGATGGAGCGGCTGGATTTTCTCGGGACGTATCGGGGCAAGCCGATCCCCAAGGGGCGCAAGAGCGTGAGTCTGCGGATGGCGTTTCGTGACCCGGAGCAGACGCTCCGGCATGACGCGGTCGATGGCGAGGTCGATGCGGTGGTTAAGGCGTTGACGAAGAAGGTCAACGCCGAGTTGCGGGTCTAGTGAGGTTCGGCGACAGCGAGTACGGCGGTGTGGACCTCGTGGACGCCCAGTCTTTGGAGGCAGCGGGCGCAGCGGGTGAGGGTGGCGCCTGTGGTCTTGATGTCATCGACGAGCAGGACTCGCTCGGGGATGTCGCGGGCGATCCAGCGGGGCTTGCGGGGTTCGATGGAGCCTCGGAGGTTGGCGACGCGTTGGCTCGGGGGGATCAGAGACTGCGGGGCGGTGAGGCGCGACCGGCGGAGCAGGGGCGTGAGTGTCCAGCGTTGGTGGCGTGCGATCGCGCGGGCGATCAGGTGGGTGTGGTCGAGCCCCCGGGTGGTCCGCCGGAGCCAGTGCATAGGGACAGGAACGGCCACGCAGCGATCGAGGTGCGGGGGCAGAGCGTCGGCGAGGGTGACGCCGAGTTCATCGGCCCAGGAGTGGCGGCCGTGGTACTTGAGGCGCTTGATCCAGTCGCTCAGAGGTGGTTTGTAGCGGCCCAGTCGGGTCATGGACGACCAGGGGAGCTTGAGCGAGCGACAGCGGGAGCAGTGCCGGTCGAGGACCTCACCGGGGCCAACGCAGACCCCGCAGCTCGGGCAGTAGGCTTCGGAGGTGTCGGGGAGCCAGCCGGTGGTGTTGACCTCGGGTGGGGCGAGGGTGTTGAGCATAAAAGCGATAGCAGATGGCATGACGGCCAGTATAGGGTGAGGAGTGGCGGAACCAAAGCTCTATGATGGCGGGCATGAGTGACGCCTCGCCTCCGATTGAGCGTGTGATGGAGCCGATCCTGATTTCGGCGCCATTTGGCAACTACATTCAGCCGAAGGGGGCTACGCCAACGCTCGGGACGTTTACGCTGGGGAGGCGTGGGGGTCGTGTGTGGCGGATTCTCAAGACGGTGCGTTATTCGTTTTCACTCGATGCGTGGACGAATCGGATCGGGCTGCGGAATCCCGGGATGCCTTGGTTGGTAGAGCGAGCGGAGGCGGGGAAGAAGCGGGTCGATCACGCGCTGGTGAGTGTTCATGGTTTTGATCGGTCGGAGTGGTCGACGTTGCTGAGTCTGGCGGCGCGGGTGAAGCCGCTGGGGATTGAGCTGAACATGAGCTGCCCGAACGTCGGGGAGGTGGGGTTGCCGGAGGGGCTGTTCGAGGAGGCGGTCGCCACGGGGGTGCCGGTGGTGGTGAAGGTTCCGCCGATCCGGTTCGAGGCGATGGCGGAGGCGGCGATCGAGGCGGGGGTGTGGGGACTACATGCCTGCAACACGTTGCCGGTGCGGGGCGGGGGGATGAGCGGGGCACCATTGCACCCGTTAGCGCTTCGGTGCGTGCGGGACATCAAGCGGATGATCAGTCGTGCGGGCGGGCGTGGGGTGCGCGTCATCGGCGGCGGGGGGATTACGCGCAACCATCACATTGATGGGTTTGTTGATGCCGGAGCGGCTTATGTGGCGCTTGGGACCAAGACGATGGACCCTCGGCTGCTGTTGACGGATGGACCGGTGCGTGGGCTGATTGAGCACGCGCACGAGAGACTTGGGCGGCCGGAGGTGGCGTCGATGACTGAGGTTGAGGGGAGCGGGATCTAGACCCGGTCTTTGGGTTCGATCTTGCGTGAGACTTTGAAGGCGCGGTTGCCGCGATACTGGCCGAGTTGGCCGATGAACTTGCGTTTCCCGCCTATTTCCATGGCGAGCGGCGCTTTGGCGGGCTTCTCGGTGAGGACGATGTCGCCCGGCTGGAGGTGGCGTAGATCGGAGAGGGAGAGCTTGGTTTCGGCGAGCAGGACACGGATGCCGACGCGGGCGACTTCGAGGTGGGAGGCGACGCGTCCACGGATGGCCTTGTTGCGGACGGATTTTTTGTAGGCCTCCCAGGTCTGGTTGGAGAGTTTTTCGACGACGGGTTCGATGACGTTGTAGGGGATACAGAGGGACATGGTCCCGGCGCGTCCACCCATTTTCATCTCGAATCCGACGACGACGACGACCTCATTGGGAGGGACGATCTGGACGAGGGCAGGGTTGGACTCGGTTTCGCCGAGTTTGAAGGTGATGTCCAGGATGTTGGCCCAGGCCTCGCGGAGGGCGTCCATGGAGCGAGAGATGATCTTGTTGACCAGGCGCTGCTCGATGGCGGTGAGCGGGCGCTGGGGGATGAAGAGGTCGGCGTTGGACCCGCCAAGGAGGCGGTCGATGATCGGGTAGATGATCAAGGGGGAGATATCGAGACACATGCTGCCGTCGAGCGGGTCGCAGCTCAGGAGGCTGAAGCAGGTGGGGTTGGGCAGGGAGTGGGTGAACTCGGAGAAGGTCATCTGCTCGATGTCGGAGACTTTGACCTCGACGATGGTGCGGAGGAAGCCGGAGAGGGAGGCACCGAAGCTGCGGCTAAAGACGTCGTGGAGTGTTTCGAGGGCGCGCATCTGGTCTTTGGAGACGCGCTCGGGTCGTTTGAAGTCGTATTCGCGGATTTCGAGAGGCTCGTGGGTGATCCCGCCTCGGCGGAGGGAGTAGATGGGTGCGGGTGCGGCCTCTTCCTCGGTTTCGACGTCCCCGCCTTCGACGGCTGCGAGCAGCGAATCGATTTCGTTCTGGTCGAGCATGTCGGTCATGGCGAAGGTCTCCGGGTTCTTTATCGGACACCCGGGGTTGCGGCCTTCACCCGTGGCGGAACGGTAGACTGGGGTCTATGAGTGATCTTCAGCATCCGCGGCGTGCTCTGGCGACGCTTGGGCACGAGATGCCCGAGCCGGTCAAGGCGGTGGCCAGTTATCTCCCGGCGGTCCGTCAAGGGGGCGTGATCTACGTCAGCGGGCAGTTGCCGATGCGGCGTGGTGAGCTGATGGCGACGGGGACGGTGCCGAGTGCGGTGTCTGTCGAGAAGGCGGCGACGGCGGCGGGGCAGTGCGTCCTCAATGCGCTGGCGGCTGCTGATGGGCTCCTCGGAGGGGATTGGTCGGGGGTCGAGCGGATTCTTCGGGTGGCGGTTTTTGTGGCCAGTGACCCTGGGTTTGGCCAGCAGCACGTCATTGCCAACGGGGCCAGCGACCTGCTGGTGCGTGCTTTTGGCGAGTCGGGACGGCATGCTCGGGCGGCGGTGGGGGTGCCTGGGCTACCGATGAATGCCGCGGTGGAGGTGGAAGTCTGGCTGGCGTGCGGGGGGTCGGCTTGACGGTGAGGACGCTGCCCCGGACACTGCCCGGAACGATTTGAGCCCCGGTGAGCACCGGGAAACCCAGAGCTCTACAGGAGTTGACGCGCTATGGCACGAGGTCAGGACACCGGGGCCACCACCATCGCCATCGGGGCCGCGATTGCAGCGGTCGTCTTCCTCATCCTCGCTGTGGTCTCATGGACCCAGCTAAGTGGGGCCAATCAGCGTGCTGAAGATGCGACCAGCGAGCTGGCTGAGTATGTCAGTCGATCGCAGCAGTCAGCCCCTGAGGTCGGCGTTTACCGCGAGCGAGCCGGCCGTGGGCAGACGGTCGTTGGCGTGATGCTTGAGGAGAATCAGCAGCTTCGCTCGCTGATCGGCGTGGACGCTGCGTTGCCGATCGAGGATGTGGCGGCCCGCATCGAGGAGACTGGCGACAGTTCGTTGCTGCGGACGCTGGCTCAGACCCGCAACAACCTGCAGCAGGCCGAGGCGCAGATTCGATCGAAGGATGAGGCGCTCGCTGAGTCGAGGGGTCAGCTTGAGGCTGCGAACACCGAGTTGGCGTCGATCCGCGATCGGTTTAATCAGGCGGCGCAGGGGATTCTCGGGCAGTTCCAGCAGTTGAGCGGGGCGTACACCAGTTCGATGGAGGAAATGTCTGAGGCAGGCGAGCGCTACACCTCGCTGCTCACGGATGTTCGTCGTGACAAGGATCAGGAGATCCGGCAGCAGCAGAGCACGATTCAGGACCTCGAGACTCAGTTGCGGTCGCTGGACCGGAGAATCCAGGAACTGCTCAAGCTCATCGAGGGCGGCACGCTGGAGTACCAGGTGGTCTCGACGGATGGTGAGATCGTGGCGGTGGCGGCGGAGGACCGCGAGGTCTTCATCAACCTGGGCAAGAGTGATCGTCTGCAGTTGGGACTGACGTTCGAGGTCTTCCCTTCGGGTGAGTTGATCCGGACGGATCGGGACGGGCAGGTGCGGGGCATCGGGACGATTGAGGTGATCTCGATTGAGCCGAACACGGCGATCTGCCGGGTGGTGCGGATCGAGCGGAATCGGTCGATCCGCGAGGGCGACAGCATTGTCAACGTCGCTTACGACCGTGAGCGGAATGTGAACTTCTATGTGTTTGGTCAGTATGACTTCACCGATCCTGGGAGCAGCTCCCGTGGGGATCGTGAACGTGTCGAGGGCATGGTGACTCGGTGGGGTGGATCACTATCGGAGGAGTTGAGTTACGAAGTGGATTACCTGGTGCTTGGTGTTCGTCCGCAGCGACCGGCGCCGTTGCCGCCTTCGGTGATCGATCCGGTGTTGATCGAGCAGCACGCCCAGGCGATCGCTGCGGCCAATGAATATGAGCGTCTGATCGAGGAGGCTCAGGCCTTGTCGATCCCGATCCTCAACCAGAGCCGCTTCCTCGGGCTCGTGGGTTACTACGAGCGTTAACCGCTGACTGGCCGCCCGGCGGCTCACCTGATGGCCCGAACCCGTAAGCCACATCCATTGCTCGATCGTGCCGCTTATGTGGCTGCGCGAACGGTCTCGACGGCGATCACCTGTTTTGATCCCGATGGGAATGCTGAGATTGCAGGTCTGCTTGGGCGATGGTTGTCTCGGATCGATAAGCGTCATCGCGAAACCGCGCGGAGCAATCTGCGGCTGGCGTTCCCGGACTGGTCGGAAGAGCGGGTTGACCGTGTGGCGGTACACACGTTTGAGCACCTGGTGTTGCTGGCGGTGGAGGCGTTGCAGACCCCGCGGGTGATCACGCCTTACACATGGCGCAAGCGGATTGACACTGATGGAATCGGTCCGGCTTTGAAAGTGCTGACCTCTGGGCGGCCGTCGATTCTGGTGACGGGGCATCTCGGCAACTGGGAGATCGTGGGGTACACGCTGGGGTTGCTGGGTTTCCCGATCGCTGCGGTTGCGCGGCCGTTGGATAACGCACATATCAATCGGTGGCTTCTCGATGTTCGTGAGCGGACGGGGATGCGGATCGTCAATAAGTTCGAGGCGATGGTGCGGCTGCAGAAGATTGTCGAGGACGGGGGGTCGGTGGCGTTTATCGCGGACCAGAATGCGGGTGATCGAGGCTTGTTCGTGCCGTTCTTCGGGAGGCTGGCGAGTCATTACAAGTCGATCGGGATGCTGGCGATCAAGAACCGTTGCCCGATCGTGTGCGGGTATGCCTGGCGGGTCTCGGATCGTTTTCGGTTTGAACTCGGGATCAGCGATGTCATTGAGCCCGAGGAATGGGAGAGCCAGCCGGACCCGATGCTCTACATCACGGCCCGGTACAGCCGGGCGATTGAGGGGATGATCCGTCCCAGGCCCGAGCAGTATTTCTGGATGCACCGGCGGTGGAAGAGCCGTCCGCGGCACGAGAAGCAGGGCAAGCCCTTCCCGGATCGGCTGCGAGAGAGCCTGAGCCAGTTGCCTTGGATGTCGGAGGAGGCCCTGTCGGCGGTGGTGTCGGATTCTGAGGCCTTGGCTGTTGCACAGCCGGCGTGATCTCGCTGGGTTTTATTGAACGCTTGGTCGTGGTTCGGTCTATGATGATCCATTACCCGGGGCCAATAACAGGAGAACAACCACTATGGTGGAACAAGACGAACAGCTTCGCCTCGATGGGATTAAGGTTCTCATCGTTGATGATGACCCGGAAGTGCGCGCCGCGATCGATCACGCCCTTCAGGCCGAGGGTGCCCTCACGCAGACCTGTGGCGATGGTAATACGGCGGTGCGCATCTGCGATACGGACCCGCCCGACCTGGTGGTTCTGGACATGATGCTTCCTAAGCGATCGGGCTTCCTTGTGCTTGAGAAGATCAAGCAGATCGAGGTCCCGCCTGTGGTCATCATGTGCACGGCGAACGAGGGCAAGCGTCATCAGCAGTACGCTGAGGTGCTCGGCGTGGATGGTTACATCCTCAAGCCCGTTCGTCTCGAGCGTCTGATCTCTCTCGCTGAGGATCTGCTCGAGAAGCGTGCCGAGGAGGCCTGAATCGAGGTTTGATGATGCGACCTTTGATGGCTCTGGTGATGTTGCTTGGCTGCGTTGTCGCGGTTGGCTCCGCGCCAGATCTCTCGAGTGCGCAGTCAACGGAGTCAGGCGATGTAGAGACGGCCTCAGAGAGTGAGCAGCCAGTGACGACGGTGATCACGCCGCTGGTGGGTCGTTACGAAGTGAGGCTGCGTGACGGGCGACGGCTTGAGGTCGATTGGGTCCTCCGGGGGGAGAGCGGGATTGAGGTGGGCGTGGGATCGGCGCGGGCGCGGTTTGGCGACTTTCAGCTACTGGACGTGCGCAAGCTGCCTGAGCCGGAGGTGGAGTTTCGAGAGCGGCGGTCCAGGATCGCGGATACGAATATCGAGGCACGGTATGAGCTGGCATTTGATTTCTATCAGCGGGGGTTTCGCGACCTGGCTTTGACGGAACTTGATGATCTTCGCGAGCATTATCCCGACAGCCTGCGGGTGACGACGCTGCATGAGTTGATCCGAGACCAGATTGCTGCGGAGGAGCGGTTGCGTCGTGAAGAGGCTGCTGACACGGCGCTGGAGCGAAGCACGCCAGAGATTATAGAGTCGCGGGTTCTGCGTCTAAGCCCGGAGCAGATCAGTCTGCTGCGTCTCTGGGAGATGCCTGATGACCTTCGGTCGGTGCGCCCCAAAGTGCGTGTGCCGGCTGAGGTGCTGCGTGAGGTGTTCGAGCGTTACGCTGATCACCCGGCAGTGCCGAGGGCCAGAGCGCTTCGCGGTGCGCTGATGCGCAGTCACGGCTTTGATCAGTTGCAGTTGCTGTTTGATCTCGAAGCGAGGGAGTATTACGACCGGGTGGAGGTTCTCACGGACCCGCCTGTGATCGCGATGTTCATGGGGGTGCTCCGGCGGGGTTATCACGGGCGTTATTTCGCACGGTATTTCGGTGATGGAAAGATCGAGGGTCTGCCGATCTCGGGCTCCGGGATTGACCCTGCGGGTGCCTACGCTGACTTCGCGACGCTGGCGGTCACTTCGATCGACGGTTTACCGATGCTCAACCGGGCGGACCCGGCTCGTTCGCTCTATGTCCAGTGGGGCTTGCCGAGAGACGTTGCGGAGTTCCCGGCCCCACGGGTGCCGGGTTGGCGGCCCTATTTTCGGGGCACGGATGACCGGGTCTATCTGTTCCTGGTCGAGTGGGTGGATAGTTTTTACGAGCCCGGGGGACCGCCGGACTACGGTTTTCCGTGGCCGCCCGATGACGGTGACGAGTCCGGCGCTGCTGGCGATTCCTTGGCTCCGGTGCCCGTGGAGGCGGATCGGGGCAGTGGCCTGCTTTCCTCGCCTGTGGGCTTGGGGTATCCTCATGCTTTCTCAGTTCCTAAGAGCCCGTGAGGACGAGCCTTGCGTATTTCAACCAGCCTGCTCCTGACGACACTGCTCCTCGCTGTCCCCGCGTGCGATCCCGCTGGTGGGGCGGATGCCACAAGCCGGAATCAGCTAGCCGCCGCGATCCAGCTTTTTGAGCAGGCGAACATCGGCTTTATCCCGCAGCAGGATCAACGACCGGGTCTGTCTCTGAAGGACTACCGGATCGAGAAACTCACGGCGGCTCGGACCGAGCTGTCTGAGTTGGCGAACTCTGCATCGGACACGACGCGCGCCCGGGCGCTCCGTCTGCTGGCGGATATCGATGCTGCTCAAGCTCGTCTTCTGAGTGATCAGGCGACGACTCGTTTTGCCGAGATTGCCGTGCAGGGTGTTCAGGCTGCGGGGATGGTGGACATCGCTGAGAAGGCTGTTCTGCGGATCGGCATACTCAAGGACTCCCAGGCCTCTACGGCGGAGTCGATGGCTAACGAGGCCGCTGAGTTGGAGCAGAAGGCCCGCGCCGCTTCTCAGGAAGTGGAGGCCCATCGGCGTGAACGTGACCGGCTGGCGGCTGAGCGTGAGCGCGTGCGTCGGGTGTACGAGGAATCGGTCGCGACTCAGGTCGAGTTGATCAATCGCTCCGGACCAGCGATCGGGGATGAGAAGTACGAGTTATTGGATCAGGCCGCCCGTGCGGAGGTCCGTGCGAGTCTTGCCACGTCAGAGACCGAGAAGTTCGACAGCCAGATCTTTGCGGTCGAGACCGAGATGGGCCGTGCTCAGGCGATGCAGGCTGGCTACGCCGAGACGGCTAAGGGGCTGCGTGAGCGTGCGGCCGCGACTCAGGCGGCTGACCAGAGCCGAGCCGAGGCCTTTGTGGTTGCACAGAGGCAGGCAGCGGATGCTGCGGAACGCTTGCTGGCGGCTGGGGCGTCGTTTGCTCAGGCCTACGATGAGCGTGTTGAGCCTCAGTTGGTGAATGCTCTTGAGTCCGCAGAGAAGGCCGTAGCGAACCTCAATCAGGCCCGCCGGCTGGCCTCGCGGGACGAGGGCCAGGCGATCGATATTGAGTTGCTGGGCAAGCGAGCCGAGTTGGCGCATGCCGCTTTGATCAGGGCGAACGTCCTTGAGGACTTTGGCAACCTGCTTCGGCCGGTTCAGGAGTCACTCACGCGACTTGGCAACGGTGATCAGGCTGTGTCGGCGGCAATCGCGGCGGCGCAAGAAAAGCTGGCTGAGACCAAGGAGTCGGTCGCTGAGGCGATCCAGCAGGCTCTTGAGCAGGGTGATCAGTTGGCTCAGCGCTACGCAGAAGACACCCAAGAGGGGCGTCTGGTACGCAGGCAGATCGAACGGCTGCGGACCTACGCACAGAATCTGGGACTCTGACCAACTCGATCCGAGTCAGAGTCGATCTCAATCTTTTAGCTGGACTTAATCGGGGTTTTCGTCGAGTTGCAGGCCGGCGAGGGCGGTGGCGGTCTCGGCGTCGAACTCGAAGACCTTATCGAGTCCAGTGGCGATGAAGACGGCCCAGACGGGATCGGAAGGGGCGGCCAGCCTCAGGCGACAGCTTCGATCGATCGCGGTTTTTCTCAGCCGCAGCAGTTGGGAGAGGTTCGAGGAGTTGAGGTGAGCGACGGAAGAGAGGTCGAGCACGATGTGCGGTGTCTGGTCGGCGCGCTTCATGCGCTCGTGCAGGGTGTCAAGCACTTCGCCGAAGTTCGGGTCGTCGCTTAGGGCGACCAGCCAGATACCTGTGGACCATTGCTGGATTGACATCGTACTCCCTTGCCGGATTAGTCGGCTTGAGTCTCATCCTCGATTGGATCGTCTTCAGCGATGCGTGCAACGGAGGTGACGATGTCTTCACCCTTGATGGAGATGACGCGGACGCCCTGAGTGGCGCGGCCGGTTTGTCGGATGGACTCGGCCTGGACCCGGACCACCATCCCCTTCTGAGTGATGAGCATCAGGGAGTCGCGCTCGTTGACGAGTTTGAGGGCGGCGACTTCCCCGTTGCGACCCGCGGTCACGATGTCCCGGCGTCCCTTGCCGCCACGGGATTGCGGTCGTGCGCCATCTTCGGCCTGGACGAGGTATTCCGAGGTTGGCGTGCGCTTGCCGTAGCCGTTGACGGTAACGGTGAGGAGATCGGCTTCGTGATTCTGGGGGATCTTGATCATGCCGACCACGGCGTCTCCTGCAGCGAGGTCGATGCCCTTGACGCCTGAGGCCGAACGCCCCATGACACGGGCGTCTGATTCGGAGAAGCGGATGGACATCCCACGACGGGTGCCGAGGAGGATGTGGTCGTCCCCTGTGCTCCAGGCGACATCGATGAGCTCATCGTCGTCGCGGAGGTTGAGGGCGATGATGCCGGCGCTGTTGACGTTGCGGTAGTCCTTGAGCGCGGTGCGTTTAATCAGCCCGTTTCGTGTGGAAAAGACGAGGTAATCTTCACCTTTCTCGAAATCCTGGATGGGCATGAACGCACAGACGCGCTCTTCCGGGCGGAGGTTGATCAGATTGATGATCGCAATGCCACGCGAGGTGCGGCTGGCCTCCGGGATCTCGAAGACCTTGATCTTGAAGACGCGGCCGGTATCGGTGAAGCAGAGCAGGTCATCGTGGGTTGACGACACGAACATGTGCTCGGTGAAGTCACCCTCGCGGGACTTCCCGCCGATGACACCTTTGCCGCCTCGGCCCTGAACGCGGTACTCCTCAACAGGCAGGCGTTTGATATACCCGGCGTTGGTGATGGTGACGGCGACCTGTTCGACCGGGGTCAGCTCAGCGAGATTCAGTTCGCCGACTTCGCCTTCTTCGATCACCGTTCGTCGCTCGTCGGCGTATTTCGCCTTGAGGTCGGCGGTCTCGTCTTTGATGATCTGCGAGACCCGCGCGGGGTCAGCGAGGATGGACTCGTACTCCTCGATCTGAGCGACCAGCTTGGCGTAGTTGGCAACCAGGTGTTCGATTTCGAGTCCGACCAACTGGATCAGTTGCAGCCGGCCGATCGCTTCAGCCTGCAAACGAGTGAGGGCGACAGGATTGACGGCGGACTGCGCGAGCAGACGCTCGGGGATCTTGGGGGCGCTGGGATGGTCAGCGGGGATTCGGAATCCGCGGACCATGAGTTTCTCGATGGCTTCGTCACGCGTCTGGCTCTCACGAATGAGCCGGATGACTTGATCAATGTCGCAGACGGCGTAGATCAGGCCCTCGATGCGGTGGGCTTCCTGCTGGGCCTGCTGGAGCCGGTACGCCGTGCGCCGGCGGATAACGTCGCGGCGGTGATCGATGTAGTGGTTCAGCAACTCGGGCAGGCTCAGGGTGCGTGGCTGGCCGCGGACCAGAGCGATGCTGATGATGCTGAAGGTCGACTGCAGGGGGGTGAGTCGGTAGAGCTGGTTTTCGACAGCGGTGGGGTCGGCTCCGCGCTTGAGTTCGATGACCAGCCGCATGCCGGCACGGTTCGATGATTCATCGACGACGTTGGCGATGTCGGTCAGCTTGTCAGCGCGGATCTGCTGCTTGATCTTCTCGACGACGCCGTCGTTCTTGGAGACCTGGTAGGGCAGTTGTCGGACGACGAGCAGTTCTCTTCCCCGAGCGGTGGTCTCGTGCTCGATTTTGGCCCTGACGACCGCGCGCCCACGACCGGTGGCGTAGGCATCGAAGATTCCGCGACGGCCGCAGATGATGCCGCCCGTGGGAAAGTCAGGGCCCGGGATGATTTCAAGCAGTTCACGGATCTCGATGTCCGGTTCGTCCACCATGCGGGTGATGGCGTCGCAGATTTCGCCGAGGTTATGAGGCGGGATCGAGCAGGCCATACCGACGGCGATGCCGACCGAGCCGTTGACCAGCAGGTTGGGGAACCGGGCGGGCAGGTAGCGGGGTTCTTCGACGGTTTCGTCGAAGTTGGCCTGCCACTCGACGGTGTCGAGTTTGAGGTCGTCGAGCAGTTCCATCGCGTGGCGGTGGAGCCTGGCTTCGGTGTACCTCATGGCCGCAGGCGGATCGGGGTCGATCGAGCCGAAGTTGCCCTGTTTCTCGACCAAGAGGTAGCGGGTTTTCCACTCCTGGGCCATGTTGACCAGGGTGGGGTAGATGGCCTGGTCGCCGTGGGGGTGGTACTTCTTCATCGTCTCGCCAACGATGCCCGCGCACTTGGAGTGCTTGCGGCCGGGCGAGAGGTTGAGGTCATTCATAGCGACGAGGATTCGCCGCTGCGAGGGCTTGAGGCCGTCGCGGACATCGGGGAGGGCGCGGTCGACGATCGTCGACATGGCGTAAGTCAGGTAGGAGTCCGCCAGCTCGCGCTCGATGGCCAGATCGACGGTTCTCCCGCCAGCGGGGATCTCGTCGATAGGGCTTATGTTCGGTTCTTGTGGGGTGTCGGTCATAGGTCTCGGCGTCGTAGATTGGGGCTGTATTCGAGAGCCGTCATTGTACCAAATCAAGGCTTTCCCGCCCCAGTAGCGAGCGTGTTGACTGGCCTCTGCTCATTGCCTTTGAGCCTCCTGTGACTGCTCTGCCGGTGATGATGCGGCAATCACGCAGACCGCTATCATGCCCCTCCGCTGAACCCGCGCCCAGCGACGGAGCCCCACCATGGAAGCCGGCATTGTCGGACTGCCCAACGTCGGCAAGTCCACTCTCTTTAACGCACTGACCGCCGCTGGCATCGCCAGCGAGAACTATCCGTTTTGCACGATCGAGCCCAATGTCGGCGTCGTTCCGGTGCCCGATGGTCGGCTTAAACGGATCGAGAGCCACATTAAGACGCAGAAGGTGATTCCGGCGGCGTTGCGGCTGGTTGATATCGCGGGGATTGTCCGGGGGGCGTCCGAGGGCGAGGGATTGGGGAATAAGTTTCTCACGCATATCCGCAACGTCGATGCCATCCTGCAGGTGGTCCGCTGCTTTGAGGACCCTGACATCACCCATGTCGATGGCAAGGTCGATCCGATCCGTGATATCGACACCATCGCGACCGAGTTGCTGTTGGCCGATCTCCAGACGGTTGAGTCGAGCAAAGATAAGGCGGCGAGGAATGCGCGATCGGGTGATAAGGAAGCGAAGGCTCGTGTCGAGTTGCTGAGTCGGTGTCAGGAAGCGCTTGACGACAGCCAGCCAGTGCGTTCGCTTGACTTGGACCCCGACGAGCAGAAGCTGCTGCGCTCTTTCGGGCTGATTACGGCCAAGCCGATCTTGTTTATGGCCAACGTGGATGAATCGGACCCTGCAGGTGAAGGCCCGCTGGTACAACAGGTTCGCGATTGGGCGTCAGAACATGGCTCTGGCGGGAACGTGGTGCCGGTGTGTGCCAAGCTTGAATCGGAACTCGCCGAGCTTGATGAAGCGGACAAGCAGGAACTGCTGGAAGCCTCGGGCCTGGAAGAGCCGGCGCTGGCCGTGCTCGCGCGCGAGACGTACCGGCTGCTCGGTCTGCAGTCGTATTTCACGGCGGGTGAGAAAGAGGTTCGTGCCTGGACGGTTCCCATCGGGGCCACGGCACCACAGGCGGCAGGCGTCATCCACACTGACTTCGAGAGAGGGTTCATTCGTGCCGAGGTCTACTCCGTTGACGATCTGGATGAGCTGAAATCCGAGAAAGCCATCCGCGAAGCGGGGCGGCTGCGCGTCGAGGGTAAGGGCTACATCATGCAGGATGGCGATGTGGTGCACTTCCTTTTTAACGTCTAAGAAGCTGTGAATCTGGGGAGTTTTGGCTTGTTCTGAGGTTTATGACGGCTGTTGTTGCGTCTCGATCGCGCTTTATTGTGATCCTGGGGTGACTCGGTCTCTCCATAGCGCAGACTTCGGGTTGAGCCTGTTGCTCGCGGAGTCATCTCATGGACACAACGCCTGTTGAACCCTGGTGGGACCACGCTCAGCGTGATGCCATGTTGTGTGATCTGCTAATGGCTCTCAAGGAGTCTGGTCCGCTGGATAATGAGCAACTGGCTCGTGCCTGTGTCCCCCTGGATGAACTGGTGGGCTCGATCCCCGGCAACGAGCGTCGCCGTCGGGCCGAGGGGATGATGAACGCCCTAATCGAGTACCTGGAAAAGGATGGCGATCTGAAACTATTGGAAGGCCCCAGTCGGCTCTGGCGCCAGTCCACCGAGCGGGCTCGAGCGCTGCTGCGTTGGCGTGAGCTCCCCCCGGTTGTTGGTCGTTTGTCGATTCTCTATGCGGACGCTCTGATCTGCTATGCCTCCCGTCACGGCTGGGTCACGCAGTTCGAGATCCCGACCGGTCCGCTCTGGCGACTCACCAGTGAGGGCGATGAGATGCTCAATGAGCTATCTCACCGTCTAAGCACGTCGACTCACTGAGAGCCTCCGATAATCTCTGCTCCGCCCCGACCGGATCAATATGCCGATGCTGCTGGTGTGCCTATCGCAGCAACTTCCAGCATACTCCGCGCTCTGGCCGCCACTGCAGCGTGGGTCCTGACCCGACCCGCAGCGGTTCGCTATCGGCTTGGAGCCCGATTCTTTGGGCGAGATGAAGCCTTCCGATCAGTCTCGGAATCCCTGGCCCGGATCCCCGGTCATCGCGGGGTCTGGCTGCGTAGAGCGTTTACTCGTTCGATTTTGCCTCGTGTCGGCGATCGTGTTCACATCGGCTTCATGACGCTGTTTAGTAAGACAGATGCTGAACTCCATGACGCTGTCTATCTGGGGCGGTTCTGCACGGTGGGGCGCGTGACGTTGGAAGCTCAAGTGATCGTCGCGGATGGTGTTCAGCTACTGTCTGGCCGGCATCAGCACAGCACGCCTGCCGACTCTTTTCAGGCTGCTCCTCAGCGGTTTGACCGGATCACTATTGGCCGTGGTGCGTGGATCGGGGCTAACGCGGTGGTCATGGCGAACGTTGGTCCCGGAGCGATCGTCGCAGCGGGTGCCGTGGTCACTCGTCCGGTCCCAGCAGGTGCTCGAGTGGCGGGCGTCCCGGCCCGAGTCGTCGAATCGAAGCGGGCTAAGGCCGCGTAAGCAGACCGATAAGCACGTCGAGTGTTCCTGTGATGCCAGCAGTCGATCAGAGAGGGGAGCGATGATCCAGATTTACCCCCGCCTGACGCCGAGCATCCGCGATGAGGTTGTTACCTTCCTCGTGCACGCTGACCGATCTGCCCCTGAGCATCACCCGGCGTGGCTGGAGGCGCTGCGGGCAGGCCTGGGACATCAGCCTCAGATGCTCATCGATCGTTCGAGCCCTAGCGCAGACATCCGGGGCATCCTCCCGCTCGCCTGGGTCCGCTCGCGGCTATTTGGCCGGTTTCTTGTGAGTCTTCCGTACCTCAATCGAGCCGGCGTGCTCGCCGATGGCCCTGATTCAGAGCAGCGACTGATTGACGCTGCGTCCCGTCAGGCTCGGGATGGCAGAGCCGATTATCTCGAGCTGCGTCACGCAGACGGCCTGATTGAGCACCAGGACCTCACGCAGACTCGTGATGATAAGCCGCGGCTGGTTCTGTCTCTGCCTGACTCTGATGAGGCACTGTGGTCGAGTCTAAAATCTAAGGTGCGAAACCAGGTCCGCAAGTCCGAGCGGTTCGATCCGTTGGTCAGGTTCGGTCGTGCCGAGTTGCTTGATGCGTTCTATTCGGTCTTTGCCGTGACCATGCGCGATCTGGGGACGCCGGTGTATCCACGACGTTTCTTTCATGGGATTCTCGACGCGTTGCCCGAGCACGCGGAGTTGGCCGTCCTGACCCTGGATCAGGTGCCCGTTGCGGGTGCACTGTTGATCCACGATCCGGTGCATCACCGTACGACACAGGTTCCATCGGCAGCTTGCCTGCGCACCGCGAATCCCACCAACGCCAACATGGCGCTTTATCGTGCTCTGCTCAAGCGAGCGATCGGCAGAGGGGCTACTGAGTTCGACTTCGGCCGTTCAACCATCGACTCGGGCACATACCGATTCAAGACTCAATGGGGCGCGGTGGCTCAGCCAACCGCTTGGCAGCAGATGCCGCTTCTGGGTTCGACGATGGCCGCCCGCCCGGACAACCCGAAGTATCGGTCTCGAATCGAGACCTGGCGTAGGTTGCCGGTGTGGGTCACCCGGCTCATCGGCCCGCCAATCGTCCGTGGGATTCCCTGAACCTATAGCTCGCCGGTCAGCACGCCCACGGGCGTGAACCGTGCCTTGCCGCGCTCGGGTGCCTGTCTCGCGTATTTCACGGGCACCACCAGCGAGAAGGTCGCACCTTTTCCTGTCTCCGAATCGACTTCGATCGAAGCGCCGAGCAGGTTGGCCAGCTCCGAGCAGATGGTGAGTCCAAGCCCGGTCCCGCCATGTTCTTTGGTGACGGTCGGATCGAGCTGCGTGAACTTCTCAAAGATCCGCTGCTGATCTTCGAGCGCGATACCCGGCCCT
Organism: Phycisphaeraceae bacterium; assembly: GCA_040222855.1. Taxonomy (NCBI): domain Bacteria; kingdom Pseudomonadati; phylum Planctomycetota; class Phycisphaerae; order Phycisphaerales; family Phycisphaeraceae; species Phycisphaeraceae bacterium. The sequence goes on along the minus strand of JAVKCD010000025.1, from coordinate 820,380 downwards.
GTGTCTGTGACTGAGATGCGCACCTGCGCCGGCTTGGTGTGCGGGATCTCGGGGATCAGCGAAGCCGACATCATGATCGACCCCATATCCGGGGTGAACTTCACGGCGTTGGCGAGGAAGTTGAACAGGACCTGCTGGAGCTTGCTCGCGTCGGTCTCGATGATCGGCAGGTCGCGCTCGATCTTTCGCTTGATGGCAATGGATCGCTTCTCAGCCTGAAGGCGCATCAGGTTGATGAGCCCTTCGGTCAGGTCATCGATCGAGACCGGTGCGATGCGAACCTCCACGCGTCCCGCCTCGATCTTAGCGATTTCAAGCATGTCGTTGATCAGATTCAGGAGGTGACGCGACGATGCGAGGATGTTCGAGGCGTAGCGCTTGCGCTTCTCATCAACCGGTCCCGATCGGGTCGAGAGCGAGTCGCTGAGAACCTCGGCGAAACCCAGGATCGAGTTCAACGGCGTCCTTAGCTCGTGACTGACGTTGGCGAGGAACTCGCCTTTGAGCTTGTTCGATTCGTACAACGCTAGATTCGACGCGGCCAGCTCGCCGAGCTTCAGGTCCAGGCTCTTGTTCGCCTCGCCGAGCCGCTGCTGTTTCTCTTTGATCGACTCCAGCATGGTGTTGAATACATCTGACAGTTCCTCGAACTCATCCCCGGTGTTGATGTCCGAGCGGAGATTGAGGTCGCCTTGCGAGACTTTTGCGGCGTAATCGCGGAGCACGCGAACCGGCGAGAGGATGATCCGCGTGGTGATGAACCAGAACACCGCGATCGCGAGCAAGCCAGAGAGCACGCCAGCACCGACAAGATAGATCCGGTTGGTAACGGCTTCACTCGCCACTCGATCGTCACGGAGCTGGATCAGCAGGATCATCTCAGGCGGGCCGATCTCAGTGGCCTCGTCATCCCGTGTTGGGACGTCGAGGTGCTGTGCGCTCGCGAGGTCTGCGGCACGGATGGCTCGGGCGTAGCGGTAGTAGCGTTCCCCCGAAGAATCCTCTGCATCACCGAAGGCCTGATGCCTGCGGGTGGTGCTGAATCGTTCGATCGCCCCGGCGAGGAAGCCGTCCATCTCGGCTGCACGGCTGAACTCGAAGTCTTCGATGAGCGTGAGCCCAAAGTCACGATCGGGGGGCAAGCCCTGTCCGCCTTCTTCCAGCGTAAGCAGCGCATTGCCCAACCGGATGTGGTTGTTGAGCCAGGCTGTGGCGAAGTCGCGCGCACGCTCGAGCGGGGCGGCTTCGACCAGGGCCTGCATCCGCATGGCCACCACGATGAGTGCCGCAGTGAGGATCAGCACCACCGCCGCGCCGAAGAGCAACTGGCATTTGTTCGCCAGGCTGATCCGGATCGGTTTGAGCATCAGTGTCCGTTTCCCGTCTTGGGCTAAACGCCAGCATCCAGAGCGGGGTCCGTGAGTCGGCTGGCGTAACTGAGCAACTGGCTGACACGGTTCTGCTCGTCGACCACTACGACCCGTGCATCGTGATCCTCCAACTCCGAGGGCTGGTACTGCCCGAAGGACATGATGATGACCCTCTGCCCAGCTTCGACCAGGTGGGCTGCGGCCCCGTTGATCCCGATGACGCCTGTGCCTCGTTCCCCATGAATGATGTAGGTCTCGAAGCGGGCGGCGTTGTCCATGCAGGCGACCAGCACCTTCTCGTTGGGCAACATGCCAGTGGCTTCGAGTAGATCGGCGTCGATGGTGATGGACCCCACATAGTCCGGATCACACTGGGTGATCGTGGCACGGTGGATCTTGCCTGACAACATCGTGCGGAGCATCGGCGGCCTGCGCAACGGGGTGAATAATCATAAGTCTAGGCCCGATCTCGGGAATCGGGAGCACTGGGGTCGTTTGTGGTTCTGGGCAGCGAGGTGTCCGACCTGAGTGACAGGGCGTATTTTAGCCCGGCGGCAGGTCGGCGTCGTCGATGGTCGGCCCACTGACGCCTGCCGCGATCATGCCGGGGCGTCGGCTCATCGGGGCGGAAGCCCCCCGTGGCATCGCGATCACGCCAGTCCTGGCCAGCTCAAGCACACCAAAGGGCTCGACCAGGCGGATAAACGCCTCGAGCTTTTCTTCGGTACCCGACAGCTCGATCATCAGGCGGTCATCTGAGACGTCCACGATCCGGGCACGGAACAGGTTGGCCAGCTCGATCAGCTCGGTCCGTTTGTGGGTGTCGCTGGCCGTTGCCACCTGCACGAGCAGCAGGTCTCGCTCGACGTGCGGGACGTTCTGGTAGTCCACCACCTTGACGACCGGCACCAGGCGCATGAGCTGTTTGCGTACTTGTTCGAGAACCGCGGCATCGCCGACGACCACGATGGTCATTCGAGAGATCTCGTGGTTCTCTGTCCGGCCAACCACGAGGGAATCGATGTTAAAACCACGGGCGGCGAACATCCCGGCGACCTGCGAGAGGACACCCGGCTCGTTCGTAACCAAGGCGGCAATGATGTGACGGGTGCTGTTGGGGTCCATAGCCTGAGAAGCATAGCAAAATGGCACCCGCAACACCGCTCCTCAATAGACCGCATGCAAGACACGTGCCACCTTCAACTGATCCCTCTGGGGGGCCAAGAGGCGGCATGGGACTGTGCAAAAACTGTGGACTCAGAGCCTTCAGGGATGGTTCAGCTTCACGTCACAGCGGAGGTCGGTACCCCACGCGATTAGCTTCGCCACTTTGGGTCCCGAAATACAGCATAAAAACCGGCTGATCCTGAGGTCTTGGCGGAACACGGCTCAGCCCCATCATCGGACTGAAATATCAGATGATTTGGCGGCCTTGCTGGCGGGCGATGTGGATAAGCTGGTCGTATCTCCTGGCTGCGGGATGCCCCTAACGGGTTTCTGATGAAATCCAAACACCGGACCATCCGATCAACGGCCCTAGATCGGTGTTCAGCCCCGTTGGTGAGCCGCTAGGGCTAGTGGATAAAGCCCATGTCCCCAAAGTTCGGGATGACGTTCCATCGATTTCCAGCGACGGCGTATGGGGCGGGGAAGTAGATGAAGAAGGCTTTTCCGACCAGCAACCGCCGGGGCACGATCCCACGCCCGTCCGCCTGAGGATCGAAGTACCGGGTCTCGACCCAGGGATCGACATCGGTCCAGTAACGCCCGTCGTTGCTCCGAGGGCCGTTGTCGCCCACGCAGAAGAACTCATCCGGCCCGAGCGTCAACGGGCTTCCCTGAACCGCTGTGCTCACACGAATCAGGCCGCTACGGGCGTAGATCGGACCTCTACTCAGCGATGAGCTGTAGTACAGATCGCGGTCCAGTTCGATGCGATGAATGACCGCTGAGCCTCCTGACATCCCCAGAGCAATGGACGGTAGCTCATCAGGCGCCCCGCGACGCATCAGGTCTTCCAGAGGCAACTCGAAGGACCATGTCAGGATCTGATCGCCGTCCATCCACAGAATCACCTGCTGATCCACCACCCACCATTCGAGGTGGACATCGTGTTTTCCCTCAAGTGGATCGATCTTCCCCTGGGTGAGCAACCGGCGTCCCTGGTCCTCTCGATCGGGAGCTTCCAGCAGCACGGTGCCATCGGATGCAACTGTGACTCGCAGTCGCTCATCTCTCATGGCCGGATCATCCAGCCGTGCGGTTGTCTCCAGCCACACCTCCTGGCCAGCCTCATTGGGTGTCAGGTGAACCGACAGCCGGATGTCTTCAATCTGCTCATCGGTTGTCTCGGGCGAGAACTGGTTGTAAGCGTACCGTGCCCAGTGTTCGCCGTAGTTGCCCGCTGCGAAATCAAACCGCAGGGCTCCCTCATCGCTACGCAGACGGAACATGCGCTGGTTGTCCACCTCCCACGCTGAAGCCTCGGAAGGTTTCCATGGGTTCTCCCAACCCGGAGCACCCGAGCCTCGTCGGGAACGCGAGCCCTCATCCAGCGGGACGTACTGCGAGTGATAGATCGGCTGCCAGACCGCGTTCTGCACTTTCGGTCGGTCTGATTTCCGTGCGATCCGCCAGTCGCGGTCTGAGGTCTTCCCCGCCTCACGGGTGTAGAGATTCCCGTCGAGGATCGCGATCTCCTCTTCCGGCAACCCGATCAGTCGCTTGATGAAGTTGGTCTTCGGGTCTTTCGGGTCCTTGAACACCACCACGTCCCATCGGCGGGGCTCAGCAAACTCGTAAAGATACTTGAGCACCAGAATCCGGTCGCCGGGCGAGACGGCCGGGTTGATCATCCGCGACGGGGCCCCGGTCATCGGGTCCAGCGGGCCGACTTGCCGAAACCGCTCGATCATCTGCGGGATCTCGGGGACATCCACCTCGTAGCCGTAGCCCGATTGCTCCGACATCACACGGACGTGCTGGCCCAGAAGCGTGGGTGCCATCGACCCCGTCGGGATCACAAAGGCCTCGACGACATACGCCCGGAACACGAACGCCAGGACGAAAGCGATCACCAGCGACTCGAGTGTTTCCTTGATCGACTCGTCCGTGCGTTTCTCGGTCATTTGCTCGCTCACTCCGCGGGGCCTACCTTTATCATCGTCTGCGGCGACCGTGCCGCGTTACCACTGTAGTCGGAACACGACCCCCGTGGAGTCGCCTGTGAGCGCCCAGTTCTTCGTCAGCATGCTCGTGATCGCCATGTCGCTGCCCGCGATCCAGCTCACCTGCGCCTACCTCATCATGCTCGAGCGCAAGGTCGCCGCCTATGTGCAGGACCGCTTCGGCCCCAACCGCACCAACTTTTCCTTTGGTCTCAATGACATCTGGAACGCCATCGGCCTCGGCTGGCTCTTCGACCCAAAGAACACCATGCTCGGCCTCGGCCAGGCCCTCGCTGACGGCCTCAAGCTCTTGTTCAAGGAAGACTACACCCCGCCTCACGTCGAAAAACTCCTGTTCTATCTCGCGCCGATGCTCGTCGTTGTCCCGGCACTCCTTGGCGCTGCCGTCATCCCTTGGGGCGGCGTCTGGGACTTCCCCGGCCTCGGCTCCGAGGGCAACTGGTGGATCGAACCCGGGCTGACTTTCGTGACGATCTTCCCCGCTGACCTGGGCGTGATCTATCTCCTCGCGGTCTCGTCGCTGGCCGTCTATGGCGTCGCGCTGGCCGGCTACGCATCGAACAACAAATACTCGTTCCTCGGCGGGCTTCGCGCGACCGCCCAGATGCTCTCCTACGAGATCCCGATGGCCCTCTGCGTGCTCATCATGATCATCTACTTCCAGTCGGCCTCGACGAACGAGATGACGCTCCTCCAGGCCGACTCCGCATGGGGAATCCTCGCCCACCCGCTGCTGGCGATCATCTTCTTCACCTGCGGACTTGCCGAGTGCAACCGTGCTCCCTTCGATCTGGCTGAGGCCGAGCAGGAACTCGTTGGCGGGTTCCACACCGAGTATTCCTCGCTCCGCTGGGCGCTTTTCTTCCTCGCTGAATACATGCACATGATCACCTCGAGTGCCTTCTTCGTCCTCCTGTTCCTGGGAGGGGCCGACCTGTTGCCGTTCATCAACTTCGTGCCTCGCGTCAACGACGGAACCTTCTTCGGCCTCTTCGCCGAAGGCTCGCTCATCGGCGGGATTCTTCTCGTTGGGATGCAGGCGACCATCTACGCCGTCAAAGTCCTCATCCTCCTCTGGCTGATGATGATGATCCGCTGGACGCTGCCGCGCTTTCGCTTCGACCAGCTCATGAAGCTCGCCTGGCGTGGCATGATCCCGCTGATGCTCGTCATGCTCCTGGTCGTCACCGTGATGGTCGCCCTCGACATCACCGCGTGGTGGGCGTACCTGCTGGCCAACATCATCGTGGCCGTGGTCGCCCCGTTCCTCAGTGCGCTGCTGCCAAAAGACCCGCCGGTCAACCGCCGGATCCCACTCGCTGGCTCGCGGTTCTCCCCGATCAACGAAATCTGATTCGCCTGCTTACGACTCGTCGTTCTCCGCCCGGTACAGGTCCAGGTAGAACTCGTGCAGGTCCTTGCCGTTCATGGTCTTGGTCCGGTTGTGCTTGAAGCCCAGTCGTGTGAACAGGTCCAGTGCGGCGTCGCGCTCGAACCGGGTGTCCAGGCGAACTTTCAAGAACCCGTGCTTCCTGCAATGGTTGACTGCCGTCTCGGCGAGCAACTGTGCGATGGACGATCGCTGATGGTCCGGGATCACCCGCAGCCGACGGATCTCCGCCGTGTCTCGCTCGTCGCTGCCGACGCCGATCATCCCAACGACCTCGCCCTCGGCCTCCGCCACCCATAAGTGATGGCGGTCGTCATCGAAATACGCCTCGAGCACGTTCTCGATGTCCGCCCCCGTGTCGTTTGGGGGGATCTGGCCAGCGAGCAACCCCTCGACGTACAGCCGAGAGACGCACGCCTGATCCTCCGCTCGGAACGAACGGATCAGCGGGTCCAGATCAGCCTGTGGCTGGCGGGATGACTCAGAAGCACTCATGTCTCAGTTGACCCTATCGCCTGCTTCGGGGTTCGTCCACCGTCAGAAACCGAAGCGTATCCGAACCGCTGTCCAGCAGCGCCACCGTGTAAGTCTCCGCCCTGAACAAGGCTCCCGGATTGATGACCCGCGTTGCCCCCTGCTGCTCATCCAGTGTCCGGTGCGTGTGCCCGTGACAGAGGTACTTCGCCCCCTCTCGGAGCCCCGCCGCCATGATCTCCGGCTGATGCCCATGACAAAAATACAGCGACCCCTGCTCGAGCTGGATCCTCCCCGCCGGGTGGTCGACCTTGACCCCCAGTTCCTCGGCGTATCGAGCCAGTGGGCCCGTGTCCCAGTCGGTGTTGCCGAACACCAGGTGAGCCTCGATGGGCGACCCCTCGTCATCCACCTCCGCCAGCGCGTCGATGACCTCCACCGTTCCCACGTCACCGAGGTGCACCAAGACCTCCGCCCCCTCTGCGACCAGCAACTCAACCGCCCGGCGGGTGGTCGTGGAGCGGCCATGAGAATCCGACAACAAACCGATTCTTGGCACCAGCCCGTATCCTCGCGCAGGTGGTTTCGTGACGCGGCAACCCAAGCCTAACCGACCACCCCACCCCAGCCAAGTCTGCTGGCTGATGGGCTAAAACACACGCCGGAATCCTCGCCAGTCGTCCGCTATGCTGATCTCATGATTAGACCGCAGATGCCGTCAATGCCGGTGCAAACAGGAACGACCCTCCGGGCCCAGCGTGGGGAGGGCGAGGGTTGAACATCCTGGCCGAGATCATCGCGCACAAGCGGCAGGAGATCGCCGCCGCCAAGGCCGCCGTGTCGTTTGACGACATCAAGGCCCGCGCCGCCGACGCCGAGCCCCCGCGCAACTTCTTCGCCGCCGTGACCCGGCCCAAGAACACCCTGCGCGTGATCGCCGAGGTCAAGAAAGCCTCGCCCTCGGCCGGCGTGATCCGTGACGACTTCGACCCTGTCGCCATCGCCACCGCGTATGCCGACAACGGCGCCGCCGCCATCTCCTGCTTGACCGATCGCCACTACTTCCAGGGCGACCTGGCCTACATCAACCAGATCAAGGCGGCCGTCTCGCTCCCGGTGCTCCGCAAGGACTTCATCGTCGACCCGTATCAGGTCTACGAGGCCCGGGCCCACGGCGCCGACGCCATCCTGCTCATCGCCGAGTGCCTCGGCGAATCCCAGCTCATCGACCTGCTGATCCTCGCCACCGAACTCAAGCTCACGACCCTCGTCGAGGTCCACGACCTCGAATCGCTCGTGCAGGTCAAACCCCACCTCGGCTTCCCGCTGGCCTCCTATACGCTGCTGGGCATCAACAACCGCAACCTGCGCACCATGCGGACCGACCTCCAGCACACCCTCGACCTGCTCCGCGAAGTGCCCGACCCCGACCTGCTCGTCTCCGAGTCCGGCATCCGCACCCACGCCGACATCCAGAAACTCGCCCTCGCCCACGTCCACCGCGTCCTCGTCGGCGAACACCTCATGCGCCAGCCCGACCCGGGGCTGGCGCTGTATGAGTTGATTCATGGGACGATGGCGGGGGCTTAGAACTGAACTCCAGAAAAGGAGATCACGTGATCACGAAACCGACAGTGCTGATTCTGGGGGCGGGGGCGAGTGTGGATGTAGGGTATCCACTAGCAGGTGGTTTGGTCGATGAAATTGTTGCTTTGAGTCACCAGAAGGAAGTCATGTCACCCGCGGAGTGGTATGCAGCAAGAGATGGCGGCGAGTACAGGTACTTAACTTCGAAGCAGCAGCTTGAGGAAGCCTGTAAAGAATTCGCGAATAAACTATCGGCTTCTGGTTGTCCCTCTATAGATACTTTCCTTGAATCTAGAGAAGACCTCCGTGTGGTCGGTAAGTTTCTCATCGCAAAAATTATAAAACATAAAGAATACAAGTACCCCAATTTTAACCGAGATGGTGCAAAAAAATGGTATCAGTCATTATTGCAATCAATCGTCTCGGGGTGTAAAGATCCATTGGACGCGATAACGAAAACAGACCTACGAATTATCACATTTAACTATGACCGCTCCTTAGAATACTTTCTCATGAGTGCACTTTCAGAGCGATGCAATATTTCGGAAGATGCTGCGATAGCAAAAATGAGAGAATCAAATTTATATCCATTGCATCTGCATGGCGATCTTGGTTCACTGGAAACTTATGAATACGGTGAGATCAAAGATGATGTTTCTATCAAAAAAGCCTCCCAGAATATACGCGTTGTATCTGAGTTGAACGATCTAAGTGGTAATGAGAGGAGTTTTGTTTCCGAAGAGTTCAAAGAAGCTAATGAACAACTTCAAGCGGCTGAGCGAATAATCTTTATGGGCTTCTCTTACGATCCCATATCTATTGATAGGTTTAACTTTTTTAACAATATCAGTAGTAAGACTGAAATTCATCTTCTGACCTATAAAATGAGTAAAAATTCGCTTCACAAGTTACATCTGATGGCCGGCAAGTGGGGGCCGAGTATCACAATTCTTAAGTTCTACGAACCTGACTTAAGTTGTTCAGATTTGCTGTCTGATGGGCTGGATCTCACTCTCTAAACCCTCCCTCCTTCCCACCACAGAAACACCCCCTCCGAAACTTGCGCTTGCCTAGGGTAACCCCCTCTACCCCCCACCCAGCCCGCCACATAAACTGCACCCGTCGAATCAGCCTCTGAACCACAAGGGAGACTCCCATGACACGCCGTCTCATCCCGGGGACCGCGATGTTGCTTTGCCTGACTTCCGCTGCCCACGCCAACTTCATCGACGCGGACCCGCGCGATGGCGTCCAGTCCTACGGCTGGAAACTGCCCAAGACCATCACGGTCTTTATCCCCGGCACGATCGCCGGCGACGACCGCACGAACTTCGAGATGGGCATCAACTCCTGGATCAACTGCCTCCCCGGCCTCAAGATCGTCTTTAAGGATGGCGAACCGACCATTGATGCTGAGTGCTACGTCGATGTCGATGTGACCAGCGACAATCCGCCGTTCCCAGACGACGCCCCTCCCCCCTACGGCACCGGCGGGGGCTTCGTCCCGGATCCTTACCCAACCGACAAAGACCATGTCTTCATCACCGAAGGCTTCATCGCCATCCACCCGGATGCGATCGGTCACTCCGCCGTCGCCCCGACGTTCATGAAGAACCTCGGTGCCCACGAGTTCGGCCACGTCCTCGGGCTCGATGATGACCCCCGGACCAGTGGCGACCGCAAGAACGTCATGGACCCCGACTTCAAGCTCATCGACGATGGCATGGGCACCATCACCCGCGCCGATCCCTTCGTCAGCCCCTCCGAGCGCGATAAGATGATGCTCTCGAAGAACTACACCGTGCCGATGCCCAACGCCCTGGCCGGACTCACACTCCTTGGCTTGATCACCCTCCGCCGCCCCGCATGACCCGTGCTCGGGAGAGGCGTCAGACTCTAAGGCCGTCGGAGCCGAGAAAAACCCCCTCCGGCAGCCCCTCACTCACCTCCGCGTGACTCACCTCGTGGCCGATGTGGGTCAGGTAGCACTTGCTTACGCCCAAGCGCTCCGCGTACTCGCACGCCCGCTCGATCGTCAGGTGCGTCGGGTGGTGCTTGTGCCGCAGCCCGTCGAGCACCAGCACGTCCAAGCCTTCGAGCAGCGGCAGGCTCTCCGGCGGGATGCTCGACACGTCCGTGCAGTACCCGATGCTCCGCCCACCGTGGTCGATCCGGTACCCCGTGATCGGCATCCGGCCGTGGTACAGCAGCAGGGGGGTCCACCGGGCCCCGTGAAGCTCGAAGCTCACGCCGTGCTCCACCCGGTGGGGGATCAGCGTCGCCACGAAGCTCTTGTTGAGGTTGATGCTCGAATCGAAGATGTAGGTGAACATCCGTCCGAGCACCTCAAAGGTCGCCTCGTCCGCGTAGATGTCCAACGCCTCCTGTTGGACCGCGTTGAACCGCCGGAGGTCATCCGTCCCCATCACATGATCCGCATGCCCGTGCGTGTAGACCACCGCATCGAGACGGGTGATGTCCTCACGCAGACACTGCGCCCGCAGCTCGGGCGTCGCATCAATCAGCACCCGCCTAGCGATCCCGCCGTCATCGATCCACTCCACCACCGCACTACTCCGACTCCGTTGATCGCGCGGGTCGTCGGACCGGCATACCCGGCAATCGCAGCCGATCATCGGTACGCCTGCCGAGGTTCCACTACCCATAAACAGCAACTCAAGTGACATGGCCGGAGTGTAAGTCAACGCAGCGAGGTCGTCGCCACCGCCGCGAGGTCGAGCCCATCGCGCTCGCCAGCGAGAAATCGCTGCGTCCCCAGCCCAGCGATCATGGCCGCGTTATCGACGCAGTACGCCATCGCCGGGATAACGACCTCGACCACCTCGCGCTGGCCCCACGCCCGCAGCTCGTTGCGGAGATGACCGTTGGCCGTGACCCCGCCGCCAGTGACCAGCCGCGACACCTCCTCGCCATTCGCCCGCTTCTGCTCGACCGCCCGCGAGAGCTTTTTGATGACCGCCGCCACCGCCGCTCGCTGAAACCCCGCAGCCAGGTCGGCCCGCTCTTGGTCACCTAGGTCCTCGAACGCTCGCTCGAACACCGGCTTGCCATTCACCGTCTTGGGCTGCCCACGCACCCGATAGAGCAGCGCCGTCTTGAGCCCGCTGAACGAGAAATCCAGGCTCTCCTTGCCCAGCATCGACACCGGCAGGTCAACCCTCGAAGCATCACCCTCACGGGCACATCGCTCGACCGCCGGCCCGCCTGGGAAGCCCAAACCGAGAATCACCGCCGCCTTATCAAACGCCTCGCCGACCGCGTCATCAATCGTCCGCCCGATCTCCCGCGCGACCAGCCCCTCGCCTAACTCATAGATACTCGTATGCCCGCCTGACACGACCAGGCCCAAGCTCGCCCCTTCGTTCTCATGGGCTTCAGCAATCTGTTGCCTATCGTTAGCTTCAATCAGCCTGCCCGCATAGAGATGCGCCTGCACATGATCCACCCCGATCAGCGGAACGCCGAGTGACCACGCCAGCGCCTGTGCCGCCGACACCCCAACAAGCAGCGACCCGATCAGCCCCGGCCGATTCCCCACTGCCACGGCGTTGATGTCATCGAGCCCGACGCCGGACTGATTCAGCGTGCTCCGGATCACCGGCAACAATCGCTCCAGATGAGCCCGGCTCGCGATCTCCGGCACCACGCCGCCGTACTCCGCGTGCAGATCGTGCTGTGACGCCACCACATGACCGAGCACGCGAACACCATCCGCCACCACCGCCGCCGACGTCTCGTCGCAGCTCGTCTCCAGGCCTAAAACCAGTACGCGATCACTCAAGGCGTGGCACTGTCCGGTGCCATGGCCTCATCGACCACATCCTCCGGCACCGAAGCCGCCTCGGTCGGCTTGTCGAGCTTCTCAAGCTCCTCCTCGACATCCTCCAGCGTCTCCCGCAGCAGATCACGCCGGCGTTCCAGCGACGCTCGTCTCATCAGCGTGACCACGGCGTCATCGTTGTTCTGCCCGACCTCCGGCCAGTTGCCCTCGGTTAGATAACCGGTCACCGAATCGAGTGCCGCGGCGAGCTGCGGGTCCTTGAGGTCTTCCTTGATCGCTTCGCTGGTCCACGTCGAACGCACCGGCGTCCCGTTCTCTCCGCGATCAATCGCCGCCTCTCGACGCACCTCAATCAGCGCCCGCACCTCTTCAGGCGTCATGCTCACCCAGCACCCATCCGACGGGTCCACACCCCATTTCTCCGCGTCCTCGACCCGATGGATCTTCCGGCCCGAAGGGATGTAGTAGTACGCCGTTGTGAGCTTCAACGCCGACCGCCCGCCATCCAGCTCACGCACCTGCTGCACCGAGCCCTTGCCGAACGTCCGCACGCCAACCAGCCGGGCCCGCCCGTTGTCCTTGAGTGCGCCCGCGACAATCTCCGATGCCGACGCACTGATCTCGTTGACCAGCAGGACTACGGGCGTCTCCGGCAGAATCGTCTCAGCCGTCGACTTAGCAAACTGCTCATCCCCCTGACGATTCCGCACCGACACGATCGTCTGTTCCTCGGTCAGAAACATGTCCGAGATCGCCTGGGCACCGGTCAGCAACCCGCCAAGGTTGAACCGCAGGTCGAGCACCAGCGCTTCCATCCCCTGATCACGCAGGTCGGTGAGCACCGCCGCTAACTCGTCCGCCGATCGCTGACCAAACTGCGTCAGGCGGACGTAAGCGATCTTTCGATCGGCATCGAGCCAGTAGGTCTCGTGTAAATCCGCATCGCGAGCGATCCCGCGCACCGTCGCGACCTTGATCACAGCTCGCGTGATGGTGATCTCGGCCTCTTCACCCGAGAGATGACGGACCAGGATCGTGACATCCGTGCCCTCCAAACCCTTGAGCCTGCTGACGCACTCCCGCAGCGACAAGCCTTCGGTCGACTCGCCATCGATCTCCAACACCATGTCGCCAGCCAGCACCCCCGCTTGCCACGCCGGCGAATCCTCCAGCGGGCTCACGATTCGCAGCCGCCCCTCCTTCATATCCACTTCCGCACCGATCCCCGAAAACTGGCCCTCGATCGATTCGTTGAAACTCTCGAGATCCTCAGGCGGGAAGTAGCTCGTGTACGGATCACCCAGTGATTCGATCATCCCGTTGATCGCCGCCTCGGTCAGGTCCTGGCCCTCCACATCCTCGACGTAGCTGTTGAGGATCCAGTGCCGAACGTCCACCAGCAGGCTCAGTTGATCGCCGGTCGATGACCGCGCGAGACTGGTACCCAGCGTGACGAAGACCATGGCTGAGAACACGCTAATCAGCGCGATGTTGCCCCAGAAACGCCGCTTGGGCGACACCGCATCGACAGGTTTGATCACGTTCATAATGGGATTCTAAGCCAGCCCGCCGTGTAAGCCAGCCTTGATTCAGATTCTGAGCTACTCGCCCCCGCCGTGTCCGCCACGCTGCCCGTGATAACGCAGGTCTTGCCCCTCGCCCCTGGTGTCGGGGAGCTTGATCGGGGCGGCCAGCCACGGGTCCTCGCGCACGGTCTGGCGATTCTGGGTTTTGGTGATCATCAGCCCGGTTCGCGGGTCGAAATAACGGGTCCGATGCTGCAGCTCCTCGACCGTCAACACCGTCCAGGAGGGCCCGGGATTAGCCACAGCGGCCGGTCCATCGTCCAAACGCCCCGCATATAGGGCTCCATCGGCGCTCGGAACGGCAGCCAGAGGCCGTGAAACGGTCTCAATCGGCTTCGGTTCGTGCGCACAGGCCGTCATCAGGCCCGCCAGACCCAGAACACTCAGAACGGCGATCATTTTCTTCATACCGGACCCATCGGCGTCACCAGAGTCCGTGATAACTCCCTCCCCGATCAGGTTCCGCCTGACTCGCCGGTCGGGCAGTCTCGACGGCCTGTGTCGGTTGACAGGATCGCGGACTTCTGGTGGACTACATGGCTCGCCGGACAAGGTGTCCAGCGTGTTCCCCATCGCGACGCCGTAGCCACGGCCGAGCCACCAAGGACCCGAAGGCCCTAATCAAGGCTTTCATAAGGATTTATGGCAAACTACACCGGACCGAAGGTCAAGCTCTCCCGCCGCGTCGGCGTCCCGATCGTCGACCTGCCCAAGCACACGAACAAGCGTCAACTCAATCCCCCAGGCATGCACGGCTTCCGCGGCCGGCGTCTGCGGGACTACGGCGTCCGCCTGAACGAGAAGCAGAAGCTCCGCTACCACTACAACGTGCTGGAGAAGCAGTTCCGCATCTACATGGCCAAGGCCACCCGCACGCAGGGCAACACCGGCGACGTGCTTCTGTCGCTGCTCGAGCAACGGCTGGACAACATCATCCGCCGTCTCGGCTGGGCGCGCTCGATCTGGGCGGCCCGGCAGATGGTCGCCCACGGGCACGTCGCCATCAACGGCCGCAAGACCGACCGACCCTCGTATCAGGTCCGCGTGGGTGACGAGATCACCGTCATCCGCAGGAAGCGCGAGAGCTCGAAGCGGACTGTCGAGGACCTGATCCGTGAGAACCTCGAGTCGCTCCCCGGCCATGAGGTCCCCGGCTGGCTGACCTTCGACCCCTCGACCCTGACCGCCAAGGCGCTCTCAATCCCCACCTCGGATCAGGTGCCCTTCGAGGTCAACATGAACCTCGTCATCGAGTTCTACCGCTAAAGCCACTTCCGACAATCTGAACTTAGCGACACCCTCGGCCGGTTGGTCGGGGGTGTTTTTATATGCGCGACGACAAAACTCTACCGAGGCTCAAAACCCATCCGATCCTGCGAAATACGCGAAATACAATATCACAGGAAACATCGCGTAGCTCACAGCGAGCAAACACATCAGAAAAGTGCAGAGATAGAGATTCAGCTTGGCAGAATCAATAGCGATATCGAACTGTTTTGCTATGAACGGCACGATAATATAGGAAGCCATCAGAGAGATGAAAAGGATCCAAAAGATCGAAGAGATGATGGATAGAAGCAGAACGTCGATGCGATACATATCGCTAGCGCTGAAGCCGTCTACGTCCGACATTATTATGCCATAAAGCTGATAAAGGCTTGCAATCCAAGGCACCAAGGCACCAGCAAGATAAATGATGGCCCGCTTTGCCAGTCTGCCACGATCCATGCGACATGGACTCCTTACACATTTATCGGGGGTGTCTCAGCTCTAAAACCCCACAATAGAGAACCCACAATCCACATGCACCGTCTCGCCGGTGACGCCGGTGGACAGGTCGGAGAGCAGGTAGACGGCGGTGTTGCCGACCTCGTCGCCGGTGTTGGTGCGCTTGAGTGACGACTTCTTCTCCTGGTGGGCGATCATCTCGTCCATCCCGCCGACGCCCGCGCCGGCGAGGGTCTTGAAGGGGCCCGCGGAGATGGTGTTCACGCGGATGTTCCTACTCGCGCCGGTCTCCGGATCCTTGTCGCCAAGTTCGTAGGCGAGGTACCGCGTGGTGTGCTCGAGGCACGCCTTGGCGACGCCCATGACGTTGTAGCGCGGGACAACCTTCTCCCCGCCGAAGTAGGTCAGCGAGAGGATCGAGCCGCCGTTGGTCATCAGCGGCATCGCCCGCTGGGCCATCGCGACGAGCGTGTAGGCGGAGATGTCCATCGACTGGGTAAAGACGCCCCGCGGGGTCTTGTGGAACATGTCGGCGGCGAGATAGTCCTTGTCCGCAAACGCGATCGAGTGGACGACGAAGTCGATCGTCCCGGCGTCCTGCTTGAGCTTGGTAAAGACTTCATCCAGCGACTCATCCGATGAGGCATCGCAGGGCACCAGCCAGGGGTCGGACACGCCAAGGCTCTCGACCGCCTTGCGGACACGGTGCTCCATCTTGCCGATCGGGAGGTACGTGAAATACAGCTCGGCACCCTGCTCGACGAGCTGCTTCGCGATGAAGTAGGCGTAGCTGCGCTCGTTGGCGATGCCGAAGATGATGCCCTTTTTGCCGTCCATCAGACCCATGCTCGAAGCTCCTGTTAGCCCGGAAGATTGTTTCTAGGCCAACAGCCTAGAGATCATCGCCCCGCTCATCCACTCTCGTCGGCACCCGGTGCCCGCCCTCCACTCAGGAGTGCTTGGGCGTTTCGCTGGAGCATCTCCAGCGACAGCCTGGTGAGCGCTGTCCCGCTGAGGGCGCGGAGGCGATCGGATTCGTCCCACTGGGCGACCGCCGCGGGGTCGAGGCCCTTGGCGTGATCTCTGGGGGCATAGTCGTCGCGGATGGGCAGCTGGACGCGGTGTTCGGTGGTGTTGTGCGGGCAGACCTCCTGGCAGATGTCGCAGCCGGCGATCCAGCCATCGAGGCTGCCCGCCTGCTCCTCGTCGAAGTCGCCCCGGTGTTCGATGGTCAGGTAGCTGATGCAACGCGAGGCATCGACATCCCAAGGCGTGATGCAGCCGGTCGGGCAGGCGTCGATGCACCGGGTGCAGGTCCCGCAGTGGTCCTCGGGTTCCACGGTCGGCTCTGGAAACCCCGCTTGTCCCGAGGTCTCGATCACCAGCGTCGTCAGCAGGCATCCCAGCAGCAGATACGAACCGTGCCGGGGGTGAATCAGCAGCGTGTGCTTACCGATCCAGCCCAACCCGGCCCTGGCGGCGTGCTCGCGCTCCAGCAGTGGGGCGGTATCGACGCACGCCCGGAAGGTCTCATCCGGATGGTGCTCACGGAGCGCATCGGCGAGCGCATGGAGCTTGCGTTTCATCACCTTGTGGTAATCCCGGCCAGCCCCGTAGCGTGCGGTCTTGCCCGGACGCTCGGGATCGCGCTCGACCCGGTCCTCGTAGGCGTCGGCGACACAGATCATGGATCGACAGCCCTCCAGCAACAGGCCGGGGTCCAGGCGGACCTGAAGATTCTCTTTGAGATAGCCCATCGACCCGTGCTTGCCCCCGGCGATCCAGTCCCGCACATGCGCTTCGTGAGATGAAGGCTGGCCATCGGTCACGCCAACCAGCGCAAAGCCCTGCTCCTGGGCGAGGCGTATCGCGAGCCGTCTGGCGGTTGCCGCGTCGGTCGAACTCGTGTCGTCGTGCTCCACGATGGCAGCATAGAGCACCGGACGATCAGCAGACTCGCCACTCTCTACTGCGATCGGTTACCGCTGCAGCCCACCCGGCCCCCAAGCGCTTGCTAACATGCTCAATCTACGAACCCACCACGACTTCCACAGGCACGCAAGCCCATGGCCTACAACCTCCAGCCCCTCGAAGCCTTCGACGTCGATGTCGAGACCACGCCGTATATCGACCCCGAAGCCGGTACCAAAGGCGACCGCTGGACCCTGAACTTCGGTCCGCAGCACCCCGCGACCCACACCACCCTCCGCATCGTGCTCGAACTCGATGGCGAGCGGGTCGTCCGGGCCGTCCCGCACATCGGCTACCTACACTCGGGCTTCGAGAAACTCGCCGAGGAACTCGATTACAACCAGTACGTCTGCATCGCCAGCCGGATGAACTACATCTCGCCGATCTCCAACGACATCGCCTGGCACACCGCGGTCGAAAAGCTCTTCGGGATCGACCTCACCCCACGCTGCAAGGCGGTCCGCACCATCCTCGCCGAACTGGGCCGGATCCAGGACCACCTGCTGTGCGTCGGCACTGCGGCCCTCGACCTCGGGGCGTTCACCGGTTTTCTCTATGGCTTCAACGAACGCGAGTCCATCTACGACATCATGGACTACGTCGCTGGCCAGCGCTACCACCCCGACTACACCCGTGTTGGCGGGGCCATGGCTGATCTGCCCGATGAGGAAATGTTCATCAAGCTGATGAAGAACTTCCTCCACGGCGCGATGCCCAAGGCACTCGAGGACCTCACCGGCTTGCTCAACAAAAACCGGATCTTCCGCGACCGCACCGAGGGCGTCGGCGCCATCTCGGCCGAGGACGCGATCGCCTGGGGGCTCACAGGGCCTGCGGCTCGTGCCTCGGGCGTGCGTCGCGACCTCCGCAAGGACGAGCCGTATCTCTGCTACGCCGACAACTGGGACGGCATGGGAGCCAAGGCGGTCGACTTCAAAGTCCCCATCGCGACCGGCGGCGACGTGCTGAGCCGCTACCTCATCCGTCTCGAAGAGATCCGGCAATCGGTCGCGATCATCGACCAGCTCCTCGACAACATCCCCGGCGGGCCCATGGACGTTGATTCCGACGGCAAGATGACCAAGCCCTCGAAAGCCGAGGTTTATGGTTCCATTGAAGGCCTGATCCAGCACTTCGAGCTGGTGATGACCAACCGCAAGTGGGAAGCCCCTGTCGCGGAGGTCTACGCCGCCAACGAAACCGCCAACGGCGAACTCGGCTTCACCATCGTGTCCGATGGCGGGCCGTGTGCCTGGCGTGCCAAGTGCCGCGCCCCGAGCTTTGTGAACTACTCCGTCTTCGGCAAGCTCGTCGAGGGACACCTGCTCTCCGACGTGGTCGCTGTCCTCGGCAGCCTGAACATCATCGCCGCCGAACTCGACCGCTGAACCCTTAACACGCCACAGCACCAGGATAAAACCATGGCCTGGATCACCAAAAACTCCGCCAACGAGAAGATCGACCGTAGAGCCGAGCCGTATCTCACCGAATCTCTCCAGGAGCAGTTCGAGAGCGAGATCCTCGTGAAGTTTCCCACGCGTCAGGCCGCCACGCTGCCGCTGCTCCACGAGATGCAGCACCGAATCGGCTGGCTGCCCAAGCAGGCGATCGAAGAGATCGCCGACTTCCTCGGTCTCGAAGCCTCGGTCGTCCTCGACACCGCCACCTTCTACGAGGAGTTCTGGCTCGAACCCAAGGGCAAGTACGTCTTCTGGGTCTGCCAATCCATCTCCTGCGAGTTGATGGGCGAGCACTCCGTAACAAGCAAGCTCAAGGACAAACTCGGCATCGAGGTCGGCGAGACGACACCCGATGGCAAGATCACCTTGATGAAGGTCGAGTGTCTCGGCGCCTGCGGGACCGCCCCGGTCGCACTGGTCAACGAGGTGCTCCACGAGAACCTCAACCCCGAGAACCTCGACGACATCCTCAACGAACTCGACTAAGGACCCTACCCCGTGGGATGGTTTGAACGCCTCTGCAACCACGCCGGGCTCGCCATCCACCACGTCGCCCGGGGGGTGCGCGAGAAGCCGCAGCCTGAAAACCGCGCCAGTACAGAGGGAGCAGGTGGTGCGGCACCCGGCGAGACGATCCAGCGGGTGCGTCGAGTCACCATCGAAGAGGTCGAGATCCGCTCTCGGCCCGCCGAACAACAGAATGATCCATCCGACGATCGCGACGAGCCCCCCAGAATCGCCTAGACTCAGAAGTCATCCCGACTCCTCACGCCGTCCATCCGACACGAGACCCGCCGATGCCCCTGAGCGAACCCGTCCTCTTCAAACGCATCCCAACCCATCCCTGGGGTGACCCTAAGGACCGCCGCTACATCAGCTACGACGAATACGTCGCGACCGGCGGCTACAAGGGTCTCGAACACGCGTTGTCGCTCGAACCCAAGGCTGTCGTGGACCTGGTTAAAGCATCGGAGCTTCGCGGACGTGGTGGTGCTGGCTTCCCTGCGGGGATGAAGTGGGGCTTCCTCCCGCCCGAGGATGGCGGTCGCCGCTACCTCGCTATCAACGCTGACGAGTCCGAGCCCGGTACGTTCAAGGATCAACTGCTGATCCAGTTCGACCCGCAGATTGTCATCGAGGGCATCGCGATCTGCATGCACGCCTGCCGACTCGACACCGCGTATTTCTACATCCGCGGCGAGTATCACCACCACCGTGACGCCTTCCTCAAAGCGATCGAGGAGGCCAACGCCAACGGCGTCTTCGGCCCCGACTCGCGCATGGGTAAGATCAATGACCGCTGGCCCGAGCTTCACTTGCACCGCGGCGCCGGTGCCTACATCTGCGGCGAAGAGACCGGGCTCCTTGAGTCTCTCGAAGGCAAACGTGGCTGGCCACGCATCAAGCCCCCCTTCCCCGCCGTCGCCGGCGCTTTTGGTCGCCCCACCATCATCAACAACGTCGAGACCCTCGCCGTCGTCACGCCCATCCTCGAACGCGGGTCCGAAGGGCCCAACTGGTTCAAGTCCATGGGTGTTCCGCGAGCCGAGGGCGCTCCGCCGACCGTCCCGGCCAGCTACGGCCCGAAGCTCTACGGCATCTCCGGCCACGTCAATCGCCCGGGTGTTTACGAGGACGAACTGGGGCTCAAGGTCTGCGACCTCATCGAGAATCAGGCTCAGGGCATGCGAGGCGGCAAGAAGTTCAAGGCCGCGGTTCCCGGCGGGATCTCCATGGGTATCCTCGGGACCGATCAATACGACGCCGTGCTCGATTTCGACATCGGCAAGAAGTACGCCTGCCTCGGCCTCGGCACCGCGGGCGTCATCGTGATGGACGAGGATACCGACATGGTCGCCGTCCTCCGCAACATCGTGCGCTTCTTCAGCCACGAGTCCTGCGGGCAGTGCACGCCGTGCCGCGAAGGCACCAACTGGATGTACCGCATGCTGACACGCATCGAAGAAGGCGACGGCACGACACGCGACCTCGACCTGCTCCTCGAACTCGCCAGCTCGATGGGCTCGATGCCCGGCACGACCATCTGCGGGCTTGCCGACGGCGCCAACTGGGCGGTCCGCACCATCGTCAACAAGTTCTGGGACGACTTCGCCAGTCGGGTTACCAAGCAGAAGTACGTCAGTCTCGCCGTCGTCGGCTCGGCCTGATGTCTGATGGCCCTCTGACCAGAACTGGCAGCGTCATCCGAGAGGGCATCGACGCTGGCCATCACCTTGGCGCTCAGGTCGCCGTCTGGCCCGAGAAGGCGACGACCCCGACCCTCGTCTCACTCGGCGACGCCAGCCTCGGCGTCCCCATGACCCACAACCACCTGCTCCCATGGCTCTCAGCGACCAAGGCCGTCGCCGCCATCGCGATCGCCCAACTCTGGGAACTCGGCCGCGTGGGTCTTGATGAGCAGGTCATCGCTTATCTCCCCGAGTTCGAGTCGTATGGCAAAGACGTCATCACGCTCCGCCACCTGCTGACTCACACCGGCGGCTTCCGCGCTGCACCCTACGACTACCCCCGCGACGACTGGGACACCATCCTCCAGACCATCTACGACGCCCGTCTCGAACCCGACTGGGTCCCCGGACACAAGGCCGGGTACCACATCACCACGTCCTGGTTCGTGCTTGGCGAGATTATCCAGCGTCTCTCAGGCCAGTCGTTCCCCGAGTACGTTCGCAGTCATATCTTCGAGCCGCTGGGCATGACCGATTGCCACATCGGGATGAGCGACACCGACTACGACTCGCTCACCCCGCGAATCGCGGTCGTCCCCGATACCGCCAGAAAAGACAGGTCGCTTCGACCCTGGACAACCCGCCCGTTCCTGACCGGCTGTTCCCCGGCGAGCAACGGCATCGGGCCGGCCCGCGAGCTGGTCCGCTTGTACAAGGCTCTGGTCACGGGCGGTGCCCTCGACAACCAGCGCATCCTCGACCCCGAAGCCATCGAGCTGTTCACCGCTCGACACCGGGTCAACCTCTACGACCACACCTTCAAGGCGACCATGGACTGGGGACTCGGCTTCATCCTCGACTCCAAGGACTACGGCAAGGAGATCGTTCCCTACGGCTACGGCCCCCACGCCTCGCACTACACCTTCGGGCACTCGGGCAATCAGGCCTCCGCCGCCTTCGCCGATGCCGCCCACAATCTCGCCGTCGCGATACTCTGGAACGGCACGCCGGGCGAGCCGGCCCACCAGGACCGCGTCCACCGCACCCTCGGAGCCCTCTATGAAGACCTCGATCTGGCTTAGCCTCTCCCTCATCCTCCTGACCGCCCCGGGCTGCTACTTCGGCATCAACGATGAGGACCTCCGCAACATCTCCGCCGCCGACGTCCGCGAGCGACTCCAGGATGAGCCCGACACCACCGTCCTCGTCGATGCCCGCTCACCCGGTGAGTTCGTGTCGGGTCGCATCCCCGGTGCCCTGAGCCGGCCGCTCCCCAAGGTCACCCGCTTCGATCGCCCGCTCTCCGACAGTGAGATGATCATCGTCTATGGCAGCGACTTCAACGATGACCGCACCCCCGCCGTGGCCAAACGCCTGATGACCTACGAGTTCAAGAAAATCCGGGCGTTCCGAGGAGGGGTCGCCCGCTGGACCGAGACCGATGGAACGCTCACCGCGCCGGAGGAATGACTCGTCGCATAGGCCACGGACCGACAGATACTTGTCGCCTTCGCTAGTAGATATCTTCCCGCCGCCCGACCGGGTTCCACAGCAGCCCGGCGACCACAAACAATCCGCCCGCGATCACCAGACCGGTCCGCTTGGTCGTAGGCAGTTGATCCAGCCAGCCCTCTCTCGGCACTTCGACCGAGGGTGTGTGTAGTGGGCCCGCCGCCCGATCGATCCAGGTCCCCAGGTGTCCGAGCATCGCCCCGCCCGCCGAGCCGAAGCGGGCATCGCCCTCGTTGTAGAGCTGCTTGCCCCGCACGACCCGGTTGAGTTCCGTCAGCGCCAGATGCTCCAGCACCACCGGGTCATCGCGCTCCAGAGCGACCAGGAACGACCCATGAGCCTCACCCCGCCGCTCCCACCAGTCCAGCCGGGACGCCAGCAGGGCGGTCTGGCCTCGGGCGACCAGCACCCGGTCCGTGTCCGGCCCGAGCACGATCGTCCCAATCAGCAGCAACCCCGCCGCCAGCACCAGCCAGCTCGCGAGCAACGCCACAGGATTCACACCACGCTCAGCGCGCGCTAAAGCCATAAACCACCTATCGGCCACCCCCTCGCCCCATCCCCAAATCCCGATTCTTCTCCATCCCTTCCGCTAAACTACCCCACCGCATGAACACCGAACACCCCCAGACCCTCCCGCCGGCCATCTTCCTCGAGACCTTTGGCTGCCAGATGAACGAGCTC
The DNA here is from genome assembly GCA_040222855.1 of Phycisphaeraceae bacterium. Taxonomy (NCBI): domain Bacteria; kingdom Pseudomonadati; phylum Planctomycetota; class Phycisphaerae; order Phycisphaerales; family Phycisphaeraceae; species Phycisphaeraceae bacterium. The sequence goes on along the minus strand of JAVKCD010000025.1, from coordinate 797,439 downwards.
GACTCCCAGCTCGTCTCCGATCAGCTCCGCGCCCTGGGCTACCGCTTCACCGACGACTGGCAGCAGGCCGACGTGATTCTCTACAACACCTGCTCGGTCCGCGAGCACGCTGAGCAGAAGGTCTGGTCCCGTGTCGGGATCCTCGGCGACTACAAGCGCGAGCACCGCCCCGACCTGGTCCTCGGCGTCATCGGCTGCATGGCCGAGCGCGACGGCAAGGACCTCGTCCGCAGGCATCCCCAGGTCGATCTCATGGCCGGCCCCGCCGAACTCGACAAGATCCCCCACCTCATCGACAACGTCCTCCGCACCCAGCTCACCGACCGAGGCGGGCTCCGCGCCGCCCAGATCGCCCTCCAGGGCGACAACCAGCGCCGCGCCACCACCCTCCAGGCCGCCCGCGACTCGCTCGAACTGATCGACCTCGCACGCTCCTTCTCCCCCGAGCGCGATGGCCGCTCCGCTTACGTCCGCATCACCCGGGGCTGCAACAAGTACTGCACCTACTGCGTAGTCCCCTTCACCCGTGGCCGCGAAGTCCACCGCCCGCCCGCCTCGATCGTCGAGGAGGTCCGCAGGCTCGTGGATGCCGGCGCGGTCGAGGTCACGCTCCTTGGCCAGACCGTCAACCACTACCACTTCGACACCAACGCCGCCGTCGATGTCGATGGCGTCACTCAGCCCCAGATCGGCTCGGTCATCGCCCCCAACCGCGGCACCGGCGGGCCTTCGCCCGTCTTCGCCCCGGGCGTCACCTCCTTTGCCGACCTGCTCCGCCAGATCCACGACAGCGTCCCCGATCTCCAACGGCTCCGCTTCGTCACCTCCTTCCCACGAGACTTCGGCGACGACATCCTCACCACCATCCGCGACTGCCCGCGCATATGCCCCTACCTCCACCTGCCCGTCCAGTCCGGCTCCGACCGCATCCTCGCCGGCATGAACCGCGGCTACACCGTCGCCCAGTACCGCGATCTCCTCGAACGGGCCCGCCGAATCATCCCCGGCGTCGAGATCGCCACCGACATCATCACCGGCTTCCCAGGCGAAACCGAGGATGACCACCAGGCGACCCTCGACCTGCTCACCGAGTCGCAGTTCAAGAACGCCTACATCTTCAAGTACTCCGCCCGCCCCGGCACGGTCGCCTTCGACAAGCTCGAGGACGACATCCCCGACACGACCAAGCGCCGCCGCAACCGCGAGCTGCTGGACGCCCAGAACGCCGCCTCAGCGATCGTCCACGCCCGCTACATCGGCCGCACCGTCCCGGTCTTCGTCGAGGGTGCCTCCCGCAAGGAACAGAAGAAGCAGCAACGCAGCCGGGTCGAACTCGGCTGGGAGACCCCCCCCACATCAACAGCGGTTGTTGAGGCCACCACCCAACTCTCCGGCCGCACCCCCACCGACCTGATCACCCTCTTCGACGGCGACGAATCCCTCGCCGGGTCGATCGTCAACGTCAGGATCACCGGCGCGGCGGGGTTGTGTTTGTTTGGGGAGATGATCTAAATCTACTCTTGAACAGCCTGTTGTTCACTAGGTTCGGGAATGGGAATACCCATGTCCTGGCAGTACTTGTCGATCGAGGCTCGAACATCGGGGATCCGAGGGTGCTCATCATCAATGTCTTGCGCATCGTGGAGATAATCAACGGCCCGCTGCATCAGCTCGGGACCGTTTTTTTCGCCAGCGTGTGCTCGGAAACCTCCAACCGAAGCGTGCAGCCATGCTGCGTCTGCCAGCAGCCCCGCATCTTCTGATGTGTACCCCGCAGCTTCCCGGATCAACTCCAACGACTGATCAAACTGAATGAGAGCCTCCGGCAACTGTTGCTCCTCGCCCGATAGTAGCTTCCCGTGTTCAAAGCTGATGATGGCCATGCCCCACAGCGCTTCAGGGTTCTCTTCCCAGAGTGTCCAAGCCTGGTTAAAACGTCGCATGGCTGTATCGAGATCACCGCGCATGAGTAACTGCCAGCCACGGGTCGATGCATTCACACTCTGCTGGCGTAGCCGGTCGCGTTCCTCATCATCAGCCTGATCCCACCGGGTCTGGTACTCGGGGTCTCCGTACTTGGGCGGATCAGGTGATGCTGCTGCGTGAGGTATGACCACACATAGAACGAAGAACAAGATAAGGGTACCAAGTGTCGCGTCATAGGCTCAAGCTCCAGTTATACATTCACGCCATCCTCACCGGCTCCGTCTTCCCGAACGTTACTTCCAGCCAGACCGAGCCTTCTTCGAGGACGGCCCAGCCGTCGCCGAGGTAGGGGGGGATCAGCCAGGTCTGGCCAGCGGCGAAGGGGTAGGTCTCCATGCCCGGGATCTCGAAGCGGCCGGAGCCTTCGAGGATCATCCAGATCGTTGGGTTGGTCTCGGCGAGCGAGTCCTCGAAGCCGGTGGGGCCGTAGACACGATCGATGCCGAAGTGCTCGCACGTCACCAGCCGCGCCGTCGAGGCCTGGCCGTACTTGATCGGCGGGGCCTTGCGCTCATACGCGGAAACCTGGGCGGGGCCGAAGTGGATGCACTGCATCGCCTGATCCAGGTGCAGGGCCCGGCCCTGGCGGCCCCAGTCGTAGACGCGGAAGGTGGTGTCGGATGGCGTCTGGACCTCGGCGACCAGCACGCCCTCGCCGAGCGCGTGACAGGTGCCCGAGGGCAGGTAGTGGCAGTCGCCCTTTTTCACGGGGACTTCGACGAGCATGTCGCGTACTGAGTCCGCGGCGATCGCCTTGCGCAGGTGCTCCTCGGTCACGCCCTCTTCGAGGCCCTTGTAGATCCGTGCGCCGGGCTCGGCGTCGAGGATGTACCAGGCTTCGGACTTGAGGTGCGCTTCGGGATGCTTCGAGGCGTACTCTTCCGAAGGGTGGACCTGGAGGGAGAGGTTCTCGCGGGCGTCGAGGAACTTGATGAGCAGTGGGAACCCGCCCTCGGGGCTGGGGGCGACGGTGCCCATGAGTTCGTCGGCGTAGTCGCGGATGACCTGATCGATCCGCTGGCCCATGAGCGGGCCGTTGGCGACGACGGAGTGCTCGGGGTCGCCGCCCCCGCCGGAGCTGGAGGTCTGGTCGAGGTCGGTGATTTCCCAGGATTCGCCGATCTGGGTGGTCGCGTCGCCGGGGAGGTCGCGGCCGAGTTTTTCGAGCGTGCGCCCGCCCCAGACTTTTTCCTTGTAAATCGGCTGGAAGCGGAGCGGGTAGATTTCGGGTCGGTCCATGGGAGATCTCCAGAGAATCGGTCTTCCCCCCATTCACCCCGGAAGATAACACGCAGAGGGATCGATGGATGCGCTGTGGGCGGGTGGGGGTGCGGAGGACTCGCGGGATGCGGGGGGGCGAGTACAATCCCGGCATGATCCACCGCAGAAAAACCCGTCAGGTGACGCTGGGCGACGACCGCGTCGGTTTTGTGAAGGTTGGGGGCGATGCTCCGGTTTCGGTACAGACGATGACCGCGGGGTACACGTGGGACGTGGATACCTGTGTCGTGGAGATCAACCGTCTTGCAGCGGCGGGGGCGGACATCGTGCGGGTGGCGGTTCCGGAGAAGAAGGACACGGACGCTTTGCGGGAGATCATTCCGCAGGTGCGGGTGCCGATCGTGGCGGATGTGCACTTTCATTTTCAGCGCGCGCTGGAGGCGATCGAGGCGGGGGTGCACAAGATCCGGCTGAATCCGGGGAACATTCAGGATCGGGAGCAGGTGGGGCAGGTGATTGATGCGTGCAAGGAGCGGGGGCTGCCGATCCGGATTGGGGTGAACGAGGGGTCGATCATTGAGCGTCGTGATAAGCAGAAGCGGATGAAGGAGTTAGGGGGCGTGTTCTCGGGGGAGAAGCACGGGCACTTCCTGGCGATCATGATTGCGAAGCTCGAGGAGTACCTGGAGATCTTCTACGAGCGGGATTTTTATGATGTGACGATCTCGGCGAAGAGCCCGGACCCGACGCTTGTAATTGCTGCTTATACCGAGATTTCCAAGCGTTTTGATCATCCGCTGCACTTGGGCGTGACTCATGCGGGGCCGAAGGAGACGGGGACGATCCGGTCGATCGCCCCGCTGGCGCACCTGCTGGCGTCGGGAATCGGGGACACGGTGCGGATCAGCTACGCGAATGATCCGGTGTTCGAGGTCGAGGATGCGCTGGAACTGCTTTATTGTCTGGAGCTTAGGGAGCGCAAGGGGGTGGACCTGATCGCGTGTCCGACGTGCGGGCGGATCCAGGTGGACCTGTTCACGATGGTGCAGGAGGTGCGGGCTAAGTTGCAGTCGGAGATCGAGTTACCGATCAAGGTGGCGGTGATGGGGTGCATCGTGAACGGGCCGGGCGAGGCGGAGGGTGCGGACGTCGCGATTTTCGCAGGTGACCGTCGGGGCATCATTTACGTTCAGGGGCAGAAGGTGGCGAACGTGCCGGAGGAAGAGATCCTGGAGCGGCTTCTGGAGGAGTGCAAGAAGTTCGAGGCGAAGGTGCGGGCGGGCGAGGCGAAGCTGGGGGAGAAGATCGTGGAGATTTTGCCGCCTGACCCGATCGGAGAGCTGGGTTCGGGGTTTGACAAGATCGCGGCGGGGGGCGTGGAGAAGCTCACAAACCTAACGGTGAGCAAGGGTTAGGTTGATTGGGGGATGCGTGTGGCGGCGTGTTTTGTTGGTTTGGGTGAAGGGTGGGATGAAGGGGAGCCCGCTGGCCGATAGACTGGTGGCCGACAACTAGGGGCTGTAGCTCAGTTGGGAGAGCACCTGCTTTGCAAGCAGGGGGTCAGCGGTTCGAACCCGCTCAGCTCCATTCCCCCCCCCCCCGCATTAGGGGGTTAAAAACTGCTTTGCTTTGCGTGGTTTTTGGGGATTGGGCCCAAAAATGGGCCGAAGTCGTCAATCAAACGTGACCGATGGGGGTTGAGATGCGGTCGTTTGTGCGCATGGATCGGGTTTAGGTGGTTGGCGGGTGGTGTTGGGCCTGGGGGATTTATTTTGAGGTGTGGGTGGTTTTGGGGTTGCACTCTGGTGTAGAAGTTTCATAATTATGAGGCCTGTGTTGTGTGTCTGAGTCGGGCGATTCCCTGTGAGCGGGGGGTTGCCAGCAGGCGCTGTGATGGATGTTGAGGTTTTGGCGGCGGCCGCCGTCGGTTTTTGTTTAATTGAATGGAGTCAAGACGATGAAGCGCGACGTGGTGAAGCGAGGCGGGTTTACGTTGATCGAGTTGCTGGTGGTGATTTCGATCATCGCGCTCTTGATTGGGATCTTGTTGCCGGCGTTGGGGGCGGCGCGGGATTCTGCGCGAACCGGGCAGGCGTCTGCGAACCAGCGGTCGATTGTCCAGGGCATGTTTATTCACGCGACGTCCAATGACATGACGTTTCCGCTTTGGCAGTTCAGTGAGAATACGGACGCTAATGGTGAGAACGTTATGTGGAGCGATCCGGTCCGCTGGTTCTGGACGACCAAGATGGTTGCCGATGGGATCATTCAGGATTTGAATGTTTATGCTGACCCGACGTTTGCTGCGAACACGGATTTTCTCGATAAAAATCTAACGACCAAGGTTCTCGTCAACACCAGCAGCGGCCAACGCGGCAGTGCATCCACCACGGGTTTGAGTGCCGGTGAGTCACCGCTTTGGGAGCGATCTTTTAACAAGATACATTTTGGCTACAATTACGTCTGGGTGGGCTCGAACATCTCGTCTTGGTATTCGAGTTGTGATGGTTCGGAAGTGCCTGAGCGAACAGATGTCGCGGGCGATCAGCCAGCGAAGTATGACTCACTACGGTCTGCACCGGATGTCATGCTCACTGCTCCAGTTCGTGATCCTGGCCTATCGGGTACAGCGGCGTATAACGGCGAAGAAGTTGGGGCACATGTCATTCTGGATTATCCGAGTGCTGGCGTGACCCATGCTGGTCTGGGACACGCCAGGCATAACGGCGGAATGGCTCTGGGGTGGGCGGACGGCCATGTCAGCCGGATTCAGGTGCCGGGTGCAGAGGATGATTTGACGAACCATGCGATCGTTTATGGGCCAGATGGTATGGGTGATGCTCGCGTGACGAATAACGTTCGGACTGGCGGTCAGCGTGGTGGGGGTGGGACCACGATCACTTTCGACGGGCCGCAGAATGTTTTTGATCTCTGGCCGTCCAACCCAGGTGACTGATTGGTTTCGGGGTTTGGTCCGCTTCGGGCTTGTCTCGTGGCGTGAGGGTTCTAGAATGGGGTAGGTCTGCGTTTTTTGACCGGCTGTTGGGCGACTTGGTCGCACGTTGATTTGGTTGATCTAAGGCATCGCGGCGTTGGTCCGGAGACGGGCTGGCGTGTGGTGTGCAGGTCCTCAACTCTTATTGGAGTCTTCACGATGGATTCGAGGAACCGTGTTGTGTCTGGCGTGGGTGGTGGCCGGGGCGGGTTTACGCTGATTGAGTTGCTGGTGGTGATTTCGATCATTGCGTTGCTGATTGGGATTCTGCTGCCGGCGTTGGGGGCGGCGCGGAACTCGGCGCGGGTGATGCAGTCGTCGGCGAATCAGAGGTCGATTGGTCAGGCGATGCATATTTATGCTACAGGAAACAAGGGGGAGTTCCCTTTGTGGCAGAAGGGGCGAACAGCCAGCGATCCTTTTGGATTCAGCAACGATAATGCCATTGCGTGGTATTGGACGACCAGGCTGATTCAGTTAGGCATCATTACTACGCTTGATGTTTACGCAGATCCTGTGTGGGGACAGGCGAACACGGACTTCCTTGACCTGAACTACGACTCAAGTACGCAGGCATCGGCCGATGCAGGCGCGTCCAACTTTCGAGGATTTAATCGTATTCACTACGGTTATAACTATGTTTACGTTGGCTCGAATGTGATCGCGGGGACGACGGATTTCGTCGGTGCCCCCGATTCGGCAAAGAAAAAAGTAGCATTGAATCGGTGGGATGCACCTCAGACGCGGCCTGCCAGGCTTGAAGATATTCCTTCTGCAGGGGATGTGCTGCTGACGACACTGAGCTTCAATGCGAACCCTGAGGGCAATGATCCGGATTACGTACCCGCTTTTGAAGGCGAAGAGAACGGTGGGCATGTCGTTCTCGATACCGCTGATTTTGTGGTAACCGCGGCTGGTTTTGCTGATGCACGTCACAATGGCGATGTTCAGATCGCCTGGGTTGATGGTCATGTCAGTTCTACCAGCGTGCCGGGCGCTTCTCAGAGTTCTGAGCGCCTTGTTTATTCTGAGGATGACACACTCGAGCGTTTGACTTATTCGCAGGATGCTTTGGGGGATCGTCGCTCGGTGCTGACCAGTGCTAGTGGTCAGCGTGGCGGGGGCACTACTACGAATGATCGTCAGTGTGTGTTTGATCTCAACCCGGCGAATCCTGGCAATAACTGATCTTGTCTTAATCTTGATGATGAGAGCCAGCCCTGCGGGGCTGGCTTTTTTTGTGGGTGGGGTTAACGCTCGGGTTGGTTGTTGCGTGCGATGCGGTGGCGAGTGGATGGGCTCCCGGAGCAAGTTCGGGACTCGTGTCATGCTTGGGTGGGGTGTTTGGCCCTGCTTCGCAAGCTACGCAGGGTTTGCAACTCTGCTACGCAAGCTACGCAGGGTTTGCCACGCTGCTTCGCGAGCTACGCGGGGTTCTATAGATGGTGTGGTGGGGACGCGGTGTGGGTGTGATCAGGCGGTTCGGTTTGGCGGGTTGGGTATTGGTTTGACCCCAGGCTTGACCCCAGGCTTGACGCCTGAGGCTCGTATCGAGGGGTGTTTGTTGTTGATGAGTGGCGGATGGGTGTGGGTGGTCTGCGGAGATTTTGGTGTTGGGCACAGGGCATCCCGATGTGCATCGGGACTGCCCTGTGGCACCCGAGTGGGGTCAGGTGGTGTGAGTGGGGTGGGTACGCACCTGAAGGTGCGTGGCACGCGGAGATGTGGCACCCGAGTGAAGGTCAGGTGGGGGTGCGTTCTTTGGCAGCGAGGTCGGCTTGTTGTTGGAGGAAGTCCTGGCGTTGTTTGAGGCGTTGTTTTTCGAGGGTATCGTTGGGTTCGAGGTGTGGGGTCCAGTTGAAGTAGCGCATGTCCCAGTGGAGGTCGCGGCCATGGGTGGTCAGGAGGGTGTAGCCGGGGGCGCCGCCGTTGAAGTCGCCGGCCCACCAGGCGCCGGAGACGGCGGGTGAGGTGATGTACCAGATGTTGTTGAACTGGTAGACCTCAGCGCGGTGGGAGTGTCCCTGGAGGACGGCGGTGACGTTGTGTCGTTCGAGGATGTGTCGGAGGTCGCGGTTGTTCTGGATGACCATGCCAGACATGGCTTTGGCGTTGGGGTCGGCGTTCTGCTGGCCGATGTTGCAGAAGAGGGCGATGTGGGTCATGACGACTTTGGGTTTGTCGGCGGCGCGGCCGAGGTCGTGGGCGAGCCATTGGAGTTGGGCGTCGTCGATGCGGGGTTCCCAGGACTGGCCGTGGTCGGCGGTGATGGGGTGGATGCAGTCGAGGATGGTGAAGTGCCAGCCCTGGTGGTCGAAGGAGTAGAAGGGCTTCTCCCATTCGAGGCGGTCCATGATGCATTTTTTGCCGTAGTCGGGGTCGGAGGGTTGGACTTTGCGGTTGCGGTCCCAGCCGAGGATGTCGTGGTTGCCCATGCAGTTGTGGTAGGGGAAGGGGAGCTGGTCGGAGGCGTCTTTGTAGAGGCGAATCTGGTCGATGAACTCGGACTTGGCGTTGTAGAGGCCGTCGAAGGCGAGGTCTCCGCCCATGAGGGCGAAGGCGGGTTTGGGGGTGAGGTTGCTGACTTCGTTGATGCAGGTCTGGTAGCCGAGGTGGCCTTTTCGGCGTCGGGCGACGTGCATGTCGGTGAGGTGCAAGAAGGAGAACCCCGCCCCCGCATCTAGCGAGTTGGTTTTAGAGGGGTTGGTGGTGCCGGAGGTGTTGGGTGGTGGTGTGGGGGGTGTGATGGGGTCGCAGCCGGTGAGGAGGGCGGCGGCGGCGGCGGTGGATCCGGCGAGGAAGGTTCTGCGGGAGAGGGGTGGCGTCATGAGGTGTCTCCGTTTGAGCGGAGGGTAACGCGCGGGGAGCCGGGGGTGGGGTGTTGATGCGCCTGCGGCGCTTTGATCGTGATCTGGGGTGGTTAGCTATTGAGGGGACGTGCTCCCTAGGCAAGTTCGGGACTCGTGACATGCCTGGGGAGGTTGCTGGGGGTGTTAGTTGTAGTAGATACCTGAGTCGGGGTCGCCGGTGTTGGATCGGAGGGCGTTGGTGACGGTTTGTTTGAGTTGGGTGAGGTGGTTGAGTAGCCAGGTGGCGCGTGCGTGGGGGTCAGGTTCGGCGAGGATGGTGTATCGGGAGGGTGAGTCCTGGCAGATGGTGAGGGTGGCGAGGTCGACGAGGGCGGGTGTGGGGATGTCGTTGCAGAGTCCGTTGCGGAGTGCCTGGACGGAGGCGAGTTGGCTGAGGGTATCGTCGTGGATGAGGGTATCGAGGTGTTGTCTTGTGTCGTGCAGGTCGATTTCCATGACGGGTTTTGTGTTGTTGTTTTGCTCGAGGTCCTGGAGCATGGCGATGCGGTAGGGGTTGTGTTCGAGTTCGGATTTGATGGTGGCGCGGGCGATTCCCTGGAGGAGGATGTTGTAGCGGCCATCGGGGAGTATGTTGTGTCGGAGGATGTAGCCGACGCAGACGGCGTGGTGGATGATGGGGTTTTCGGCGTAGTTGGATTTCCAGGCGGGGTCGTTGAAGGTGGCCATGGCAATGAGCTGGTCGCCAGCGAGTGCGTCGGCGACCATGTCGCGGTAGCGGGGTTCGAAGATGTGGAGTCGGATGGTGGCGTGTGGGAGCAGTACGCAGCTAGCGAGGGGGAAGAGGGGGATGGGCTGCTGGTAGTTGATGTTGCCCGCTTCGGTCATGCGTGATGTTAGGCGTTGGTGGTGTAGGAGTCTGCGGGTTTTGTTGGGTGGGGTGGATTCAGGGGTTCTGGGATTTGTGGGGGGTGTGTTTGATGAGGAGTTCGCCGCGTTGGAGGGTGACGGTGTGTTCGGGGGGGACGGATTCGGTGATGAAGACGGAGCCGCCTATGGTGGCACCTTTTCCGATGGTGGTTTTTCCGCCGAGGATGATGGCTCCGCCATAGATGGTGACGTCGTCTTCGACGGTGGGGTGACGTTTTCTGCCGCGCCAGGATTGTCCGCCTCGGGTGGAGAGGGCCCCGAGGGAGACGCCTTGGTAAAGCTTGACGCGTTTGCCGATGATGGTGGTTTCGCCGATGACGATTCCGGTTCCGTGGTCGATGAAGAAGGCGTCGCCTATGGTGGCGCCGGGGTGTATGTCGATGCCGGTTTCGTTGTGGGCGACTTCGGACATGATGCGAGCGAGGAGTGGGAGGTTGAGTTTGTAGAGTTCGTGTGCGAGTCGGTGGATGAAGATGGCGTCGATGCCTGGGTAGCAGTAGATGGCTTCGTCCATGGAGTCGGCGGCGGGGTCGCCGTCGAAAGCGGCGGCGACGTCGATGGTGAGTCGTCGGCGGATTTCGGGGAGTTGGTTGAGGAGTTTGTGGGTGAGGTCGAGGGCTTGCTGGTGGCAGTCGTCGCAGTCGTCGCCTGTGCCGTTGCCGAGGGTGCGGTTGAGTTCGTAGCGGAGGGTTTGTTCGATCTGGTCGAGGAGGAGGTCGTAGAGGGGGGAGAGTTGGGTGGTTAGGTGTGGAAGGATGTTTTCGGACGTGAGTCGTGCGTCGTCGAAGAAGCCCGGGAAGATGATGCGTCGGGTGCGTTCGATGATTTCGATGGTTTTGGCGCGTGAGGGTAGGAAGGTGGCGTCGAGGTGCTGGCAGCCGTCCTGGTCCTGGTAGGCCTGGGCGAGTCGTTTGGCGAGGTCAGCGGTGGTTTGTTTTTTGTGGTCTTGGGCCAACCGTGGTCCTTTCCGGGCGTCCTCGGGAGGACGGGGGGGTGAGGGGCCGATTATAGACGTGTCGTTGGGTTAACCGCGGACGAGGGTTTGATGTGCGTGAACAGTGCGATCGGATGACTGAGGTGGAGGTGATGGGGGTGGGTCTGGCACGGGCGACCGAGTCAGAGGTGGTGACGTGGGTGGTGGGTCATGCGCGTTCGGGGGTTGGGGGGTGGGTGGTGACGCCTAATCTGGATATTCTGCGGCGATGTGTGGTGGATGAGGGGGTGCGGGCGTTGGTGGGTCGTGCGGATGTTCGGGTGGCGGATGGTCAGCCGTTGGTGTGGGCGAGTCGCTTGGCGGGTGATGAGCTGCCGGAGCGGGTGGCGGGATCGAGTCTGGTGTGGACGGTGAGTGAGGCGGCGGCGCGGGCTGGTGTGGGGGTGGTGTTGATTGGGGGATCGCCTGGGGATGCGGAGGCGGCGGGGCGGGTGCTGGCCGAGCGTTATTCGGGCCTTGAGGTGCTGGGGGTGCATTGCCCGGCTGTGGGTTTTGAGGAGGATCCTGCGGCGATGGCTGAGGTGGAGGCGGTTGTGAAGGGTTTGGGGGGTGCGATTATTTTTGTTGGGCTGGGATTTCCGAAGCAGGAGTTGTTGATCGAGAGGCTGCGAGAGCTGGCTCCCGAGTCGTGCTGGTTGGGGGTAGGGATTTCCTTTAGTTATGTGGCGGGGACGGTGAAGCGGGCACCGGGATGGGCTCGTGGGCTGGGTGTGGAGTGGTTTTATCGGCTGGTGCAGGAGCCTGGGCGGTTGTGGCGTCGATATCTGCTGGAGGGTTTGCCCTTTGCGGTGCGGCTGGGGTGGTGGTCGTTGCGGAGGAGGCTGGGCCGGAGTGGGGGATGATGCGGATGGCGCGGGCGGCTTCGTTTGGGACTATTGCATGTGAGGTCTATACTTATGGATAGGAGTACCCGATATCTGGAAGCGTGACGGTGGACACTGACCTGGCTATGAGGCCTCGTGGCTCGGGTTCTGACCCCGAGGATGAGGCGACTGTTGCGGACGCGAAAGCGGCCGGGGTGGTGCCGTGCGCGGTGTTGTTGCTGGCGGGGGCAACGCGGAAGCTGGGTCTTGCGGATGAGGTGGGTCGGTCGCCGTTGGAGTTGCCGGTGTCGGACGAGCAGCGGTTGCTGGATGTCTGGGTCCAGAGGCTGGGCGAGTTGGCGGCGTGGCTTGGGGTCACGCCTTTGTCGGTCCGTGTGTTGGTGAATGATCGGGTCCCGTCGCCTGAGGGCCGGGAGGATGATGGTCGGGTGTCGCTGAAGATCGAGCGGGATGAGCTTGAGTTGCGGGGGACGGCGGGGCTGTTGAGGGATGCATGTGCGGGGTATGGGGATGACGACTGGGTGCTGGTTGCGAACGCCGGTCAGTTGCTGATGGGTTCTCTTGATGGTGCGGTTGGGGCGTTGATGTCGGTGGATGGTGCGGTTCGTGTGCTCAAGCACGCGGATGGGACGCCATCGAGTTTCTTTTTGATGCGTTGCGGTGTGCTCAAGGGGGTTGCGAGGCAGGGGTATATCGATCTGAAGGAGCAGTTTCTGCCGAAGCTGGCTGAGACCGAGCGTGTGATGACGGTGGATCATCCTGCGGTGGCGGTGCCGGTGCGGACTGTGAATGATTATGTGGAGGGTTTGCGGGATTACCACCGGTCACAGGCGGGTGGAGCGTTGGGCGAACCTTATGCGGAGGACTGGCGTAGTACGTTCTCTGTGGTGGAGCCGGGTGCCGAGGTCGGTGCGGGCGTTCGGCTGCATGACTCGGTGGTGCTGGCTGGTGGGCGGGTTGGTGCGAAGGCGATCCTGGTGCGCAGCGTGGTCTGTGCTGCGGGGATGGTGCCTCAGGGGCGGATGCGTGTTGACTCGGTGATCGGCACGCGTCGGAGCAGTACGGCGAGGACGGGAGGACGGCCGCATGGACTCGAATAAACTAGGCTGGTCTCGGAACGGGTGGACTGATTTTCACTTGTTGGCGTCGGCGATCGTGCTGATGTCGGCGGTTTGGGTGTGTCGGCAGGCGTGGTCGGACATATTCCTGATTGCTTGGAGCGATGAGGAAAACAGCCACATTTTCCTGGTGCCGTTTGTGATGTTCTGGCTGGTGTGGGTGCGGAAGCAGCGGCTACGGTTTTGTTACCCGCGGGGTCAGTGGGTTGGACCCTTGATCGCGGCGGCGGGCTGGTTTTTGTCGTGGTATGGGTACAACCATGCGGTGCAGGCAGGCTGGCATCTGGGGGCTGTGGTGATGGCGGTGGGTGGGCTGGTGTCGGTGATTGGGACGGACATTCTCAGGCGGTTTGCGCCTGCTTTTGTGGCGTTGTTGTTCCTGGTGCCGGTGCCGGGGCTCATCCGTCAGCAGTTGGCGATCCCGTTGCAGGAGTGGACGGCGTTTATCACAACGGAGACGCTTACGACGTTTGGGGTGATGGTGAGCAGCTCCGGGAGTGTGCTTGAGATCAACGGGATGCAGGTGGGTATTGCTGAGGCGTGCAACGGGATGCGGATGGTGTTTGCGTTGCTGTTGGTGTCATACGCGTTTGCGTTTGGGACACCCTTGCGGAACTCGGTGCGAGTGTTCATTGTGCTGATGAGCCCGTTGTCGGCGATCTTGTGCAATGTGATCCGGTTGTCGCCTACGGTGTGGGTGTATGGCGTGTTTGGTGAGGGTGCGGGGACGTTGTTCCACGATCTGGGTGGGTGGGTGATGCTGTTGGTGGCGTTCACGCTTCTTCTTGGGCTCAAGAGCCTGATGGAGTGGGCGTTGGTGCCGGTGACGCCTTATGTGTTGGCTCGTGACTGAGTGAAGGGTAGAGGTAGAGGACTGTATGGTCAGCAAGCGTGAAAGCCTGAGGTGGAGCTGGTTTCTCCCGACGATGATGGCGTTGGCCCTGATCGCGGGTTGGGACTGGATGCAGCAGGGTTACGCGAAACCTGTGGATGCTCAGCCGTACCATGACCGTGTTCGCGCGGAGGTGCTGCGAATACCGAGTGCGTTTGAGGGTTGGACGAGTGAGGACATCACGCCTCAGCGTGAGGCGGTTCAGATTCTGAAGCCGAATGTGATTTTTTCGAAGCGGTACACCAACGACGAGACGAAGGGGTTGGCGAACTTGTTGCTGGTCCACTGCCGAGAGGCTCGCGATATGGTGGGTCATTACCCGCCGGTGTGCTATCCGAGCAGTGGTTGGACGGAGAATGTGGAGAATCGTCGTCCGTTGGTGTTCAGGGTGGGCGGGCGTGAGCTTCGGGCTTTGGAGTATGAGTTTTACCAGTCATTACCTGGTTATTCGATGCGTCTGCATGTGATCAGCATGCTGTTGCTGCCTGATGGGAGCACGGCGACGTCGATGGATGCGGTGAGTGAGCTGGAGGCGGACTACCGGAGGCGTTTCTTCGGCGCGGGTCAGTTGCAGGTTCTGGTGCCTGGTGAGGATGATCCGCTGCGGCGTGAGCGGCTGGCGGAGACGTTTATCGAGCTGAGCCTTCCTGCGATCGAGGTGATTGGTTCGGCGGAGTTGCCGGAGCGAGGAGAAAGTGGATTATGAGTCAAGGTGAAGCTGGAGCGATGTTACCGGTGCCTGCACGTCCGGCGATGCGTGAGCATGTTGAGGCGGAACACCAGCAGGTGTCGCCTCTGCGGCGGGTCCATCACCTGCTGCAGGGCCGGTATGTCTGGGCGATCACTCTGGCGAGTGTATTTGGTGTGATCGGAGGCGTGACTGGGTACTTTTCGTTGGAGGATAAGTTTCTGGCGCAGGCGCTGATTGAGGCACAGTCGGATATTCCGGTGGTGGTGCAGCAACTGGAGGAGCATCAGCCGATCAGTCGTTTTGAGCAGTGGGTAGCGCAGCGGGCTGAGATCATCAGCACGGAGCGTGTGCTGACCAAGGCGGTGAGTGATGAGGCGGTGCAGCGTTTTGTGCTGACAGATGAAGATATTGAGGGGCGTCGGGCGACGCTGGTGTTGCGGCAACATTTGCGTGTGATGCACGATCGGCGGACGAACATGATCTCGATCGGGTATGAGGATAGCGATCCTGAGGTCGCGGAGATCGCTGCGCAGGCGATCACTGAGGCGTTCATGGAGATTGATGGTCAGCGGGATATTGATCGTACGAACTCGACGATCTCGCGGGTGGAGGAGATCCGGGCAAATCTGTTGCAGCAGATTGCGCGGAAGAAGCAGGAGATCAGCCTGATTGCCAATGAGTTCGGATCTGATGCGCTGATGTCGATGTACGAGGGGCGTTTGGAGGAGTTGCAGAAGTTTGAGTCGCGGATGCGTGAGACCGAGGCGGCGATGACGATGCGGGGTATCGACCCGACGATGACGATGGCGGAGCAGCTGGAGGCGATCGGGACGGGGGAGGCTGAGCAGAGGGAGCTGACGGCGGAGATGCTTGCGGCGCGAGACCCGTATATGCGTAATCTGATGAATCGTCGTGATGAGTTGAATGCGGTCGTGAAGATGCGTTCGGCGCAGTTCGGGGTTAATAATCTGTCTACGAGGTCTGCTCGTTTGCAGTACGAGACGAATGAGGAGGAGATCGAGTCTTATCTTGAGCGTGCCAGGGCGAGGCAGGGGCAGGTGGGTGAGCTTCCGCAGGTGGTGGTTTCGCGAGGTGGTGATCTGAACTCGATGACGGAGTTCGAGCTGATCCGGATTTATGCGAGTCAGAAGCAGGTTCGTGATCGTCTGAACTCGGAGACGCTGGAGCTTGGGCAGAAGCGGCTGCGGATTGATGAGCTCAAGAGCGATGTTGAGATGCTTGAGGTGCAACTGGGCAAGGCGGAGGATCGGTTGCAGCGGCTCCAGACGGAGGCGGGGCGTGGTGATATGGCGGGGCGGTTGCAGATTGCGAGCAATGCGTTTGCAATGCCGGAGCCGATTAATGGTGGCAGTCGCAAGCAGCTCGCGGTGGCTGGGTTTGGTGCGGGGGCCATGCTTGGTTTTGGGATTGTGCTGGGTATCGGGTTGATGGACCCGCGGGTGCGGAGCAGTGATGAGGCGACGAGTCGGTTGGGGGCTGCGCGTTTGCTGGGCGTGTTGCCGCTGCTGCCTGAGGATCTTGGTGATCCGGCGAACGCGGCGATGGTGGGGTATTCGGTTCATCACATGCGGACCTTGCTACAGTTGGGGCATCGTGCGACGACGACGCCTGCGTTTGCGGTGACGGGTCCGGCTAGTGGCTCGGGGAAGACGAGTCTGACGATTGCGCTTGGGATGTCGTTTGCGGCGACGGGTGCGAAGACGTTGTTGATCGACTCGGACCTGGCTGGTGGTGGGCTGAGCTATCGTCTTGAGGCGGTAGTTCGTCGGCAGATCGGCCGGATTCTGGTGGACGCTGGCGAGATCACGAGTCATGAGTTGCAGCAGGCGTTGGCGGCGGCTTCGTCGACTGGACAGCGGCTGGGTGAGTCGCTGATTAATCTTGGGTTGCTGGAGCCGAGTCGGCTCAGTGAGATTCTGGAACTTCAGACTTCTACGCATGTTGGCTTGCTGGATGCGATCAATGGTGATCCGGTGCAGGCGTGTATTACGGCGACGGACATTCCGAACCTGTGGGTGCTGCCGATAGGTGGCGCGCTACTGGATGATATGGGTCGGATTTCGCCAGCGGCGGTGCGTCGGGTGATCGAGGAGGCGCGCGGGCATTTTGACGCGGTGCTGATTGATACCGGGCCGGTGCCGGGGAGTGTAGAGACGTCGATGGTGGCGGCGGAGGCGGATCAGGTGGTGATGATCGTGGCTCGTGGTGACGAGCGTTACCGGGTGGCGTCGGCGGTTGGTTTCCTGGAGTCGTTGGGCGCGAATCTGGCGGGCTTTGTGTTTAACCGGGCGGAGGAGGCGGACCTGGCGAAGTCTCATCTCTCGGCGTCGCTGAGCAGTCGTTCGGCTGGCTTCTCGCGGGACCAGCGGACGGGTGAGGCGGTGGCGCCGGCGGGCCATAACGGCACGAACTTCGGTGCGGTGGCACGGGCGTTGATCGCTTCGCAGACTTATGCCAGCGATGATGTGGATCGTTCCGGGCAGCGTTTGAGGCAGGGTGGGGTGAAGAAAGGGTTGGGTGACTCTTGATTCAGACGGCAGAAGGGACGAGTCAGCCGGGGATGCCCACGGTCTGGGGGCTAACGCCTGTGGAGTTGCATGATCGGTTCTGGGCGTCTCGTGGTGTGCAGGTGGTGCGGTGTGGGGAGGCGTTGGACGTGGTGGAGGCGGCGGAGTTGTTTCTGCTGACGGCACCGGCGCTCTTGACTATTTTTCGTTTACGAGGATTGATCGAGGACCTTAGTTGGGTCAAGCCGCGGGTGGTGTGGGTGCGTATCAGCGACACGCATCAGCGAGGGTATCGTGAGCGTGTGGTGTCGCAGGGGGATGGTCGGTTGGTTGGATTTGAGCGTGATTATGGTGGGGCTGACACGCGGCTGGCTCGTGTGGCGTTGACGCCTGATCGGGGTCTGGCGAGGTCGTGGCAGGCGTGTACGGATTCACATGAGGCGTGGGTCATGCTGCGCAAGAACGTGGCGTCGAATCGGCGGCTGAGTCATCAGATCCGTGGTTGGACGTATGATCGTGAGAAGCCTGCTGAGGTGAGTACGTTTGTGCGTGACCTGATCGGGACGTGGAGGCAGCCGAACGCGACGATCGAGCGGGTCAAGCGGATTGGTCGCGAGGTGTGGAGTGATCGCGATGTGACGACCGGGGAGTCGGTATCGTTTATTGGTCCTGCTTGGATCGGTGCGGGGCGGTCGATTGATCCGCGGCAGGCGGTGGTGGGTCCGACGGTCTTGTGGGATGACCCTGAGTTGCGACCGGATGCGGAGAAGATTGATTGGCGCGAGATCGAGCCGGGGCAGATGCTAGGGCGTCAGGTGAAGGTTCGGCAGCGGTCGACGGCGTCGAGGGCGCTGAAGCGGCTGTTTGATCTCGCGTTTTCGCTGTTGGTGCTGTTGATTGTGCTGCCGATGTTCCCTTTGATCATGCTGGCGATCTGGCTGGAGGATGGCGGTCCGTACTTCTTTGCTCATGCACGCGAGACGGTGGGTGGGCGTGAGTTCCCGTGTTACAAGTTTCGGTCGATGCGTCATGATGCGGAGCAGATCAAGGCTCGATTGATGCGTGAGAATCAGGTGGATGGCCCGCAGTTTTATATTGAGGACGACCCGCGAGTCACACGGGTTGGTCGGTGGCTGCGGCGGCTACAGTTGGATGAGTTGCCTCAGTTTTTCAATGTTTTGGTGGGCGACATGTCGGTGGTTGGGCCTCGTCCGAGTCCTCGAAAGGAGAATCAGTACTGCCCGCCTTGGCGTGAGGCGAGGCTGAGTGTGCGGCCGGGGGTAACGGGTTTATGGCAGGTGTGCCGTACGCGGGAAGAGGGCAAGGATTTCCAGGAATGGATCCGTTACGACATTGAGTATGTGGAACACGCTACGCTGTGGACGGACCTGTGGATTGTCTACAGGACGATCTTGCTTGTTTTGAGTGCGCCTTTTAGTCGACGGGATTGAACAGATGGCTATCCGATCCAAGGCACGACGCCGGCTTTTCTTATTGCTGGCCCTTGTGGTGTTGGTTGTTGGTGCTGGTGCTGGTTTTTATACGTTCAGGAAACAGCAGCAGCAGCAGGCGGTTGAGCTGAAGCGTGTCGAGGGGGTGACGGCGTTCGACGAGGAACGCTACTACGACGCGATGCATGCTCTGGGGACCTATGTGAATCAGAGTCCTGGAGATGCTGAGGCGCTTTATCTTTATGGGCAGGCGCGGATGGAGGTTGAGGAAGCGGATGGTCGGAGCCATCTTCTGGCGGCTGCGGCGGCATTCCGGGACGTGGTGGCGATGGACCCGGAGAATCTGGAGGCGAAGCGTAAGCTGCTGGATCTGTATGCGGTGTTCGGTTACGCGCCGGAGGCGTTGGCGCTGGCCGATCAGATTCTCGAAGCGTATCCGGATGATGCTGAGGCGTGGGCGCGTCGGTTGGGGGCGTTGGTGACGAGTCGGCGTTTTGAGGATGTGCTGAAGGAATCTGATGCGGTCTTGTCTCGAGGGGCGGAGGCCCCTGATGAGCTTCGGGTGGAGGCGATGCGGTACCGGGCAACCGCGCTGGTGAGTCTGGAGCGAACGGATGAGGCTGTCACGCAGGCCATCGAGCTGAACATGAATGCTCCCGAGGACTTTCGGGGTTATCTTCTGACGTTGGAGTCGATGAAGGGTGCGGGCCGTAGTCGTGCTGAGGTTCTGGGCTGGGCCAAGTCCGTTCAGGAAGAGCATCCTGAGGTTGAGGGGACGAGTCTGCTGGTGGGGCTGGCGAGTACGGGGCCTGATCTGCGGCAGGAGTCGCTGGCCTGGCTTCAGCGGGAGGCTGATGCGAGTCCAACGGACAATCTGGTGATCCAGATGCTGGTTCGAGAGCTGGGGCGTCGGGGGCAACTCCTGGCGACGATTGAGTTGGCGCGGGTGTTGCAGGCCTCTTCGCCATCGCTGCAGTACGAGCACCTCCTGCTGTCGCATCTTCTGTATGCAGGGGAGAATGAAGAGGTTGTGCGCCTGACGGATGAGATGGCTGAGAATCCTGATCGAGCGAGCGTGCGGTCGCTGGCCACACGGGCGCAGGCGTTGTTTGACCTGGGCCGTGGCG
Source organism: Phycisphaeraceae bacterium (assembly GCA_040222855.1). Classification (NCBI taxonomy): domain Bacteria; kingdom Pseudomonadati; phylum Planctomycetota; class Phycisphaerae; order Phycisphaerales; family Phycisphaeraceae; species Phycisphaeraceae bacterium. The sequence continues at coordinate 777,875 of JAVKCD010000025.1, read as the reverse complement.
ATGAGGCGATGGCGATCGTCATGATGCTTGAGGATCGTAAGAGTGACAATCTGGCACTGTCCTATGGGGCGATGTTAAACTTGGTTTATGGCGGGGGTTCGGTGGAACCGATGCGGCTGATTCAGACGGCGGAGACGGCGACGCAGCGGGATCCCTCGAATCCGATGTTTTATTTCTGGCAGGGTAGTGCGCTGTCTGCGATGGGCGAGGGGGATCGGGCGATCGATTCGTGGCGTCGTGCGACGGAGTTAGCACCGAGTTGGGACGGTCCGCCGCTGGCGATTGTTCGCGAGCTGATGCGGGCCGGTCGTAATCTTGAGGCGTACGGTTTTGCGGCGCTGCTGCTGCAGCGGAGCCCGAATAATCTGGGCGTCAACATTAATCTGCTTGAGGCTGCTGGCCTGGTGCTGGATCGGGTCCCTGAGCGGGATCGGCGCGGCTTGCTGCAGCTCTCTGAGCAGGTGTTGGAGATCGTGCCGGGCAACGAACGGGTGCTGCCTGTTTATCTGAAGTTGCTGGTCGCTGAAGGTCGGTCAGATGATGCGGTGGGTGTGATGCGTTCGCTGATCGAGCCGGATGCAGAGGTGAGTGATGCGGCTTTACTGGCGGCGGCTCAGGTGAGTGCGGATAACGGGCTGGGGCTGGAGGAGGAGCTGATCGGCAAGGCCGGGACCGGCAGGGATGCGGCGGATGTCCTGGTGGCGCGAGCGATGATGCTTCATCGTGATGGTGACACGGAAGGTGCGGTGGGTCTGATGGACGCTGCGGTGGAGGCGGCTGACGGTGAGCAGGCGTTACTGTCGGTTCGGATGGCACGGGCGGCGGTGCTCGAGCGGATTGGCGACGCGCGGGCGGGTCGCGCCTGGTCGGAGGTGGTGGGGTCTTCGACAGATAATGTTCGCGTGCTCCAGCGGGCGCTTGAATCGCGGGCGATTTGGTCGGAGCGTGAGGCGACTCGGGGTGCAATTGATCGGTTGCGTGATTTGACAGGGCGGGATGGGATCGGCTGGCGGGTGGCTGAGGCGCGTTGGCTGATGACGTTTGGTGAGCGAGAGGACCTTGAGCGTGCCAGAAGCATGCTGGAGGAGATTACGGATGAGTCGCCGACGATGATCCGGCCACGGTTGATGTTGGCGGAGGTGTTTCAGGGCCTGGGTGAGACGGAGTTGGCGATCACGCAGTTGGATCGAGCCAAGGGCCTGCGCGGCGATGATGTTCGGATCGATTTTGCACGGGCCGAGTTGATGCGTGATGTGGGGCGTGATGCTGATGCGGCGAGAGCGCTTGAGACCCTGGCGATGAATGCGGAGGCTTTGAGTCCAGAGCAGGTGCGTCAGTTGGCGCGTTCGCTGTCAGAGCTGAACCGACTGCCGTTGGCGATCTCGATGGTTCAGACACTGCTGGAGTCTTCGGGTCAGCCAGCCGACCGACTGTTGCTGGCTCAACTGTTCGAGCGGGGCGGGCGATTCGATGAGGCTGCACCGGTGTATGAGGTGCTGCTTTCGGGTCCCGTCGATCTGCAGATTGTGAACAGTGCTGCGCGTTTCTATCAGTCGCGTGGGTCGTCTGAGCTGGCGATGGCTGCGTTGGAGAAACTAAAGGACGTGCCGGGTCTACCGGACGCTGTACAGTTCCAGATTGAGGGTGATTACTATCGGCGTTCGGGGGATCTCGCGAAGGCCAGGTCGCTTTATGAGCGGGCGGCTGAGGCTGACCAGACACAGGCGGGTGCGTGGCAGCGGTTGCTGGCGGTCGTCTTGACTCAGGGCGATCGGGAGAAGTCGCTGGAGGTTCTCGACGGCGGTCTGGCGGCGAACCCGGGAGACCAAACGCTGGTGTTCATGGGCGAGAACCGTGATCTCATTGAGGCACAGGTTGAGGATGCGGCTTTGCGGTTGCTGCTGGTGCAGATGGTGGAGCGGCCTGATGTTCGTGGGGCATCGGCTGGTATTCTTCGGGCAGCGTATGAGGTTGATCGTGATGGTGGTGCTGCGGACGATCTGGTTGCGCGTTTGCAGCAGGTTATCCGTGAGCACCCACGTTATTTGCCGGGTCAGATGATTCTGGTGCAGGCACTTGCGGCGATGGATCGGCGAGATGAGGCTCTGACAGCGGCCTTGCAAGCGGTTCGTGAGTTTCCGGAGAACCCGGAGCCAGCGGGTCTGGCGACGGACTTGTTGATGTCTCAGGGGAAATGGACGGAGGGTCGGAGCATGGCGCTGCAGTGGCGTAGCCGCTTGGCTGACCCGCTGCAGGCTGATCTTCGGATTGCGCAGGCGATGATTCAGATGGGGGCACCGAATCAGGCGGTGAGCACGCTGGAGCCGTATATGCAAGCGGCGCTGGCTACGCCTGAGGCGAGATCGGATGTTCTGACGCGATGGGCGCGGGCACGGATCGCGATGGGGCGTGCGGATGATGCTCGCGAGAGGTTGCGACCACTGCTGGCCAATGAGGCATGGCATGATGACTGGGTGGTGTTGTCTTCTGCTGTGAGCAGCCGTGAGGAGGGGTTGGCGTGGATGGAGGACCTTGAGGCTGTGGTGGACGTGAACCATGACGTTTCCCGGCTACAGTTGGCGATCGGCTGGCGTACGCTGGGGGATCGGTACGATGTCGCGGCTTATGAGCAGCGTGCCCGGGAGCTGCTTAGCACGATGACTGAGGGTGAGACGGCTGTTCAGGCGACATTGACGCTGGCGATGATGGATGACACGGACGGGCATGATATGGAGGCGGAGGCGGGCTATCGGCGGGTGTTGTCGCTGCAGGATAATCAGCCGGTGGCTCTGAATAATCTGGCGATGATTCTGAAGCTGCGGGGTGATACTTCCGAGGCTGTCACGATGGCGGAGCGAGCTGTTCGGGTGTTGCCGGGTGTGGCGGCGTTCAGGGATACGTTGGCGCTGTCGCTCGCGGCGGACGGTCGTGTTGAGGAAGGGCTTGAGCAGGCAGAGCTATCGGTGGCATTGGAGCCGATGAACATCGAGTGGCAGTTGACGCTGGCTGAGTTGCTGGCGAGGGCTGATCGTGTTGTGGAGGCGTTGGATACGGTGGTGGCGATTGACCTAGCGTTGGCTCGTGGTTCACGGGTGAGTAATGAGTTCCGTGAGCGGCTGGAGGGTGTGCGGGAGATGCTTCGGTCGTCTGCCTCGGGGGAATCTGAGGTTAATGCCGGCACGCTGGTGCCATGAGGCTCGGTCTGAGCTAGGATCGGGCGAACGAGTGAGTCTCTCCTATGCGCTTTGAGCACCAGAGTGAGATGCCAGTATCAGCGGAGACCCTGTATGCGTGGCACGCGCGTCCGGGGGCGTTTGAGCGTCTGACCCCGCCTTGGCAGCGTGTGGATGTTCTTCGGCGTTGTGGTGGGATTGATGATGGGGATCGGATTGACCTGCGGGTGTGGCAGGGGCCGATCCCGACGGTGTGGAAGATCGAGCATCGGAATCACCAGCCGGGGGTTCAGTTTGAGGACCACCTGTTGTGCGGGCCTTTTCGGTCGTTTCGGCATCGGCATCGGTTTGAGGCGATCGATGCGAAGCGGTCACGGCTGGTGGACACGATTGATTTTGAGATGCCCGGCGGGCGGTTAACGGAGTTGATCGTGGGGCGGTGGTTGCTGGGGCAGATGCGGCGAGCGTTTGCATGGCGTCATGCGGTGACACGAGAGGACCTGGCGGCGCACGCAGAGGATGAGAGCGGGGCGAAGCGTGTGGCGATCTCGGGGGCGACGGGGATGATCGGGGGTCGGCTGGCGAGTCTGTTGACGACGGGTGGGCATTCGGTGGTCTCCATGGTTCGGCATGGTTCCAAGCCGCCTGGTTTTGTGGGCGGGCGTGGTGTTCGGTGGTCCTGGGAGCATGGTCAGATCGATGCGGGCGGGTTGGAGGGCTTGGATGCGGTCGTGCATCTGGCGGCAGAGCCGATCATGGGGTCCTGGACGCCCGGTAAGAAGCAACTGATCCGGGATAGCCGGGTGCGGGGGACGCGATTGATCGCGGAGACGCTTTCGCGGCTCAAGAAGAAGCCCAGGGTGCTGGTGGTGGCGTCGGCGGTGGGGGTTTACGGGAACCGTGGGCAGATGATTGTGGATGAGAAGGACCCGGTCGGGGAGGGTTTTCTGGCGGAGGTGGCGAGAGACTGGGAGGAGGCGGCGGAGCCAGCGCGGCGGGCAGGAGTCCGGGTGGTGCATGCGCGGATTGGTGTGGTGATGAGCCCGAAGGGCGGGGCGCTGCGAGCGATGCTGCCAGCGTTTCGGATGGGGGTGGCCGGTCGATTGGGGTTTGGTAATCAGTGGTGGAGCTGGATTGGTTTGGATGACGTAGCTGGGGCGTTGCATCATCTGGTGGTGATGGAGTCGCTTGAGGGTCCGGTGAATCTGGTCGCCCCGCGGGCGGTGAGGAATCGGGAGTTCACGGCGACGCTGGCGGGGGTTTTGCGGAGGCCGGCGGTGATCCCGATGCCACAGGGATTAGTGCGTTTTCTGTTTGGAAGAGAGCAGGCGAATGAGGTGCTGCTGGCAAGTGTTCGGGCGGAGCCCACGAAGCTGTCGGGGTCGGGGTATCGGTATCGGCAGCCGGACCTGGAGATGATGCTGGATGAGGTGTTGGGCGCGGAGGATGCGCGTTGAGTGGAGTGACAGTTGTTTGGTTTCGTCAGGACCTGAGGTTGTCGGATCATCCGGCGTTGCATTGGGCTATTGAGCGTGGCGGGCCGGTGGTGCCGGTCTACATCGAGTCGTTTGACGAGGAGGGTCGCTGGGCACCAGGTGGGGCGGGGCGGTGGTGGCTGCACCAGAGTTTGCTGGCGTTGGCGGCTGATCTCGAGTCGGTGGGGAGTCGGTTGATCGTGCTGCGAGGTGATGCGCTCGGGGTGCTGCGGGAACTCGTCAAGGAAACTGGAGCGGAGGCGGTGGTCTGGCATCGGCGGTACGAGCCTGCGGTGATTGATCGGGATAAGGCCGTGAAGAAGGGGCTCAAGGGGGATGGTGTCGAGGCGGAGAGTCTCAATGGGTCGCTGCTGTTTGAGCCGTGGGAGGTGGAGACGGGCGAGGGCAAGCCGTATCAGGTGTACAGTCCGTTTAGCCGTAACTGTCTGGAGCGGGATGAGCCAGATTCTCCGCTGGAGCGGCCGGGTCGGCTCAAGGTACCGGAGGTTTGGCCTGACTCGTTGAAGTTAGAGGCGTTGAGTTTACTTCCGAAGATTCGGTGGTATGAGGAGATGGCGGATGTGTGGGCGCCTGGTGAGGAGGGTGCGCAAGCGAGGCTGGATGCGTTTGTAGGGCGGTCGTCGGTGGATTACGAGGGACAAAGGGATCGACCTGATCTCGAGGGGACGTCGCGATTGTCGCCGCATCTGCATTGGGGCGAGATCAGCCCTCGGCAGGTGTACCACGGCGTGCTGGAGGGGTTGCCGAAGGGGGCGACTCGGAAGGACGTGATGAAGTTCATCAAGGAGGTGGTGTGGCGGGAGTTTGGTTATCACCTGCTGTATCACTTTCCGCACACGCCGGAGGAGCCGTTGCGGGAGAAGTACGCGGCGTTTCCCTGGCGGACGAGCAAGAAGGACCTGGAGGCGTGGCAGCGAGGTCGGACGGGGATTCCGATTGTGGATGCGGGGATGCGGCAGTTGTGGGCGACGGGGTGGATGCACAATCGAGTGCGGATGATTGTGGCGTCGCTGTTGGTCAAGCAGTTGTTGATCTCTTGGGAGGAGGGGGCTGAGTGGTTCTGGGACACGCTGGTGGATGCGGACCTGGCGAGTAACACGCTGGGGTGGCAGTGGGCTGGGGGTTGCGGGGCGGATGCAGCGCCGTACTTCCGGGTGTTCAACCCTGTGTTGCAGGGCGAGAAGTTTGATCCTGATGGTGTGTATACGAAGCGGTGGGTTCCGGAGTTAGCGGAGATGCCTGCGAAGTGGTTGTTCAAGCCGTGGGACGCACCGGAGTCGGTGCTTGAGGAGGCGGGTGTGACGCTTGGCGAGTCGTATCCGGAGCCGATCGTTGACCTGAAGGATGGCCGTGAACGCGCCCTTAAAGCGTTTGAGAAGGTGAAGGGGTGAGATGACTAAGCGTGCTGGGTCGCCGAGGTGGATGTCGGTCGTGTTGTGGTTGGCGGCGGGTTACAACCTTGTGTGGGGTGCGGCGGCAGTGTTGTTTCCGGTCTGGTTTTTTGAGGTGGCGGGGATGGATGCTCCGTTGTATCCGTGGCTATGGCAGTGCGTGGGGATGATCGTAGGGGTGTATGGGATCGGCTATGGGTGTGCTGCGTTGGACCCGGCGCGGCATTGGCCGATTGTTCTGGTGGGTTTGTTGGGGAAGGTGTTTGGGCCGATCGGTTTTGCGCAGGCTCTGTGGATGGGTGAGATCACGCCAGCGTTTGGGGTGAACATCATCTTTAATGATCTGATCTGGTGGGTGCCGTTTACGCTGATCCTGGTGCACGCGTGGCGTGTTGAGCATCGTGTGGGGTCGGCGGGATGATCGAGTGGGTGTTGGCGATTCATGTGGGGGCGACATGTTTTCTGGCGGGGTTGATCTGGGTGATTCAACTGGTTCATTATCCGCTGATGGATCGGGTGTTGCCCGAGGAGTTTGGGGCGTTTGCACGGGCTCATCAGGTGCGTATCACGCCGATTGTGGGTCCGGCGATGCTCGCGGAGGGTGTGACGGCGGTGATGCTTGTGTGGCTGGTGCCGGGGGGATGGCCGATGGTGGTGGTGTGGGTGGGGCTGGTGCTCGTTGGTGTTAATACGCTGTCGACCTTCCTGGTGCAGGTGCCGTTGCACTCAAGGCTGGTGGATGGTTTCGATGCGCGGGCGCACGCCGCGTTGGTGTGGACCAACTGGGTGCGGACGGTGGCGTGGTCGGTACGGGCGGTTCTAGCGATCGGGCTGGTGGCGCTGCTGTGAGCCGGGGAGGGTTCTGGCTGCTTTCCATGCGGTGAGGGCGAGGAAGGGTCCGGTGGTCAGCGCGACGATCCAGAGAGACCCGCCTGCGGTCATGGCGATGATGCCAAGGAGAGGGCCGATGGCGAAGCCGGCGCCGATGAGACCTTCGTGTTCTCCGCCAGCTTCGACAGAGGCGTTCTGGATGACCTGCGCGTAGTACAGGGCGGCGAAGTAGGAAATGCCGGCGCACCAGCCGAAGAGAATTTCACCAAAGATCACGATCGGGACGGAGGGTCCGAAGAGGATGATCAGGAAGCTGACGGGTTGAAGAGCCAGGGCGGCGACGAGGGGCCAAGAGCGGTTGTGCCATTGCGGGAAGAAGATCATGCCAGCGAAGGTCAGGAAGCGGACGGCGTGGAGGGCGGCGGCGGCATAGGCGGCCATGGCGGGGGTGAGTCCGAGGTCGGTGAAGATTTCGGGGAGCAGGGGGGCCATGAGGAAGAGCAGGGTGTAGCTGGCGAGCATGGTCCAGCGGCTGGAGTTGAGCAGGTGCTGCCATCGGTGGAGCTGGTCAGCGGGTGGGCGCTCGGGGTGGTCGAGCTCCATGTGGCGGGGACGGGCGCGGAGCCCGAGGATCATCAGGCAGACGAGGGCGTTGAGACCGGCGGCGGCGAGCATCATGCTGGCGGGTGGGAGCGTGTCGAGGATGACGCCGGTGGCGATGAGGGCGACGGCGACGGCGGAGGACCAGGTGAGGTTGAAGTAGCCGATGATGCGGCGGGCGTGCCTGGGTGTCAGACCGGAGGAGATATAGCTCTCGATGACGGGCCACATCATGCCGGTGGCGACGCCGATGACCAGGAAACAGGTGGTCAGGACGAAGGGTGTGGGGTTCGACCAGATCACCAAGTTCATGGCGAGCTGGACGAACGAGACGGTGAAGGCGAGGTTGCGTTCGCCCAAGCGCTTGGCGAGTCGGTGGCTCAGGAGTGCTCCTGCGACGTAGGTGAGTCCCCAGCCGAGGGCGAGGCTTAGGTTGGCCAGCTCGCTAAAGCCGAGCATTTTGTGGGTGTAGAAGTACATCCCAAGTTCGATCAGCGTGGTGGCGATCGAGCCGAGGAACGTGAGGATGAGGATTCGGCGTTTGCCAGCGACGGGCATGCGTGCTCCTAGATGACCTTGCGGGTCATGGCGCGTCGCATGTCGCGGTTGGCGTCTCGGGTCTTGATGTCCTGGCGTTTGTCGTGGGTCTTCTTGCCTTCGCCAAGGCCCAGGAGGAGCTTGGCTTTGCCGCGAACGAAGTACATCGCAAGCGGTACGAGGGTGGTGCCCTTGGCGGTGAGTTTGCCTTCGAGCTGGGCGATCTCGCGTTTGTGGGCGAGGAGGATGCGGGGGCGGCGGGGGGGGTGTTGGTTGACGCCAGCCTGGGGGTACTGGCTGATGTCGACGTTGAGGAGCATCAGGCGGCTGGTGCGGGGGTCGATGGTGGCGAAGCCTTCGGCAAGTGAGATCTGTCCATTGCGGATGGACTTGACCTCGGTGCCCAGGAGTTTGATGCCGACTTCGAGGGTGTCGGTGATGTGATAATCGTGCCGGGCTCGACGGTTCTCGATCCGGGGGGTGAAGTGTTCGGGTTTGGGTTTCTTGTTGCGGGCCATGAGGAACCCGACAGTTTAGGGATTGTCGGGCAAACGTGGTGCGTGGACTATTTGCCGACGCAGAAGGTGGCGAACACTCGGCCGATGATTTCGTCTTCGGCGATACGGCCGGCGATGGTGCCCAGGGCGTCGAGCGCGGAGCGTAAGGAAGCCGCGATGACCTCGGGTTCGGCCAGTGGTCCGATTTCAGGCTCAGAGTCCAGGTGGTCGAGGGCGGCGGCGAGAGCTTGCTCGGTGGTCTGGAGGGCGTTGATGTGCCTGGGGTTGAGGGCGAGAGACGAGGAGCCCAGCGTCGGGCGTTGCGTGCTCAGCAGACGGTCGGCAATCTGGTGGCGGAGGGTATCGAGATTGAGATTGGTGCGGGTGGAGATCGGGAGCGGGTCTTGAGTTGTTGGTGCCGGGGTGAGGAGATCGGCTTTGGTAATCAGGTCGAGGATCGGGGTGTTGCTGCTGAGATGGATTGGGGTTGGTTGATCGGCGGGGGTGCAGCGGAGGATGAGGTCGGCGTCATCAAGAGCGATGCGGGCGATGCTCTGGGCTTCTGCGGCGAGTGAGGAGGTGTCGGTGTGGTCGAGTCCGGCGAGGTCGATGAGGGTGAGGTCGATGGTGCGGTTGTCGTTGGCTGTGAGCTTGAGAGTGGCTTCGAGTCGGTCGCGGGTGGTGCCGGGGTGGTGGTGGATGATGGCCCGGTTTTCGGCGAGCAGGACGTTTAGGAGGGTGGACTTACCTGCGGAGGGCGGCCCTGCGAGGACGACACGCGGGAGCCCGGAGCGTTCGGCCATCGCTCTGGAGGATTGGCGGAGGCTGGCGATGGCGTCACGCGTCTCGGCGAGACGGTGAATCAAGTCGGGTGTTGGGATCGGGACGACGTCTTCCTGGTCGGTGAAGTCGATACCGGCTTCGACAAGGGCTAGGAGGTCGGCGAGGGTGTTCATCCAGACTGTGGTGGTCTTGGCGAGGTCACCCTGGAGCCAGGCTTGAGCGGCACGCCGCTGGTCGTCGGAGTTGGCGGCGATGAGGGCGGCGACGCCTTCGGCTTGATCGAGCGTGATGCGTCCGGCGCGGAAGGCGCGGAAGGTGAAGGCACCGGGCTCAGCGAGTCGGGCACCGGCGTCGAGGGCTGCGGCGAGGACGCGGTCGAGGAGTGAGGGGTGTCCTGGTAGCCAGAGTTCGGCGGCGTCTTCGCTGGTGTAGCTGTGGGAGGCCTGGAAGATTGCGGTCAGGCAGGGGATGGGGAGGAGGGGCGGGGCGAGTCGTGTTGGGCTGAGTTGATGAGGCTCGGTTGGTGTACCGTCCGTGATGGACTGGATGATGGTGTGGCTGTTGGGTCCGGAGAGGCGTAGGAGTCCTCGGGGAGCGTGGCCGAGGGGTGAGGCGATCGCGGCGATGGTGTCGCCGACGGGGGTCACTTGCGTTTCATCTTCCTGGCGGTGGCACGTCCGCCGGGCTGACCGGCTTCGTTGTTGACGTGCTTGCGTCCGGTCTTCCCGCCAGCCTTGGCGTTCTGCTGCGTCTCATACTGAGCGCGGGCCTGTTCCATGGCTTTGCTGAATCGATCCATGAGTCCGCCGGGTTTGGGCTGCTTCTTCTCGAAGAGTTTGCCGGATTCTTCTTCTTTCTGGAGGTGTCTGCGGACGATCCAGGAGTCGAGGATTCCAGCTCCGGTGGAGGCGGTCATGTAGAGCGTGAGACCCGCGGGGGCGGAGTAGAGGAAGAAGGGGAAGATCAGGAACATGATGCGCATGGTTCGCTGCATCTGGGCCTGTTGTTCGTTGGCCGGCGGTGGGCTCATGAGTTTGTTGTTGATAAAGAAGACGACGGCCATGAGCAGTGGGAGGATGTTGATGCCGTTGAAGGTGGGTTCGATGAAGTAGAGGGGGATGGTGATGCCGTCGCCCGCGAAGACGATGAAGTGGTCAGGGGCTGCGAGGTCGGCGAGGAAGGTCCAGTTGCCGCCTGAGACCCACTGGAAAACGCCCCAGAAGGCTGGTTCCTGGCGGAGTTCGATGGCGTAGTAGAGCATGGCGTAGAGGGCGGTCCAGATCGGCATCTGGAGGAAGAGCGGCAGGCAGCCGAGCATCCCGAAGGGGCTGGCACCGGCGTCACGCATGAGCTTGAGTTGTTCCTGCTGGAGAGCTGCGGGGTCGTCCTTGTGCTTCTTCTTGAGCTTCTCGATCTCGGGTTGGAGTTTCTGCATGATCTTGCCCATGCGCATCATGGAGAGCTGACTCTTTTTCATGATGGGATGGAGGATCAGGCGGACGGTGACGACGAGGACGATGATGGCAACGCCCCAGTCGGCGAGCAGCCAGTGGAAGAAACCGAGGAAGCCCAGGAGGGCGTGGGCGAGCCATTGGAAGGTGCAGAGGTCGATGAGCCCGCCTAGGGAGTAGCGGATGGTCTTATCGAAGTGGAGGATGCTGTAGGGGGCTTCTTCAAACAGCTCGTTTTTGCGAGGTCCAGCGAAGACGGTGATGCTCAGGTCGTGCTCGGCATCGGGTTCCAGTCGGAGGGTTGGCGTGCTGGCGGTGACCAGGCTCAGCCGGGCGTCATCGGCGACGGGTTGCTGGGGCAGGGCGTAGAGGTTGAGTCGGGGGAAGAGGGTTTCAAGGGGTTTGATATCGGCGGAGCGTGTCGTGTTGGCGGGGACCGGGAGGTGGGTGATGACGGCGAAGTAGCGGTTTTCGCCAGCGATCCAGGCGAGTTCGCTGTTGGCCGTCACGTCGGGGGTGGGCCAGAGAGCCGGATTACGGAGGGCTTCGACGCGGGAGAGGAAGGCGTCATCGGTGTAGATCGAGAACTTGCGTGCGTCGTATTCGAGGTTGAAGTAGCCGGGGACGTAGTAGCGTCTGTCGCCGAGGTAAGCGGCGCCATCGCGCGGCAGGTCGCCCTGGAGGAACTGGGACCAGACGATATTGAGTGGCAGGCTGGTGAGGTTGCGCACCTTCTGGTCGATGGCGATCTGGTAGCTGCCGGGGACGACGCGGTAGGTGCGGGTGACCTCCACAAGCGGGGTGTTGGCGTCGTCGCCGGTGGCGATGATGGTGCGGTAGGTGGCGTGGTCGCGGATGCCGGAGTGATCGGTGGGAATCAGAGTCCAGCGTTCGACCTTCATCAGATCGACTGTGTGCCCGGCGATGGTGAGGGCGACGGCGGAGAAGGGCCGCATGAGGTATTCGCCATCTACCGTGCCGGGGATCGGTGCCTTGAGCACACCATGGACGATGTAGGGTTGTCTGTCTTCGAGGTTGTTGAGGTAGTCGGTGAGGGCGACCTGCGAGACGGCGGCGCCCCACGGGCTGAGTTGGATCTCAAACTTGAAACCCGACTCGGGATCGGTTGAGCCGATGGTGATGGCGGAGGTTTGCTCCGCGGGGAGGATGACTGGTGCTTCGGCGAAGGTCGCGGCGGGGACTGAGGGTGTGGGTGCTGCTGAGACTGGCGCATCAGCGATGGGGGCCGCAGAAGGGTCAGTCTCGACGGCGATGCCTGAGAGGTTGTCCTGTCCTTCATTGGCCTGCGTCAGTGCAGCGGGCGCTTCGGCGAGGTCGGCGGGCTGGGTCTGGACCGTGGTCTGGCGGGCGGGGTTGCGGGCTTCGTTCTCTTCGGTGCGGCTGAGCATGCCGAGGACGGCGAGGACGCCGAGGATGACCGCGAGCAGGGGGATGATGATGCGCATCGGGCGGAGGGTTCCAGAGGCGGGGAGCGCGGGGTCGCGCGGAGGGGCGGTGTTGGATCGGGCAGTTTAGCAGCCTCGGAAGGGTGGCGCAGGGATGGCTGGTCCGTTGAGGCTGGGGTGCTGCTGCTGTTTGGTCAGGCGAAGATCAATCGCCAGAGGTCGTTGAAGGTCACGAAGATAAACAGGCACCCGAGCAGGGCGAGGCCTGCGAGCGTCGCGCCCTGCTGGATGCGGACAGAGGCGGGTTTGCCGCGGATGGCCTCGACCAGGAGGAAGATCATCAGCCCGCCATCGACGATGGGCAGGGGCAGGAAGTTGAGGACGGCGAGGTTGATGGAGATCAGGCCGAGGAAGAACAGGAGGTAGGGCCAGCCACGCGAGGCGACCTTGTGGCCCTCGTCGACGATGCCGACGGGCCCGCGGAGGTTGCTGACCTGGACCGAGCCTTGGAAGAGGCGAAGGAGGGTGAGGTAAGTCTGGGCCATGAAGTCGCCGGTTTTGACCAGGCCGAGTCCGATGGCTTCGCCGACGTTGTCGGCCTTGAGGGAGGTCTGGAGTTCGGTGAAGGCGGCGCCGAGGGTGGGGGGGCGCCAGCCAGCGCCCTGGAGGAGGGCGAGTTCTTCGTCGCTGACGGTAAAGGTGACCGTGGCAGCGGAGATCTCACCGGTCGGTTGAAAAGGGATTTCGATCTGGTTAGTGCTCGTCTGGATCGCGCGCTGGAGGGTGTACCAGTCGACCTTACTGCCCGGCGGGATGCGCTGGGTGGCTGAGTCGGGGTTCTGGCCGACGATACCAGAGTCGATGGCTGGGGAGATGATGACGCCGATGCGGCCGTCGGAGGGCGTGATGGTTCCAAGGTCTCGTGTGGTGCCGTCCTCACCACGCACAACCAGACGCATCGGCGTGTTGCCAGCGGATTCGATTTCTGAGGTCAATCGCCTGAGTGAGGGGAGTTCGGTTCCGCCGATGCGGGCGATGAGATCACCGGCCTTGACACCGGCTTTGGCCGCAGGGCTGTCTTCGACCACTTCGAGGACGCGCGTGGCGGGTTCGATGGCGAGGGCTTCAGCGAGTTGTGGGTCGTAGAAGAGGCCGGGTTCGGGCTGGATGGCGATGTCTTTGGTTGTGCCGTCTTTGCCGGTGAAGGTCAGGGTCGTGGGCTCGCCGTTGGTGTTGTCCAGGGCGCTGCGGAGTTCGTGGAAGCGATCAACGGGGGTGTCGCCGACGGCGGACAATGTCATGCCGCGGGTGATGCCGTTCTGTTCCAGAAGTGAATCTTGAGTGACGGCCGCGAGTTGGAGGGTGGAGCTGGGGCCGATGCCGATGGAGAGCAGCCCCTCACGGCGGGCATCGGGTCGGGGTGAGACGTTGAAGGTCAGCGGTTCTTCGTAGCCCGGGCGATCGACGGTCAGGATGCGATCGGAACCGGCTTGGGCCAAGGCGATGGAGATACCGACATCGACCATGTCGCGGACAGGCTTGCCATCCACGGTGAGGATACGGTCGCCTAGCTTGAGTCCCTCGTCAGTGCCCTCAGGAGCGTTGACAGGAGTGGCGGCGGCGGCGGGGGAGTCCGGGGTGATGATGCCGACTTCGGCGGCGGGAAAATCGACGCCGGCGAGGAAGGCGGGGATGAAGACGACGAAGCCAGTGATCAGGTTCATGATCACGCCAGCGGAGATCACGAGGGCTCGGGCTGGGATGGATTTGTTGTTGAAGGAGCGGGGGCTTTTTGAGACGGCGGTGGGGTCGAGGTCTTCCTGTCCGACCATCTTGACGTACCCACCCAGGGGGAGGTAGTTCAGGCGGTATTCAGTTTCGCCGAGGCCCAGGCGTTGGCTGATGGCGTCGACGCGTTCGTCGCCGGCTTTGTGAACGCGTTCTTCGTAGTTGGCGGGCTCTGTGGTGGTGCCGTCTTCCTGATCGAGTTCAGCGACGACGCGCTTAAGATAAGTCGATTCAGAAGAGCCGATGGCCAGCCCCATGCCTTGTCGCCAGGAGACCAGTGCCTGGCCGAAGCCGATAGCGAACTGGGTGCACTTGATGCCGACCCACTTGGCGGCCAGGAAGTGGCCGAGTTCGTGGATGAAGATGAGGAAGCCGAAGCCGAGGATGAAGAGGGCAACGGCGATGTAGGAGTTTTCGAGCATCGCGTGGCTTCCTGGATCAGGACTGAGTGGAGGAATGAGCGTCTGACGGGGTCGTCTGGCTTACGTTGAGATCGGCCTGGGCGTTCACCTGTTCGTTGACGAACTCGCGGGCGGCTTTGTCGGCGCGGAGCACATCGTCGAGGGCGCGGATCGGCTCGATGGGGAGAGTGTCGAGGGCCTGACGGGCGAGTCGGGCGATCTGGCCGAAGCGGATCTGATGGTCGAGGAAGGCTTCGACGGCGGCCTCGTTGGCGGCGTTGGCAATCGCCCCGGCGGTCCCGCCCAGCTCGATCACACGGTATGCCAGTCGCAATGCCGGGAAGCGGTCGCCATCGGGCGCATGGAAATCGAGGGAGCCCAGGTTCATCCAGTCGGTCGCGGTAGCGCATCCGCCCCAGCGTTCGGGATGGGTCAGGGCGTACTGGATCGGCCCACACATGTCGGGCGGGCCGAGTTGGGCAAGCACGGAGTGGTCCTTGAACTCGACGAAGCTGTGCACGATCGACTGCGGGTGGATGACAACTTCGATCCTGCTGCCGGGCTGCTTGAAGAGCCAGTGGGCTTCGATGATTTCGAGCGCCTTGTTCATCATGGTCGCCGAGTCGATGGTGATCTTCTTGCCCATGGTCCAGGTCGGGTGGTTGAGGGCCTGCTCGACGGTGGCGTTCTCGATGGTTTGGGCGTCGGCGGTCCGGAAGGGCCCGCCTGAGGCGGTCAGTACCAGGCGCATGACCTCTTTGTCACCAGCACCCTGAAGACACTGGAAGATGGCGGAGTGCTCGGAGTCGACAGGGAGGATCTCGGCACCCGAGTCGGCGGCGATGCGGGTCACCAGATCGCCAGCAGCGACGAGGGTTTCTTTGTTGGCCAGGTGGATCCGGCGGCCGAGTTCGGCTGCGGCGATCATCGCCGGGAGGCCTGCAGCGCCGACGATGGCTCCGGCGATATCAGTCGCGTCGGTTTCGCGGACGAGTTGCTCAGAGGCATCGAGGCCCGCCAGGATACGGGTTCCTTTGGGCAGGGCTTTTTCGAGTTGCGGTTGCAGGTGCTCGCTGGCGATGGCGACGGTTTTGACCTTGAATCGCTCGGCTTGTTTGGCCAGCGCCTGAACGCTTCGACCGGCAGCGAGACCGACGACCTCGATCGAGCCGGGGCGAGCACGGTTGAGGTGTTCGACCACCTTGAGCGTGTTGACGCCTATGGAGCCGGTGCTGCCAAGTACGATCAATCGCCGAGGCCGAGGCGGTGTCATGAGGCTTCCTCGGTCGCAAGGACGGAGTTTGAGTAACCGGACGATGAACCATCACCCGAATCCTGTCCCTCGTCGGAGGCAGCTTTGCTTCGAGATCGGCGTCGGCGTCGTCGCTTCTTCTTGGGAGCGCCGTCCTCGCCAGTCTCCTCGGCAGGGGGGGCATCCGCCTGCGCGACGGCTGCGGCGGGTTGTTCAGCTTCCGGTGTAACCGGTGCATCGGTCTGTTCGTCAGTCGAAGTGGCTGACTTAGTTCGGGACCGTCGTCGTCGGCGCCGCTTCTTCTTGGGGGCGCCGTCTTCGTCGCTCTCATCGGTGCGCTCGGACTGTTCTTCGGCTAGCGCTTCGATGGACACTTCCGGAGCGTCTGGCTCCTGCGGTGTCGAATCGCTGGCGACGGCTTCGTTGCCTTCGATCTGGCCTTCCTCGTTCTTGCCCCGGCGTCGACGCCTTCGGCGACGTTTCTTCTTCGGGCCTTCTTCGGGGCTGTCATCATCCACGGCATCGATGTAACTACCCGAGGCGGCATCGTCGGAAGAGGCTGCCTTTGGCTGTTGCGACGGTGGCGCGGGTGCCTCGTCTTCCTCATCCATTTCGATGGGATCAGAGGGCTTACCGACGATCTGCGTCAGCCCGGATTTTGCGTTGGAGGCTTTGCGTACCTGCTCGGTCAGGGTCGCCATGTTGATCAGAGTGCCACGCTCGTCGAAGGCGGCGATGTTGATGTAATCGACCGATGCCCCGCCGACTCTGACGGTGACATCTTTGTTGAAGGTGTGTTCCAGCGCCGTGAGCTGTCTTCGGCGTCGATTGAGCAGGAGGAAGGCGACGTCGGGGCTGATCGTCAGTTCGACACGTGCCACGTGTTCGCGGTGCATCACGAACGCGAGCTCACGCATCACATGCAGGACGACGGACTCCTTGCTGCGGACCTGCCCGATGCCCTGACAGGAGGGGCAGTCCTCAAAGAGTGATCGTCGCAGCGATGGTCGCATACGCTGGCGGGTCATCTCCAAAATCCCGAACTGGCTGATCGAGCCGACGCGTGTTCGCGCCCGGTCATCCTTCATCAGTGCCTTGAAGCGAGATTCGATGGTTCGACGGTTCTTGAGCTGCATCATGTCGATGAGGTCAAGGATGACGACCCCGCCCAGGTCGCGGAGGCGGAGCTGGCGCGCGATCTCTTCGATCGCCTCGGCGTTGGTGTTATAGGCGTTGGATTCGGCGTCCTTGGCATCGCGGCTCTTGCCGGAGTTGACATCGATGGCGACGAGCGCTTCGGCCTGGTCGAAGACGAGGGAGCCGCCTGATTTAAGAGGGACTTCGCGGGCTGAGATCGCCTCGATCTGCGGCTCAATATCCTGTCGGTGGAACAGCGGGATCGGGTTGTTGTCGTGAAAGACCTTGGTCTTGGAGCGAGGGTTGATGACGGCGAGGAAGTCGGCGACGCGCTGAGCCGCTGCATGAGAGTCAACGATGATTTCCTCGATCGCGGTGGTGTAGACATCACGGATCGTGCGGATAATCAGGTCTGACTCAGCGTAGAGCAGGCCGACGGCGCGGAGTTTCTTTTTACGCTTCTCGATCGAGTCCCACAGCCGGGTGAGGTAGGAGAGGTCGCGCTTGATTTCGGTTTTGGTCTGCCCGATGCCTGCGGTCCGGACGATGACGCCGAAGTCTTCGGGTGGGTTAAGCTCCTTGAGGATCTGGCGCATCTCGCGTCGTGCTTCGTCATCCTCGACCTTGCGCGAGACCCCGGCGTGCTTCATGTTGGGCATCATCACCAAGTAGCGACCGGGGATCGACAGGTAGCTGGTGAGCGTTGGTCCCTTGGTGCCGATGCCTTCTTTGAGCACCTGCACAACGACCTTGGAGCCGCGGCGGAGGCAGTTCTGGATCGGCGGGCGCTCTCGGCGGGGCGTCTTGACGCCTACCTTCTCGAACTCCTCCCGGTCTTCGCCGGGGAAGTACATCGGGTGGACATCAGAGATGTGCAGGAAGCCGTTTCGTTCGAGCCCGAAATCGACGAAGGCCGCCTGGATAGACGGTTCGACGTTGGTGACTTTCCCGAGATAGAGATTTCCGACGTGCGAATCGGCCGAGGCTCGTTCCTGATAGAACTCCTCGAGTTTGCCGTCGGTGATGACGGCGATGCGGCATTCTTCGCCTGCGATGTCGTTGATCAGCATTTGTGTCTTGGGCACATTCCTCCAGCGGATGAAGTCGGGGCATGAAGCCCGCACCTATCGCGCGTCCCCGATGATGTTTGGGGTCGGCGCTGACGGGTGGTGGGATCCTTCCCGATCAAACCGGCTGCCTCTTGCTTGGGGGCCTTGCGCTCGAGCCTTGTGGGCGAGCGGGGGCCCGACGTTGTACGGTCCCGAGGTCTAGTATGTGGTGGAACGGCCACCAAATGCCTCGGGGAGAGTTCGTTCGAGTTCATCGCGGAGGTATTTCATCACCTCGCGGTCGGAATCAAAGCTCCTGGCCTTCCGAGCGATCCTTTCGCAGTGGCCTATGGAGACGGATCGTATCAGCTTCTTGACCGTCGGGATGGCCGGGGGTGTCACCGACAGGGATCGCAGGCCAAGGCCCAGGAGCAGCAGGGCAAACTCCGGCTCACCGGCCATCTCGCCGCATAGGCTCACGCCGATCTTTGCCCGGCGGGCAACCCGGATCACATCGCGGACCAGCGAGATCACCGCCGGATGCCCGCCCGAATAGAGGCTGGCGATCCTTTCGTTACTTCGGTCCACAGCAACGGTGTACTGGATCAGGTCATTGGTGCCGACCGAGAAGAAATCGCACTCCTTGGCGAAGCAGTTGGCCTGGATCGCTGCGGAAGGAACCTCGATCATCATTCCCAGTGGGATGTCGGGGTCAAAAGGGACGCCCTGGTCCTCTAAGTCTTCTCGGACGTCAGCGAAGATCATCTTGGCCTGCCGCAGCTCCATGATGTTGCTGATGAGAGGGAACATGATCTTGACCGGCCCCTCGGCACTCGCGCGGAGAATGGCCCGGAGCTGGTTGCGGAACAGCGGGAGATTCTGGAGGCACAGCCTGATCGAGCGACAGCCCAGGAAAGGATTGCGCTCGGAGGATTCGAGTGAGCCCAAGGATGGCGCGATCTTGTCCGCACCCAGGTCGAGGGTCCGGATGGTCAGCGGTTTGCCATCGAGGGCGCGGATGGCTTCGGTGTAGCTGGCAACCTGGTCGTTCTCAGTCGGCGGGACCGGAGAGGCGAGAAAGAGAAACTCGGTTCGATAGAGTCCGACACCCATCGCCCCGGCTGACAGAGCTTCCTCGATCTCAGAAGGGAACTCGATGTTGGCCATCAGCTCGATTGCGACGCCATCGGTCGTCTCGGCCGGTTTCGACTGGATCTCGGCGAGCATGGTTGCAAAGGCGGCGTACCGGCGGACTTCCTGCTGGTAGCCGAGGACGTTCTCGGCATCCGGGCTTACGGCCACGCGCCCGCGGTTACCGTCGATGATCACCGTGTCGCCGGAGGTCACCGATCGTGTGAGGTCGCCCAGCCCGACCACGGCGGGGATGCCCAGCGCGTGCGCCAGGATCGCGGTGTGAGACGTGCGCCCGCCAGCGTCGGTCGCGATGGCCATCACCTTCGTGCGATCAAAATCGGCAGTCTGGCTTGGCGTCAGGTCGTGGGCGATCACGACCACCGGCTCGGTGATGTTGTGCAGCTTGTTGGTCGGCGCAGGCCGAAGCTCCGAGAGCAGCCGGCGCTCCAGATCAGAGATGTCGCTGACCCGGTCGCGGAAGTAGCGGGTCTCCTGTTCCAGGAACACGTCTTCGAGACGCCTGAGGACCGTCGAGACGGCGTACTCAGCGGTCACCCGATCGGTTCGGATGAGCGTGCGGACCTGTTCGAGCAGCTTGTCGTCGCTGAGCATCCCGATGTGGAAAGCAAAGATCCGGGCCAGTTCCCTGCCGAGGGATTCCTCGGTCTGCTTCTGCAACTCCCGGAGCTGGGTGATCGAGCGCGTGACCGCCCGCTCGAAGTGCTCGAGTTCGCTGTTGACCCGTGATGCCGGGATCACTCGGCGGGGGACCGGCTGGTCCTCCGCGTCGAGGACCAGTGCCTTGTGCATCGCCACGCCGGGCGAGACCGGGATGCCCTGCTTAATCAGCATGCCGGCGACTCAGTTCCTGGAGGCGCTGCTCAGCGCAGGGCCTTGGCCAAGGCGTTGGCCATGTCGGTTTTTTCCCACGTAAACGTCTGGTACTTCTTGCCATTGACCGTCACGGTACCCGGCTGCCGGCCGAAGTGGCCGTGGGCCGCAGTGGGGCTGAAGATCGGGTTACGCAGCTTGAGATGATCGAGAATCCCGCGCGGGGTCAGCGGGAAGACCTTGGCAATCGCCTTGGCCAGGTCATCCTCGTCCACCGTGGCGGTGCCAAAGCAATCGACGTTGACCGATGTGGGCTTTGCTACGCCGATGGCGTAGGAGAGCTGGACTTCACATTGATCGGCGAGCCCGGCAGCGACGACATTCTTCGCAACGTAGCGTGCCATGTACGCCGCCGAGCGATCGACCTTGGAAGGGTCCTTGCCCGAGAAGGCACCGCCGCCATGACGGCCACGCCCGCCATAGGTATCGACGATGATCTTGCGACCGGTCAGGCCGACGTCGCCATGCGGCCCGCCAACCTCAAACTGGCCGGTTGGATTCACATAGATCCGCACGGTCTTCGGGTCGTAGAGCCTCTTGGGCATCACCGGATCGATGATGTGCTTGATGATCTGCTGCCGGAGTTGAGCCTGCTTCTTGGTGCCGTTCCAGTCGGCGGTGTGCTGAGTCGAGAGCACGACGGTATCGATTCGGACGGGCTTGCCCTTGGCGTTGTACTCGACCGTGACCTGACTCTTGGCGTCGGGGCGAAGGCCCTTGACCTTGTTGGCCTGACGGACTTGAGCGTGCTTCTCAACGAGGCGGTGAGATAAATCAATCGGCAGGGGCATCAGATTCCGCGTTTCCTTGCAGGCGAACCCGAACATCAAGCCCTGATCACCCGCTCCCGGCTCCTTCTTGGAGACGCCGCGGCTGATGTCGGCGGACTGGCCGTGGAAGGTCCGGAGCACCCCGCAGCCATCGGCGTCGAAGTGCATCCCGATATCGCCCGCATACCCGATCTTGCGGAGCGTCTCGCGGGTGACCTGCTCAACATCATTCAATGCGGCAACCGCCTTGGGGGTGTGCACTGTGATCTCGCCGCCAACGACAACCAAGCCGGTGGTGCACATGGTCTCGCAAGCCACACGGGCCTGAGGATCGAGGGCAATCAGGAGGTCGAGGACGGCGTCGGAGACCTGATCGGACACCTTGTCAGGGTGACCCATCGATACTGACTCGCTGGTAAATAGGTGGTGGCCGCGCTGGGGCATGGGAAACGAATCCTTTCTGGGGAAAGCTCATACGAGCGTGTGGGCAAGGGTTTTAGCCGGTTTTGGGGGTCAGGGCAACCAGATGCCGGCCGATAACCGGGGTGCCCCAGAACCCGTGCAATCCTTACAGACCGACTCACCCGATACCGGAGAAGCGATCGAACCGGCCCTGCGGGGCCCCCGCAGGAGCCATCACGTGACCTCAATGAACTCGAACCCGGAACCGGCATACTTCGACGCCTCGGCCGCCCGTGGCCTTCAGGCGGAGCTATCCCAGACCGTCGATCGCGCTCATCAGGAACGGCTCCGGCTGCTTCGGCTGATCCGCGAGTTTGAATCCCGATTGTCTGAGGTCGGCACCCCCATCCCTGCAGCCAAGCTCCAGAAGCTGGCCGACCGGATCGCCACACTCGACGACGCCATCACCCGTCGCCTGAGCGAACTCAACGGGCAGGAGTCGGCGTCCGATAACCGTCGGCGCGATATCGAAGGACTCCTCGAAGCCGCCGAGTTGGCTCGGGATAGCCTTGCCGAAGCCGAGAAGGCCCATCGCGAGATCCATGCCCGGACCACCAGTCTCCAATCAGATATTGACCAGCAGATCTCAGACGGCAGCGACAGGCTCACTGAGCGTGCCCGCGACCTGGCCCGACCATTCCAGGAGGCGATGGCCCAGGAGCAGAAGCGAGCCAGCGAGAGCCTTCGCGTTGATCTCGATCGTGCAACCCGTCCACTCGCCGAGCGCATCACGCAGATGATCGGACTCGCTGAGCAGAAGCTCAATGAACAGGCAAGCATCTTTGATCAGAAGCTCACGCAGATCCTTGAGACCCGTGCCGCAGAGCAACAGGAGCGGATCAATCAGCAGTTCACTGAACTCGGCAAGGCGCTCGATGAACGCTTCGCCAGCGCCGCAGGCAAGGTCCGTGAGCAGGCGGTCTCGATCATCGAGCAAAGCTCCGCCGAGATGGAAGAGCAGCTCGAACTGTTCGCAACCACCATCAAAGATCGCTCCGGCAAGCAGATCGAGCAGACCCGCACGGCGTTGGTCGAAGATGCCGAAGCATCCACCAGGAAGATCCAGAAGCGGATGCAATCTCAGATCGAGTCCACCGCCGACGACGCTCAGGGTCGCGCCGATGGCCTGATCCACAAGGCTCAGCAGAACGCAGAGTCCCAGTTGCGTGCGATGGATCAGACCATTGAGGATCGCCATCAGCAGATCATCCGACGCATCGAACAGGGCCGCGTCGAGCAGGAAGCCGTCCTCAAGACCGTCGCTGACCGCGCCGAGGCCGACCTCCGCAACGCTCTTGTCAACGTGTCCGACAAGATCCGTCGTGAAGCGGACGAGGCCATCGCCGCCCTTGATCGCGAGACGAGCCAGAAGACCAACGACATGCTCTCCGGCTATCGTGAGCAGTCCGCCGACACGCTCGCCAGTCTCCGAGCCAAGGCCGATGAAGCCGTCGAGCCGATCACTCGGCTTTGCGCCGATCGTGTCCGTGAGATGCGCGAGCAGATCAGCGGGGTCTTCGAGGGCGAGCAATCGTCGATGCAGCAGCGGATGAGTGAGCTGCGCGAGTCGTCACACGCGATGATCAGCCTGATCGAGTCGCAGCTACGCCGACGGGTTGAAGGCGTGCGACCGGCTCTATCGACAGAGCTGGCTCAAGCCCAGCAGGCCATCGAGCAGAAACTCGCTCAGGCCGAGGCTCAGGCCGACGCCATGATCGAATCCAGCGACCAGCGGATCGCCGAACGCCTGAGTAACCTCCGCCCGCAGTTGCAGAAACTCACCCAGGAAGCCGACCAGAGCGTCCGGGAGGCGCTCGCCCGCGTCCGTCAGGCAGCCGACCAGGCCACCTGGCCCGCCATCGCCAGGGTCGCCGCCGAAAACGTCAGCGACGCCCTCCCTGCCATGGCTCAGAAGGTCGGTATGGCTCCACAGCAGAGTGCGCCCAAGACAGAAGCCGCCTGACCACAACCCGCCAAATAAACCCACGCAACCCCGGGACCCGCTCTCGGGGTTTTCTCATGTTTCGCAACCTACAGGCGAGTTGTGGCGGGTATCCTGAACCACTAGACTAGATCGCAGGTGCATTTGGTCTTTTGATTAACCCGGAGGTTCACGATGGCCGCGACTGGCTCGACTCGAATCGAAAAAGACTCGATGGGCGAGATGCCCGTCCACGCTGACGCTCTCTACGGCGCTTCAACCGCCCGGGCGGTTGATAACTTCCCGATTGCCAACCGCCCGATGACCGGCACGGTCATCCACGCCTTTGGCCACCTCAAAGCCGCCTGCGCCGAAGCCAACATTGAACTTGGCAAGCTCGACAAGAGGCTCGCCAAGGCGATCATCGACGCCTGCGATGAAGTCGCTGCTGGCCAGTGGGATCAGCACTTCCCGGTTGATGTCTACCAGACCGGCTCGGGCACCAGCACCAACATGAACGCCAATGAGGTCATCGCCACGCTGGCCAACGAGAAGCTCGGCCTTGGCCGCCACGTCAAGGCCGAAGGCGGGGTCCATCCCAACGACCATGTCAACATGGGCCAGTCCAGTAACGACACTTTCCCGACAGCCATGCACATCGCCGGTGCCCTCGCCATCCAGAACAACCTGTTGCCCAAGCTGCGCAAGCTGCATCAAGGTCTCGATGCCAAGGCAAAGCAGTGGGACAGCATCATCAAGACCGGCCGCACTCACCTCATGGACGCCACCCCGATCCGCGTTGGTCAGGTCTTCTCGGGCTACGCGGCTCAGGTTGAATGGTCGATCAAACGCGCCGAGTGGGCGCTCAAAGAGATGCTCGCCAACATGCCCATCGGCGGAACCGCCGTCGGCACCGGCATCAACACCGATGCCAGCTTCGCCGAAAAAGTCTGTGCCTCGCTATCTAAACGCAGCGGCGTCACCTTCGTCGAAGCCGAGAATCACCCCGAAGCCCAGGCAGCGAAAGACTCCTTCGTCTCTGCCCATGGTCACTTCAAGACCATCGCCACGTCCCTGACCAAAATTGCCAACGACATCCGCCACCTCGGCAGCGGACCACGCTGCGGCATCGGCGAGATCATCCTCCCAGCCATCCAGCCCGGCTCGTCGATCATGCCCGGAAAGGTCAATCCGGTGATCTGCGAATCGGTCATGCAGGTCTCCTGCCGAGTACTCGGCAACGACGCGACCGTCACCGCTTCAGGTCTAGGCGGGATTGGTTCGCTCTTCGAGTTGAACGTGGCCATGCCTGTGATGATCGAGGCTTTCCTCGAGTCAGCGGAGTTGCTTGGCAACGTCGCCGAAGTCTTCAACGACAAGCTCCTCGACGCGCTCGAAGTCGATCAGACGCGCTGCACCGAGCTACTCGAGCAGAGTCTGATGACCATCACGGCCCTCGCCCCGGAAGTCGGCTACGACAAGTGCGCCGCTTTGGCCAAACAAGCCCACAACGAGGGCAAAACCATCAAGCAGCTCGTCGGCGAACTCAAACTCATGCCCGACAACCGCCTGGCTGAGCTGATGAACTACGACGCCATGACCCGGCCTGATTGATTGAGGTTAGGCGGTCTCGCTGTCGGGCTTGCCTCGCCATGCAAACCGGTGCTTGAGTCTTAAGAACGGCGTCTCGTAGAGCCTGAAGCTGACCTCAGCAATGAGAATGGTGACCAACAGCCCAAGAACAAACAGAGCCCCCGGAAACGCGATCGCAGGCAGACGCTCCAGGCCTTCGCGGCCGATGTGAATCGCGAACATGTGGAAAAGGTACATGCCGTAACTGATCGCACCCAGCCGAGCAATCGGTGCCCAGCCCAACGGGCGGCTCAGCAGATGATCCTCCCGGATCACCAACGATCCAAGCCACACCATCATCAACACCTGAATCACAAGCCGTGGCGTGCCCGAAATGTCACCCTGGCTGATCGCGATAGCCACCAGCAGACCCAGCCCCCACGCCAACGACGACCACTGAGCACCAGCAATCCTGCAGAACCATCCAAATCCCCACCGTCGATGCAGCAGATGCGCCAGCAGTACACCCAGTAGAATTGGCGTGAAGGTCGCGTCAAGAATGTGAAGATTCGGCTCTGTACCCGTCCACGATCGCCAAGTGTCATCGAGCAATCCGTAGTTGACCGCCTGATTCAAGATCAGGCCCCCGCCCAGCAGCGTCAGCGTCGCCTGCGTCGGGAGAAATCGCTCGATCGCTGGCCATACCAGATAGAACTGCTCCTCAGCCGCCAGCGACCACACCATGTCCATGTTCGGCGTGTCAGTCTTTATCCAGTTACTGGTGTAGGTCGCGTAGTAGGGCAGATCACGAAAAAAACTGTCCCCTCCGGCCAGCGTCGGCTTGATCAAATACAGCAATCCCAGCGCCGCCAGCAAGCCGTAGTAAACCGGGAAGATCCGCAGCGATCGCCTCATGTAGAAATCCCGAAGTGAGATCACCCCCTTGTGATCACGCTCCCGAAGCAGCAGCGTCACGATGAGAAACCCCGAAAGCACGAAGAACAGATCCACGCCCAGAAAACCCCGGCTAAGCAAAGCCAACGACGTCTCTTGGCTGTGGTGCCAGACGACAGCGAGAATCGCCAGACACCTCACACCATCGAGGCTTCCGAAGTGCCTCTGCTGCTGATACGAGATATACGGGTCACTGATCTGGCTTTCCATGGCCCAAACATCGACCGGCTCAACACATAGGCTCCAGTCGTCAGCGTTTGATACGACCTATGAGACGCTTAACCGCTCAAATGGCAGCTGGCTCGTGACTGCAGGGATGATCGTCCGACCCTTCCCTAGCCCGACGGAAAGCTCCGTTCCCGCATCGATCCCCGCGGGCACCCGTGCGATGGCGATCGGGCCAGGTTGCGTTGGGACCAGGCACCCCGAGGTCACGCGGCCAATCACCTGCCCGCCGCGGATGATCGGGTCGCCCTGCCGAGGTGTCCGCCTGCCCTCCATCCGCAGGCCGATTGTCTGCTGCTCAGGCCCCCTGGCCACCAGCGCCTCCAGCGCGTCTTGGCCAACAAACCGTGGAATGTCCTGCACGCCCGCAGGGGGCTCGCCAAGCGTGACCGCGAAGCCCAGCCCTGCGGTGAACGGGTCCGTATCTGAGTCGATCTCGTGGCCATACAACGGCATCCCCGCCTCGATCCGCAGGGAGTCCCGCGCCGCCAGCCCGGCAGGGCGGATGTCCAGACCCCGTTTCTCCGCCTCGCTGCGCACCATATCAACCGCCCGCTGCGCCAACGCCGCTGGCAGGATGACCTCCACGCCATCCTCGCCGGTGTAACCGGTCCGCGAGATCGTGATCTTGTAGAGGAGCAGATTTTTGATGCAAAAACGATAACGCTTGAGGGCCCCGATCTCTGACGACGCTGGCGCAATAGCCTCCATCGCCTGCGGGCCCTGAATCGCCACCATCGCCGTCTTTTTGGTCAGGTCGTTGACCTTCACCTTGTACGCTAGCCGATCGGCAACCTCGCCCATGTGCTGGAGCACAGCCGACCGGTTCGACGCGTTGACCACCATCATCCAGTGCTCGGGATATCGGTAGACAATGATGTCGTCGATGATCCCGCCTCGGTCGTTGCAGATCATCGCGTACCGGCAGGAGTACTCCGCCATGTCGGTAATCCGTCGTGTCAGCAGCGATTCAAGAAACCGCCTCGCATCTCGTCCCTTGACCTCAACCCGGCCCATGTGTGACACGTCAAACAACGACACGGCCCGCCGCGTGTGCTCGTGTTCAGCCAGTGCTGAGCCGTAGCTGATCGGCATCGACCAGCCTGCAAAATCCACCAGCTTGGCCTGATTCGCCTCGTGATAGGTATGAAACGGACTGCGCTGCAGGGTATCAGTACTCATCCCGCCGACGATACCCGCTCCCCCGATCGATTGCATGACTCACGGAAGGCTTCGGGCCACTCGTGGCGGCGATGGCGTCGCTCGGAGTTCACCGCGAGGGGCAACGCCCAGATACGCCAGCGATTCTTCCATCACCGCCCGCACCGCCGGGGCCGCCACCGTCCCGCCGTAGTGCCCGACCGATCGATCCGGGTCATGGATGAAACATGCCACAATCAGGCGAGGCTCAAGCGTCGGTGCCCCCGCGATAAACGATGAAACATACCGGTTCTGGTAGTACCCACCCTCCTCGAGATTCGGCAGCTGCGCCGTCCCGGTCTTGCCAAACAGACGATACCGTTCTGATTGAGCCTTACGCCCCGTCCCTTCCGACACCGCCCGGTCAAGCACGGAACGCACATACCGAGCCATCTCCGCACTCATCACCCGCTCACTGCGCACCTCCGAGCCATCCAGCACCAGCCGGGGGCGAACCAGCAACCCGTCGTTCGCCAGCGTCGCGAACGCCCTGACCATCTGCAGGCCGGTCACACTGATCTCATGCCCCATCGGGATCGATGTCTGCGAATAATGATTCCACCGACGCAGCGGGTGAACCACCCCCTCAGCCTCAAGCGGGAAGCCCGATTGGGTCGCCTCGCCAAAACCCAGACGCCGAACCGTCTCGTGCAGGTCACGCATCGGGACCCGCTGAGCCACGATCGCCATCCCGATGTTCGACGATGTGATCAGCACCTGCTCCCAGGTGATCGATCCGTGCGGCTTGTCATCCCGAAGCACTCGCCCCTTCGGACTGACGTACACGCCATCGGTCTCGCAATCGATCATCTCATGAGGCGTCGCGGCCCCCTTGTCCGTCAGCATCGCCCAGATCAGCGGCTTGAGGATGGATCCCGGCTCGAACACATCAGTCACCACCCGCAGCCGACGTTGCTCAGGCGTCGAGTGTCGATAATGATTCGGGTCAAACAGCGGGGCATGAGCCACCGCCAGCAGATCACCCGACCACGGGTCCATCACCACCAACTGACCCGACGCCGCCCGGTACTGCTCCACGGCAGCCAGCAGATGCCGCTCAGCGATCGCCTGGATCGTCGCGTCGATGGTCAACCGTACCGCCTGCCCGTCCTGCTGTGGCTCAAAAGCATCGCGCTCCACCCACAGTTGTCGACGCCTCGCGTCCACCGTCGCAAGGTACGTCCCCGCCTTCGCAACCAGACTCCGCTCGTGGAGCCTCTCAATCCCCTCAAGACCATCGCCATCAACCCCCACAAACCCGATCAACTGCCCGCCCAGTTCCCCAAGCGGATAAATCCTACGAAGATAAGGGTCCAGCGCCAGGCCATTCATACCCAGCGACCGAACCGCTTCGATGCGATACGCCGGCGGGTCCGGATCGATCACGATGTACCGACTGTTCTCCCGCTCGCCGAGCAAGCGATCGATCGCCACCGCGTCCAGCCCCAACGCCTCAGCGACTCGCGGAGCAAACGTCAGCGGGTCATCAATCAACAGTGAATCAACAAATACCCTGTACCCCTGACGAGTGATTGCCAATGGCCGCCCACGACGGTCCACCAACCCCCCACGACTCGCATCGAGTGTCCGCTCACGCTGCTGCAACGTCAGCCGTTCGGTAATCAGCGGGTCCGGCTCCATCGTGAGCTGAGCCACCCGACCCAGCACGCCCAGCAAACCGAAGGTCACCAGCAACAGCAGCACCAGACCAACACGGCCAGCACGCAAGTCACCCCGTGCACCTGATGAGACTGCAACGCCGGGCTTCACAGACCACCCTCTTCAAGCGAATGGCCGATCAGGACGACCTCGGCCGCCACCTCACCCGAAGCCTCATCGCTCTCGACCACCGGCAGCGTCGGCACGCTGTAGATGTTCAGACGGTCCATCAACTGCAACGGATGCGTATGCCGACCGATCTCAGCCTGAGCCGACCACAGACTCTTCCTCGCCCCGTCAAGCTCACGGAAGACCCGCCCCTGCTCGTGACGCGCCGCCTGCTGAGCGAACCGCAGGTCCAACAGACTCATCGCGATCCACCCGCCCACAACGATCGTCACCGCCGCCTTGAGCATGGCCTGTCGGCCCGGCGGAGACACCGCCCCCCAGGCATTCAGCGCGACCTTGATGATCATGCTCAGCGCTCCGGAAGCCGCAACTCGACATCAAGAATCAAGTGGTCGGGACTCGATAGCTTGTCCCGGTTCAGATCGTAAATCTCATCCCACCGGCTCGCCGAGCCCAGCGTAGCCGCCGCAATACTGCTCAGAGAATCGCCCGTCTTAATCGTGTAGGTGTTCGCACCAGCCACAGGTTGAGTACGCTCAGTAGCAGTCCTGCGCATCGACGCCGAGTCGGGCAGCTTCAGTTCCATGCCGGGGAGCACCCGGTCAGGACTCGACAGCACATCCCGATTGAGTTCATAGATTTCATCCCATCGACCGCTGTCACCCAGGTGTCTCGCCGCGAGTTTCGCCAACGAATCCCCCGATTGCACAGTCGCTGTCGCGCCACGATTCTGAGGATGTGCACTCGACACACCTGAAGGAGTGGCGCTGACTGGCTCCACGTCAGGAATCGACAGCCGCATCCCGGGCGTGATCAACCCGTTGTCTCCCACTGAATCTCGATTCGCCTCTGCGACCTTTCGCCAGGCATTCCGGTCGCCGTAATAACGCTCCGCGATCGCCGAAAGGTTGTCACCAGACATCACCGTATGCACACGACCCGCAGGACGCTGACCATCCGTTTCGATCCGCAGCACACGCTGAGGCGGCGTCACACGCTCAGACCGAGCAATCGGCTGCGACCGCGTAACCGACGCAGTCGCAGCATCGATAGGTCTCTGAGGTTCAGGAGTGACAGCAGCCACCACCTCCGTCTCGGGCTCAGGCATAGCTGCTCTGGTCCCATCGATCCGGATGGCCGGAACCCCAGGCGTAGGCGTCAGCACGTCATCCTGCCTTGCCAACTCCGCCTCCGCAGGCGTCGGGATCGGCGCCGATCGTGAAGCCGAAGCCACGCGCGACTCAGCACGCACGGCAGGAAGGCTCTCCACATCACCCGCAGGTGCCGATGGCTCGGCAAACCTCAGCAGGGGGGCACTGGCCTCAGGGTCCGGCACCGCGAGCTGATCGCTGATGACGATGCCAATCACAAGGACCATGCCCAAGCCAATGAGAAGACTGATTTTTGTTTCGCTGGTCATCACCCAATCGTCCTTGAGGGGTGAACTCGATATCCCGTTACATCACATCCGTGTGGCCCCGCCCAACCAGGTCAGGCCTCGCAGCTTAGCCGATCGCGAACGAGGGTTCGATGTCGCTTCCGCGAGACTCGCCTCAACCGGCTTACGCGTCAGCAGTTTGGCACGATCTTCCTTCGCCCAACCCGAGAAGGCCTGCTTCACCCGCCGGTCTTCCAGCGAGTGAAAACTAATGATCGCAGCACGCCCGCCATCTCGCATCACATCCGGGACCTGGCTGAGCAATGCGTCCAAAGCAGGCAACTCCTGATTCACAGCGATCCGCAGCGCCATAAACGTCCGCGTCGCTGGATGCATCCGGGATCGGCCTGCGGCCGATCCGTAAACGGAGCGCACCAACTCAGCTAGCGCCGCTGTTGATTTAATCGGACGCTCACGCCGGGTCTCGACAATCTTTCGTGCGATCCGCCGTGATAGCCGCTCCTCACCCTCATGGAACAGGATGTCGGCGATCTCCTGCTCCGATGCCGTCGCCAGCAGCTCCTCCGCCGTTGACCCTGAACTCCGATCCAGCCGCATATCCAGAGGCCCGTCATTGCTAAACGCCAGCCCCCGCTCCGCATCGTCCATCTGATTCGACGCAAACCCCAGGTCCGCCAGCAACACATCAACCCGATCCAGCCCCACCCCAGCCACAGCCTCCCGCAGCCGCGAGAAACTGCCGTGACAGGACCGTACCTCAACCCCAAGCCCCTCAGCCCGACCCTTGATCCGCCCCCTGGCGTACTCAAGATTCCCCGCATCACGATCAACCAGCAGAAGGCGCCCGCCCGGTCCGATCCGCTCCAGTAGCGCCGCAGCATGCCCCCCTCGACCCGCCGTCGCATCCACAACGGTCTCTCCCGGTCGCGCGGCAAGGACCTCCAGCGTGGGCTCAAGCAGCACCGGAATATGACCGTGGGGGTCGTCAGGCATCCCCGCGTTATAGCCGCTCAGCCCACCGCCATCCGGCTTGCCAGTCTCCGCTCATCTGCACTACACTCCGCGACTCGGTCCGCTTTGGACCCTTTGCCCGTGTGGCGGAATTGGCAGACGCGCCGTCTTCAGGTGGCGGTTCCTTCACCGGAGTACAGGTTCGAATCCTGTCACGGGCATTCAGATCGGCCAGCGAACACGCTAAACAGACAATACCGGCTGCTCTAAGGTCTACTGGTGGTGGGGGGGCTGGTGGGGGGGGGCATCTGATCCAGCATCCGTTGGATATACCGCAGCGCGTTGAGTTCCTGCCGAATCACCCCGACCTTCTCCCCAGCCTCAAACTGACGCCCCAGCGTCGCCAGATGCTCCGAGCGCGTCTCATCCGCCCAACGCCGCAGCGCCGCCAGCTCGCCCGGCTCCTCGCTGGCCACCGCCTCCTCCAGCCGCTCTCGAACCTCCATCACCTCCATCAGAAAATCCGCAGGCAATGCATTCTCATCACCGCCTGCGCCACCCTCGGTTCCCTCTCTGATCCCGAACAGCGCCCGAGCCCTCGATTCCGGGTTCAGCAACGCCTCCCGTGCCGCGTTGATCGCCGAGGCCCGCTCCGCCGCGTCCGCCTGCTCCAGCGGGTCGCTGTACCGATCCGGGTGAGCCGCCGCCGCCAACCCCAGATAAGCCGACTCGATCGCCTCATCCTCCAGATCAAAACGCTCCGGCAGCCCTAAAACACCAAAAGGATTCGTCTCCATCCCCAGACTCTAGCCGTATCCACACAACCAGACCCTCAATATCTCAACCAGCCCAAAAACAAAAACGGGCCCCGGTGGCCCGTTTTCGCTGAGGAGATAGCACCATGTCACGTAGTGCCACTCGAAGAAGATCAACCCCGCTGGATCAGGGACGACGCCCTAGATCATCATCATCACGCCCACGATGATCGCTAGCACAAGCAGAATCACCCAGTAAAGCGGAGGAAAAAATGTCGGCTTCTCGTGATCGGCATGCTGTTCAGGATCAGTGGCGGCCATCAATCGCTCCTGTTCAATAAAAACACTCAACTATCTCAATATACGATCATCGGCCCCAATAATCAAGCGCTTGAGCACATTTTTCAACCGGCAGCCACCGGAGCCCGGCGCCACGTCACAGACGGAAACGTCACCCGTCCTTCGCCACCATCCCGAGGCTCGCACAACACCCAGTGCTCCGGCTCCACCTCATGCAGCAGCACATCCCGCCCGCCATACCCCACCTCCGGGTCAGGCGTCAGCTCGTGCGGGTGCACCAGAAACTCACTCGGAAAGTCGTCAGGAATCGTCGCCCCATCCACGACCGTATCCAACCTCTGCACATTCGCCCCCAGCACCGGCATCGACCGCAGCAGACCCCGCGTGTACGGATGCAACGGTCGGCTAAACAGCGTCTCCACATTCGCGTACTCCACCACACGACCCGCGTACATCACCGCCACCACATCCGCCGACTCCGCCACCACGCCAAGGTCATGCGTGATCAGCAGGATCGCCATCCCATGATCGTGCTGCAGCCGCTTGAGCAGCTCGAGGATCTGCGCCTGGATCGTCACGTCTAGCGCCGTCGTCGGCTCATCGGCCAGCAGCAGCTTCGGCTGACACGCCAACGCCATCGCGATCATCACCCGCTGCCGCATCCCGCCCGACAACTGGTGCGGATACTCCTTCAAGCGCGCCATCGGGTCAGCGATCCCCACATCCATCAGCGCCTTCGCAGCGATCTCTACCGCACCCTGCCGCGACACATTCTGGTGCAGCAGCACCGCCTCCATGATCTGGCTGCCAATCGTGTACACCGGATTCAGCGACGTCATCGGCTCCTGAAAAATCATCGCGATCTGATTGCCTCGGATGGCCCGCATCTGCCGCTCGGATTTCTTCATCAAATCCTCAGCCGCCCGGCTCTCATCAGGACGCCAGAGAATCTGTCCGCCGTCGTACCGCGTAGGCGGAACCGCATGCAGCTGCAGCACCGACAGACTCGACACCGACTTACCCGACCCCGACTCACCCACCACCGCCAGCGTCTGCCCCGGATATATCGATAGTCTCACGCGGTCCGCCGCCTGCACACGGCGTCCCCCAGGCGGACCCGGAAAACTCACCGACAGATCACGAATCTCAATCAGGGCTTGTTCAGTCATACAGTCCAGCCTTCACGCTCAGCGTACGGTCTTGGGGTCGATGGCGTCACGAAGCGCCTCGCCAATGAGGTTGTAAGCAAACACCGTGAGAAAAATAGCCAGCCCCGGGAACAGCGCAATCCACCACAAAAACGACCCCGACTGCTGCGCCTGATTTAATAACTGCCCCCAACTCGGCTCCTCAATCAACCCCAGCCCCAGAAAGCTCAGCGTCGCCTCCGCCAGAATCGCCGACGCCACCCCGAAACTCGCCGACACAATCACAGGCGTCAACCCATTCGGCAAAATGTGCCGGAACAGAATCGACTGCAACGGCAGCCCGCACGCCCGCGCCGCCTGCACGAAATCCTGATTCCGCAAACGCAAAAACTCCGCCCGAACAAACCGCGCATAACTCGTCCAACTCGTCAGCCCGATGATCCCCATGATCAGATAAATCCGGTGAACCTCCACGCCCGGCAGAATCTCCGGCTGATCACCAGGAAAAAACGCCGAGAAAATCAGCAACAAATACAGCTGCGGGATGAACTCGAATATCTCCACCAGCCGCATCCCGATCAGATCAATCGTCTTACCAAAGTAACCCATCGGCGCACCGATCAGCACCCCCAAAACCGCCGCAATACCCGTCGCAATAAACCCGATCGCCACCGCAATCCGCGACGCGTGAACCATCCGACTCGCCATATCCTGCTGACGACGATCCTGCCCCAGCCAATGGTTGTACTCACCCTCACCCGACCACCAAGGCGAATCAACGCGGCGATCGTCACGATCCCGCAATCGATCGTTCGGCGAATAAACAATCGGCGTCCGCAGCAATACCTCCACCTCGCCCCGCGCCTCCGCCACCCGGTACGCGTCGTACACCACCGTCGTAGGCGGGCTCAACGTCAACACACCCACCCCCGCCAGCACGACCGCCACCACCCCCGCAGCCATCACCTTGCGACCCGCTGACCACGGCACAAACCACAGCACCACACACAACAACGTCGTTCCCATCAGCGTCAGATCCGTCGCCGTGAGATGATCCAGCCACGGGCTATCGAGCTGCCCATCCACCCGCACCAACAACGGGAAGCTGCTCGCCATCAGCGGCGCAAACACCCCTAGAAACGCGATCAAACCGATCCACGCAATCCCCAGCCGCGCCCCCGGACGCCGCCACGTCTCCGACAACGCCTCCGCAAACAAACCCCGCGACGCGGGCCTCGCCATCTCAAGCTCGGTGGTGGGGGGGGTGGCGGGGCTCATTCAAACGTCACCCTCGGGTCTGCCACCGCATACAACAAGTCCGCCACCAGGTACGCCACCAGCGTCAACAGCCCGCTGATCAGCGTCACCGCCATCACCACCTCTTGATCCTTGAACTTGATCGACTCGATCATCAGCCGGCCCATCCCGGGGATCCCGAAAATCGACTCCACGATGATCGACCCGCCCAGCAAACCTGGAATGATGAACGCCGCCACCGTGATCAACGGAAGCAAACTATTCGCCAGCGCGTGCTGCCACAGAACCTCACTGTCCGGCAGCCCCTTCGCCCGCGCCGTCCGGATGTAGTCCGCATTGAGACTCTCCACCACCGCACCCCGAGACAACTTGCTCAAAAAAGCCAGACTCCCGTAACTCAGACACAGCACCGGCAGCACCAGGTGCCACAGCCAGTCCAGCAGGTAACCTCGCTCAAAACCATCCTCACCCGAGCGCGGAAAAAACGACATCGCATCACTGTCAAGACTGTGCATCCCCGTCGTCGGGAACCACGACAGATACTCCTTGTTCGCCAGAAACCCCTGCAGCAGCACTCCCGCCCAGATCACCGGGATCGACCACAACGCCAGCATCGCCACACCCGAAACAATGTCAAAACTCTTCCCTCGATACCGCGCCGCATAAAGCCCCGACACGATCGCTAGGAAATACGCCCCCGGCAGCGCCAGCAGATTTAGAATTAACGTGATCGGCAGCGCCTCACCAATCAACTCAACCACCGGTCGATTCTTGATAAAGCTCTGCCCCAGATCAGGCGTCTTAAAACCAAAACGCCACTGAGCCTCATCATCTTCAGACACTGCCGCCACCTCTTCAAACCCAACAGGCGACACCTTGTGAATCCAGCTCCCAAGCTGCGTGTACCACGGCCGGTCAAGGCCATAGCGCTCTTCAAGATAGCGGACCCTTGCCTCACGATCCCCAGCCGTCATCTCACCTTCTGCACTAAGCAGCAAGTCCGACACATCCCCCGGCGCCGCCTTCATGATCCCAAACACCAGCAACAGAATCCCGAGCAGCGTCGGGATCATCAGCAGCGTCCGTCGGATGAGATAGATCGCCATCCGCCTGAACCCCTAGTCCCGTAACTGCGCAGAAGCCGGCACATACCACTCGATCGGAATCGGCCACGTCGATGTGTAGTTCACACCCATCACCGGCAACGGCTCAAGATTCTTAATACGACCATCCATCCACAGCCGAACCTTCGAGCGGAACAAAAACGTATAAGGCTGGTCCTCATGCAGAATCCGATGGCACGCCCGCCAAACCTCCATTCGCTCGTCATAATCCAGCGTCACATGCGCCTTCTCAATCAACGCATCCAGCTCAGGATTTGAATAAGCATTCCGATTATCCCCCTCCGCGATGTTCCGCGAGTGGAACATCTGCTCGATATCCCCCTCAATTCCCCCAGCACCCCACCCAAGCGTCATCGCCTCAAAATCCTTCTGGTTCAAAGACTGCAGCAGCAATGTCCACTCCTGTGGCACCAACACCAGATTGATTCCCGCCCGCGCATACTCATCCTTAAACGCCAGCATCACCTTCTCGTTCAACTCACTGCCCGCCGGATAGGTAATCTCGACCTCAAACGGCGTCCCATCAGGCTCCAGCATCGTCCCGTCGTCTGAACGACGAAAACCCGCTTCCTCCAGCAGAGCCATCGCCCGCGCAGGATCGTGAGGCCAAGGCGTGATCGTCGGATCATCCTGGTCCCCAATCTCGTGGAACGGCCCGCTCGTGACCGTCGAGAAGCCCAGGAAAATCTCCTCACACACCCGCTCACGATCCAGCAGCATCGTCATCGCCTGACGCACCCGCTTATCCGCAAACACTGTCGGCTCCCCGCCACGCAACTGATTCCACGCGATGTACCGATACCCCGAACGGATCTGCTCATACACCAGATGCTGAGTCCGTTCCAAAACCGCTGGCTCATCAAGCAGCTGCAGGTGCTGTTCAGGCGTCGGAAGATGAAGATCAATCTCGCCATTACGGAACGCCTGATCCAGCGCCGAGTCCGTCCCGATCGTCCGGTAGATGACCCGGTCAAAACTCGCCGGTTCACCCCAGTAACGCTCGTTTCGCAAAAGCACAATTGCTTCCCCAGGCGTGTAAGCGCGCGGGTCCGGACGCCGATACGGCCCCGTCCCCATCAGCAACGCCACATTCTGCCGCAACGCTTCATCGCTGTACGCCGACAAAAACGCCTTACTGTGAATCATCACCCCAAAGATCGCCCGATACAGGTTCTCATAGAAAACCCGACCAAACGTGATCCGCACCGTGTAATCATCGATCTTCTCACAGCCCGTGATGTGTCGGTAATACTCGATCACCCGCCCATCGACGATGTTGGCATTCTTTAGAATCCCGAAGCTATAAACCACATCATCTGCCGTCAGCGGGTCACCATTCGAGAACGTCACGTTCCGCCGCACCCGCACCACCGCCGACAATCCATCCTCCGCCATCGTCCAGCTCTCAGCCAGCAACGGCACCAACTCCCGCGTCTCCAGGTCATACGTCGCTAGAGGTTCAAGAACCTTCGTGTACACCACCCGGCTATATACATCCTGAGCCGTCAACTCATTAAGATTCGGCACCGTCGATAGAAAAGCATCCACCAACCAATCCCCCGAGGCATAATCCTCGCGCTGCTTCACCTCCCGCAACCGACGAAACGGACTCGCCTCCGGCTCCTCGCTCGGAGCCCGCACCAAACCCGGAGCCATCGCCATCCCACTCGGCAGCTCATTCAACTGCCTCCGGATCGCCGTCAGGTCCTTCGTCTGGTCCGAAATCGTCTGCTTGATCTCGCCAAGCTGATCCCACTGCCGATCATCTTGGACCATCTTCACCCACATCGTCACCAGCACCGCCAGCAACAACCCGACCACCAGCACGTCCTTGAAACGAAAGCCCTGATCCATCACGGCATCCCTGAATCTAAAAGGTTCATGATCGGCGTGTGCTCCGCGGATCAAAACGATCGCGAAGCTCATCACCAAGGAAGTTAAGCGACATCAACGTCAACCCCAGCAGTAAACACGGAAACAGCAGCAACCACCAACGAAACGTCAGCCCCGCCGCCAGACTCGGCAGCTCCTTCACACCACCCGCCGCCATGTTCCCCCAACTCGGCAACGGTGCCTGCACCCCGATCCCCAGAAAACTCAGGAACGACTCCTGCAAAATCGCCTGCGGAACCGCCAGCGTCGCATACACCACAATCGGTCCGATCAAATTCGGCAGCAGATGCACCGCCATCGCCCGAACGGGTCCCAATCCCAGCGCCCGCGTCGCCTCCATGAACGGCTGCGACCGAAGCGATAAAACCTGGCCGCGAATCACCCGCGCCGTCGTCAACCACGACACCCCGCCAATCGCCAGCAGCAACGTAATCACATCCGCCGTGCCCGACGCCAGATCCGCCTTCATAAACAACAGCGCCGCCGCTTCAACAATCGGCGACAACGCCAGATCAAGCAGCACCACCAGCAGGATGTAAGGCAACCCATAAAGCACATCCACCACCCGCATCATGAACGCATCAACATTCCCGCCCATGTACCCCGCCAGACAACCCCATGTCGTCCCGATAAGCACCGCGATAAACGCCGCCGACAGACCGATCCCCAGACTGATCGCACCCCCCAGCATGCACCGCCACAACACCGACCGCCCCAGCAGGTCCGTCCCGAACGGCTCCGCAACCCCCGGCTCCGTGTACTGAAGCTCCATCCGCTGGTTGTCATACTCCGCCATCGCCCAAGGCACCGTCAGAAAACACGGCAACGCAATCACCAGCAGCAACACCGCACCAATCAACCCCGGCGAAACCCGGCGCGACCCCACACCTCGCTCAACCACTGGCACAACAGCCGCTTGCGTCATCCCGGGAGTATAACCAGACCCGCTACCGCCCGAGCAGGCCTCATCGCCAAAACCAAGACCAGCAACAACCTCGTCATACCCCAACCGGCTTACAAACCCGAGGCCTCACATACTCAGTACGCCAGTAAGCCATCCACTAAACAACACACTCGCGCCTAGCGGCAATGGTCAGCGACTCATTCAAGAGTAACCAAATAAAAAATCACATAAGTCATCATCTATCCTCAAATAACAGACTTCATGCCAATCTCCAGATATAACCTCTCACAGACGAATGAGAATGCTGAACAAGCCTCGATCGAGAGCTGCCTCAACCCCAACGGAGCCCGTTGATGCCCGATCACCACGCCGACGATTCTCCCACCGCCGACGTTCATGCTGATGGCACAGACCAGACCTCCGACAGCCCGCCTGTAGCTCAGATAGACGACAACACCCAGGCTGGCCAATCCATCGGCCCCTACAAACTCCTCCAGCAGATCGGCGAAGGCGGGTTCGGCATCGTCTGGATGGCCGAGCAACGCGAGCCCATCAAGAGGCGAGTGGCCCTCAAAGTCATCAAGCT
Source organism: Phycisphaeraceae bacterium (assembly GCA_040222855.1). Lineage (NCBI taxonomy): Bacteria > Pseudomonadati > Planctomycetota > Phycisphaerae > Phycisphaerales > Phycisphaeraceae > Phycisphaeraceae bacterium. Next base: position 738,849 of record JAVKCD010000025.1, on the reverse strand, counting down.
CGGGATGGACACCAAACAGGTCATCGCTCGATTCGAGGCCGAACGCCAGGCACTGGCCATGATGGACCATCCCAACATCGCCAAGGTCTATGACGCCGGCGCCACCGAAACTGGCCGCCCCTTCTTTGCCATGGAATACATCCGCGGGATTCCCATCGCTGAATACTGCGACCACCAAAGACTCGATACCGAAGCAAGACTCCGATTGATGGTCGATGTCTGCAACGCCATCCAGCACGCCCACCAGAAAGGCGTCATCCACCGCGACATCAAACCCTCCAATGTCCTCGTCACTATGCACGACAGCATCGCCGTACCCAAAGTCATCGACTTCGGCATCGCTAAAGCCACCAACACCGAACTGACTCAACACACCCTCTTCACAGAACACCGCCAGATGATCGGTACGCCCGTCTACATGTCTCCCGAGCAGGCCGAGATGTCTGGCCTCGACATCGACACACGGTCCGACATTTACTCCCTTGGCGTCCTGATCTACGAACTACTGACCGGCACAACCCCCTTCAGCCAGGACGAACTCAGCTCTGGCGGCTACGACGTCATGAGGAAGATCATCCTCGAACGAGAACCCCATAAACCCAGCACTCGCATCTCAGGATTGGGTGATGAGGCGACCAGCAAGGCAAAAGCCAGACGGCTCGACACCAACCACCTCCAGCAACGACTCACTGGCGACCTCGACTGGATCACCATGAAGTGTCTGGAGAAAGACCGCACACGACGATACGAGACCGCCAGCGAACTGGCCCAGGACATCACGCGCCACCTCAATGATGAGCCTGTCATCGCAGGTCCCCCCGGAGCCGCCTACAAGATTCGCAAGTTTATGAAACGCCATCGCCCAAGGGTGATCGCTGCCGGTTTTGCTATTGCACTGCTCATCGTCAGCATGATCGGCATCCTGTTAACCATGAGTTGGGCGCTCGCCGAGAGGCAACGAGCAGACATTGAAGCACAGCGTGCCAGTACCGCTGCAGAAAGCGCCGTCAACGCACAGGCCATCGCCGAGCAGAACGAACAGGATGCCATCGACGCCGCGCAGCGCGCCGAACGTGAGCTACGCAGAGCGACCGAGTTCAAATCATTCCTGACCCGCATGCTCACCAGCCTCGACCCCGCGATTGCCCGAGGCGAAGACACCACGTTAATCGAGATACTCCTCGCCGGAGCAAGACGCGACTTGGTCACCCAACAACTCGACGACCCCGTCCTACGGATCGAGCTGGCCCAACTACTCGGCGAGGTCTATCGAGCCTTCGGAAGAGCCGACCTCGCCGTTGCCCTATTCGAACGAGCCGCAGCCGATGGCACCCTGGCGCTCGGCCCAGAGGCGCCAGCGACACTCAATGCGCAGATCGAACTCGCACTCGCCTACTGGGACCTCTCTGCCAACACCGAGGCCATGCGAGTCCTCACTACGATGATCCCCGCAGCAACCCAGTCACTCGGCTCCACGCATCGACTCACGCTCTGGGCTCACGACGTTCTGGCAGCCGTGCTCCTGGACGTCGGGCGATATCAGGAGGCACTCGTGCATGCCGAGCTTGCTTACAAAGGAGCACTCGAGACCGCCGGCCCCGAAAACCACGACACGGCCGTCTTTGCCCGCCGCTACGCCGAGATCTTGCGAGTGCTGGGGCGTATCGAAGAAGCAAAGCCACTCGAAGCAGGTGTCCTCGAGGCCCTCGCTCGATCTCGTGGCCAGTACCACCCAACAACCATCCAGGAACGATTCATGATCATCAGCCGCCGTCGGCAGGAAGGCGACCCTCAGGCAATCCTTGAAGTCCCCGCCATCATTGACCTCCTGCGCGCCCACACCGGCGAGCGATCCGCCGTCACGACCCTTGCCGAAACCACCTTCGCGACCTGGCTTATCGAAGATGAGCAATACGCCCAGGCCGCTGACTACCTCGCCAGCCTCACCGATCGATTGCTGCCCATCTCCCCAACCAACAAGCAGCACCGTGAAATCCTCTCGATGCTCGAGCAAGCCGCCGGGCTTGCTGACCGCCCCGACCTCGTCGCTAAAGCACAGCAGCACGCGCTCCAACCACCGCAGCTGCCTGTTTGGGTTTACGACGAACCGCTGACTCAGCAGATTTATGCGCCCTCCGGCCACATGGGAGAAACCCAGACCACCGACATAACCATCTACGCCCGCGATGAGTCACAGCCAGACCGCGGCTCGTTTATCCGCATCACCCTTAAACCCGAGACGAGCTGGACAGGCATTGTCTGGCAGGACCCCGCCCACAACTGGGGAACCAGACCAGGCGGATACGACCTCACCGCCGCGACCCGAATCGTCTTCGACGCCCGATCACCCGAAGGCCATGGACTCTTCACCATCGGGATGGGCACCAGAGCAAACGACCAGCATCGTGCCGACACCGGATTCATCGAAGAACAGTTCACTGCCACCACAGAGTGGCAAACCTACTCCCTGGATATCTCAGCGATCGACCGCTCAAGAATCTTCTCAGGCGTCGTCTTCGTCGTCTCAGGCGCTGCAGAACAGGTCACCATCGACCTCGACAGAATCCGCTACGAATAACCAACATACCACCCACTCACAACCCACCCCAGCACCTCACGTGCGCCACAAGCCTCAAATGGGCGGTACTGGACTCGAACCAGCGACCTCATCGGTGTGAACGATGCGCTCTAGCCAACTGAGCTAACCGCCCTGATCCCGCGATCTTCCCCGCTGCCCATCAGCCGGTCAAGCCGACTCCTTCGTCGTGCTCTTCGCCTTCTCCTCGCCCGACACACTGTCCGCCTGGTTCTCAATCCGTGGCGGATCGCCCGCCTTCGTCATATCCGAATCAAGCCCCGACAGCCCCTTCTTGAACTCCACGATCCCCTTGCCCAGACTTCGCCCCACCTCAGGCAGACGCTTGCCAAAAAACAGCAAACCCACCACCGCGATCACCAGCATCTCCGGCCAGCCGATCGGCCCAAGAAAGCCCAGGACCGGCACGCAGGGAGTCATCAGCATGGCAAGGGTGAACATCTCAGGCACCTTCCGATCAACAAGGCTCAGGGAGTCTGGCCTCGATTCCTATCCTGATTGTAGCGACCAACCATCACCACCCGCGACGATCGCACAAACAATCAGTCCCACTCAAGCTTTTCGGAAAACTAGGCTCACATTGTGCCCGCCAAAGCCAAACGAGTTGCTGATCGCAACCTTCGGGTTGATCTCACGGGCCTGCTTCGGAATGTAGTCCAGGTCGCACTCCACACCCGGCTCCTCCAGGTTGATCGTCGGCGGGGCAATCCCCGACTGCAACGTCAACGCCGTGATGATCGCCTCAATCCCACCCGACGCCCCCAGCAGATGCCCCGTCATGCTCTTGGTCGAACTCACCGGCACGGTGCAACGGCTCCCGTTCGCCTCAAACACACGCTTGATCGCCCGCGTCTCCGCCAGATCACCCAACGGCGTGCTCGTCCCGTGAGCATTGATATACCCCACCTCATCGTTATTGACACCTGCATCCTTCAGCGCATGGATCATGGCCTGAGCCGCCCCAGTACCCTTCTCGTCCGGTGCCGTGATGTGGTACCCATCCGAAGTCTGGCCGTAACCCGCGATCTCCGCGTAGATCTTCGCGCCACGCGCCTTCGCACGATCCATCTCCTCGAGGATCAGCACCCCAGCGCCCTCCGAGAGAATAAAGCCGTCTCGGTCCTTATCAAACGGTCGAGACGCCTTCGTCGGCGCATCATTACGCTTCGACAACGCTTTGATCGCCGTGAAACACGCCAAACCCATAGGCGTCACCGCCGCCTCAGCACCACCCGCAATCATCACATCCGAAACCCCGTGACGAATCAGCATCGCCGACTCACCAAGAGAGTTCGCCGCACTCGCACAAGCCGTCGCGATCGCCGAGTTTGGACCCTTGATCTTGAAATGGATCGAGACATTACCCGAGCCCGCATTACACATCAGCCTCGGAACCATGAACGGACTCACCCGATCCGGCCCCTTCTCCAGCAGCTTCTGATGGCCATCCGCGAACTCACCGATGCCGCCCACGCCAGACCCGATGTTGACCCCACACCGCCACTGATCCTCCTTCGAGAAATCCAGGCCCGAGTCCTTCACCGCAGCGATACTCGCCGCCAGACCAAACTGCGCAAAACGATCCATCCGCTTGAGATCTCGCTTATCGACCTCCGGGATCCCGTCCCACACATCGATCTCGCCAGCGAAGCGTGTGGAATAGGCCGACGCATCAAACGTCCGGATCTCGTGAATGAAGCTCTCGCCATTCAGCAACAGCTTCCACACATCATCAATCGACGTACCACGAGTGGTAAGCCATCCAAGTCCAGTGATCGCGACGCGGCGGTCAGCCATGCTCTCAGCGAGTTCCATTACGAGGTAACCAAGCCTTACCCGTTCCAATCACGGGCAACTCAGACCCCCAACAAGGGGCCTGCACGCTCAGAAGAAAAAGAGGAGCCCAAGCCTTACTTCTTGTCGATCTGGCTCTTGATGTAATCAATCGCCTGACCAACCGTCTGGATCTTCTCGGCCTCTTCGTCCGGGATCGAGGTCTCGAACTCGTCCTCAAACTCCATGACCAGCTCAACCGTGTCCAGACTGTCCGCATTCAGATCGTTCACAAAGTTGGTGTCCCGAGAGATCTCTCCCTTCTCAACACCCATCTGCTCAGCGACGATCGCCGTAACCTTGTCCTGAATTTCTTGTTCATCCATCGTGTGCTCTCCTAACGGGCCTCAGGCCCGGGGTGGCGTTCCATGCCCTAAAGGCGTAACGCGGAACTATATCTTGGGGACACCCCCTTTGCCAAGCCTGCGCCAGCCCACAACGGGCCAGCCAACAAGACTTTATGCCATCGTCATCCCTCCATCGACCGTCACCACCTGCCCGGTGATGTACCCCGCCTCCTCCGCCGCCAGAAAAGCCACAGCGTGAGCGATCTCCTCCGGACGCCCAAATCGACGCAGAGGGGTCATCTGCTTCACCGATTCCTTGATGCTCTCAGGCAGAACATCCGTCATATCCGTCTGAATAAACCCCGGAGCCACCACATTCGCCGTCACCTGCTTCGGGGCCAGCTCCTTCGCAATCGACTTGGTCATCCCCACAACCCCCGCCTTCGCCGCCGCGTAGTTCGCCTGCCCCGCGTTCCCCACCAGACCCGACACCGAGCCCAGATTGATGATCCGACCGAACTTACCCTTCATCATCGGCCGCGCCACCGCCCGACAAGACTCAAACACCGAACGCAAGTTCGTCGCGATCACCGCATCAAACTCCTCGTCCGACATCCGCAGCAACAGATTATCCCGCGTGATCCCCGCATTGTTCACCAAAATGTCCAGCCGCCCGTGCTCATCAAACACCTTCTCAATCACCGCCGAGATCGCCCCTGACTCGCTCAGATCACACGTCGCCACCGACGCTGACCCACCCGCCGCCTCGATCTGCTCCTTCACCCCCGCCAGCCGACCCGCATCACGAGCCACACACACCACATGACGCCCCTGACGCCCCAGTGCCAACGCACACGCAGCACCAATCCCCCGAGAGGCTCCCGTCACCACCGCTACTCGCTGCACAACGTCCTGACTCATATCACGCGACTCTTTCCAAGTTGATCACCGATCTCACGCAAAACACAACAGCAAACGAAAACACCAAAGCAGCCATGCACTATGTGGGGGAGGTGGGGGGGGTGGCGTGGTTTTGGACTTTGATCGATCGGTCGATCCGCTTCATCAGCCCCGACAGCACACGCCCAGGCGACAACTCCACAAACCGATGCGATCCATAACGATCCGCTGCCAGCGTCATCGACTGCGACCATCGCACCGGACTCGTCAACTGCTCCACCAAACGCTCACGGATCATCGCCGGGTCCGAATCATGCACCTCACCCGTCACGTTCGACAGCACCGGCGTCCTCGGGGCCGACCACGACGTCTCCTCCAACGCCGCCCTCAGCCGCTCCGCCGCAGGTGCCATCAAAGGCGAATGAAACGCCCCAGCCACCACCAGAACCGTAGCCTTAAAACCCATCGACTCCGCCACCGGCACCGCCCGCTCGCAGGCATCCCGCGACCCGCTGATCACCACCTGCATCGACGAGTTGTAGTTCGCCGGAACCAGCACACCATCACCCCGGGCCTGATCGCACAACTCAAGGATCTTCGCCTCATCCACATCCCCCGTAATCGCCACCATCCCCGAGTCCGCCGCCTCCGCCGCCGCCTGCATCGCCTCCCCACGCAACTTCACCAGCCGCAGACCGTCCTCAAAGCTCACCGCGCCCGCCAGATGCAACGCCGTGAACTCACCCAGACTCAGCCCCGCCGTCATCGCCACATCACCCTCAGCAAGCTCACCCGCCGCAACCAACGCCCTGTAAGACGCCACCGACGCCGTATAGATCGCCGGCTGAGCCTTGTCCGTCCGGGCCAGCTCCTCCTCCGGCCCTTCAAAACAAAGACCGCTCAAGCTAAACCCCAGCAGCCCGTCAGCCGCCTCAAAAACCTCCCACGCCGCCGACGATGCCTCCGCCCACGCTTGCCCCATCCCCACATGCTGAGCGCCCTGACCAGGACACAGCAAAGCCACAGCAGTAGCCGATGCCGCATCACGAACACTTGAGGTTGAAGTCATGGTCATCGTCCTCGGTCTCAGTCCAGCCCTGCTTAGAAGCGCCACAAACTCGTGGTCCACGTCAGCCCGCCACCAATCGCCAAAAACAGCACCAGATCGCCATCCTTGATCTTCTTCGCCGCACGCTGCTCATGCAACGCAATCGGAACACTCGCCGCCGACGTATTCCCGTAACGATCAATGTTGATGCAGAACTTATCCTCAGGCAGCTTCAGCCGTTGCCGCGCCGCCTCAAGAATCCGACGGTTCGACTGATGAGGCACCACCATCGCTAGATCAGCCGGGTCCACACCCGTCCGCTCCAGCGTCTCATCAATGATCGCCTCCGTCGTCGTCACCGCAAACTTAAACACCTCACGACCGTTCATCTGCAGCTTGCCGTAGTTCCCCGTAAACACATCCGCCGAAGTCTGCTCCGGCAGGTGCCCCTCGTGTCTGGGCACATACAACTCCCCCCAACGATCACCATCACTCCGCATCGTCTGGAACAGGCACCCACGCGCCGGATCATCATCCGCCTTCAGCACCGCAGCCCCCGCACCATCCCCAAACAGCACGCACGTCCCACGATCCGTGTAGTCCATGATCCGAGTCATCGTCTCGGTACCCACCACCCCGATCGTCCGGTAGTGCCCCGACTGGATCAACCCCGCCGCCATATTCATCGCGTACACAAACCCCGAGCACGCCGCCGAGACATCCATCGCACCCGCCGGCACCGCACCGAGTTGCGAAACCAGCTGCGCAGCACTCGACGGACAAGCCATCTCCGCCGTCATCGTCGCCAGAATCACCAGCTCCAAGTCCTGAGGCACCATCCCCGATTCATCCAGCGCCCCCCGCATCGCCCGCTCACCCAGGTCTATAACCGTCTGGTCCTCCGCCACCACCCGCCGCTCAGTGATCCCCGTCCGCTGAGTGATCCACTCATCCGACGTATCCACAAGACGACTCAGGTCATCATTGGTCAGAACCCGGTCGGGCACCGCCAGACCCGTGCCAGCGACGCGCACTCCCCGACCGCTGCCGGGGCGCTCAATCATGCCGCTCCCTCAGGTTCACGAACGCCATCCTCAGACAGCGACTCGATCAGCCGGTCGTTCACCCGATGCTCAACATGCATCATCGAGCTCCGGATCGCCGCCATCACCGTCCGCGATTCACTCGACCCGTGCAGAATCATGCAGATCCCGTTCGCACCCAGCAGCGGGGCCCCACCAAACTCGTGATAGTCGTGCTTCTTGTAAATACTCTTCACCACCGGCCCAAACTGCTCCGCCATCCCCGTCGAGATCGAAGCAATCTCTGCGCCAATCGTCTTAAACAGTCCCGCAGCCAGACCCTCCGACAGCTTGAGCACCACGTTCCCCGTAAACCCTTCGGTCACCACCACACTCGCCTTGCCAAAAAACAGATCTCGCCCCTCAACAAAACCAACGTAGTTCACACCGCTGTCCCCCTTAAACAGCTGATGCGTCTCCTTCACCAGCACGTTCCCCTTCGACTCCTCCCCGCCGATCGACAGCAGCGCCACCTTCGGGTCCTTAAGACCAAGCACCTGCTCCGCGTAGATCGCCGACATCTTCCCGTATTGATGCAGATGCGCCGCCCGTGGCTCAGGATTCGCCCCCACATCGCACACCACCACAGGACCGCCAAACGTCGGCATCGTCACCGCAATCCCAGGACGGTGAACATTCGGCAGCCGTCGCATCGACATCTGAGCCGCCGCCACACACGCCCCCGTGTTCCCCGCCGACAACACAACATCACAGTACGAATCCCCAGCCTTCCGCCCGCCCAACTCCATCAGCCGCACGATCGAGCTGTCCGGCTTGCCCCGCAGCGCCGCCACCGGGCTGTCCCCCATCTCGATCACCTGCGTCGTCCCCACCACCTCGATCTGAGCATGGCCCTTCAGCCCTCGCTCATCCAACCCCCGCTCAATCACCGACGACTCACCCACCAGCACCAGCGTATGCGCATCCCCAAGCAGCGGAACTGCGTCAAGACAACCCGCGAGAATCGCGGATGGCGCATGGTCCCCACCCATCACGTCGACGGCGATACGCACGCTTAGTCCTTGTTGTTCTTCAGGTTGAGCTTCAGCCCGGCGCGGACATAGCCGCAGTTATTACACGCCGCATGAGGCGTCTTCGCGTTTCCGCAGTTCGGGCAGTTCACCCACTGGCCACGACGCAAAGCATCGTGAGAACGACGCTTACGGCTCTGAGATCGTGTCTGTCGTTGCACTGGAAGCATGGTCAGATCCTCGTGGCCGCAGGGCCTTGCGGGGGAAAGCAAGAGCAGGGGGGCGTTAGGGGCAAACCCCGGCAGAAGCTCGACCCAGACAGACTAATAAAAGCCTGCCCTCCTCGGTCGAGCCAAGCTCCATAGGTTAGAAGCCCCCAATCCCACCGTCAAGCCGCCTATCTCCCGCACCACACGCAGGTTGCCGGAGCCTACGCAGGATCAAAAACCGACCTCAATGGTCCTGTGCCGCCTCAATCTGCACCGCCGGGCCCACGCCCTCCGGCTCACGCAGACTCGCCACAAGCTCCCGCGTCGCCTCATCCGGCGCTGGCGTCAAAGGCGTCAACGCCAGCGTCACCACAAAGTTGATCGCCATCCCCACCACACCAATCCCCTGAGGATTAATCCCCAGCAGCCAAGGCGTTCGCAGCACCGAATCCGCCCCCAACATCGCATCCGCCAACTCAGGCCCAACGATCACATGCGCCTTGTTGCAGAAAATATAGAACGCCGTAAACCCAATCCCCGTCACCATCCCCGCAATCGCCGGGATCGCACCCACCCGAACACTGAAAATCCCCAACACCAACGCCGGGAAGAAACTCGCCGCCGCCAACCCGAACGCAAACGCCACCACCTCGCTCACGAATCCAGGCGGGTAGATCCCGAAATACCCCGCCACCGTCACCGCCAACGCAATCGTCACCCTCCCCACCAGCAACCGCTGCTTCTCCGACGCCTCCGGATTCATCATCCGGTAATACAGATCATGCGCCACCGAAGACGAGATCACCAGCAGCAACCCGCTCGCCGTCGACAACGCAGCCGCCAAACCGCCCGCCGCAATCAGCGCAATAATCCAGTTCGCCAGCTCCGCCATCTCAGGCGTAGCCAGCACAATAATGTCCCGATCCGGCCCCGACAGCCCCCGCTCGCGCAGCATCACCCGCCCATCCACACCTTGCGCACCCTCCGTATCCAACCACTGCTGATGCTCCACCCGCACCTCAGTCAGATCGCTGCTCCCAATAGCCCCCTTATTGAAAATCTCATTATCCTCACGCCCCGAATAACGGACCCTCCCATCACCATCATCCAACCACAGGATCAGCCCCGTCCGCTCCCAGTTCCGAAACCAGTGCGGGATTTCCGAAGCCCGAATCGCTCCCGATGCGCTCTTGTAGAGATAAGCCACCCCGCCATCCACCGTCTCCGTCGTCCTCACGCCCTCCGCCAGCAACGCCTCCGCATCACCCTGAACCTCCGTGATCGGCACCACCGCCACCCGCCCGTTCAACGAGTCGATCATGTAGTACCGCGCAAACGCCGCCACCGCAGGAGCCGTCAGATACAGCATCGAGATAAACAGCAACGCCCAAAACCCCGACCACCGCGCCGCCGACACATTCTTCACCGTATAGAACCGCACGATCACATGAGGTAACCCCGCCGTCCCGCACATCAGCGCCAGCGCCACACAAAATACGTTCAGCTTATTCCAGGGCGACCCATCCACAAACGGCTCGGTGTAACTCGCAAAACCCAGGTCCGCATGAAGCTGATCCAGCCGATCCAGCAGCGTAACCCCCGTCCGCTGCCCCACCTCCACCAACTCCTGCCCCAGCCCCACCTGCGGAATCGGATTCCCCGTCAACTGGATCGAAATCGCAATGGCTGGAATCAAAAACGCCGTGATCAGCACCCAATACTGCGCCACCTGCGTCCACGTGATCCCCTTCATACCCCCAAGAATCGCGTACACCAGAACAATCGTCATCCCGATGTAAACACCTACCGACACATCCACATCAAGAAAACGCGCAAACACCACCCCCACACCACGCATCTGACCAGCCACATAAGTAAAACTGATGAAGATCGCGCACACCACCGCCACCACCCGCGCCGTCGATGACACATAACGATCACCAATGAAATCCGGCACCGTGTATCGACCGAACTTCCGCAGATAAGGCGCCAGCATCAACGCCAGCAGCACATACCCGCCCGTCCAACCCATCAGATACACCCCACCCGCATAACCCAACGTCGAAATGATCCCCGCCATCGAAATAAACGACGCCGCCGACATCCAGTCCGCCGCCGTCGCCATCCCGTTCGCCGCCGCCGGTACCCCCTGACCCGCCACATAAAATCCCCGCGTATCACGCACCCGACTCACCCACGCAATCGTCAGGTACAACGCAAAACTCAGCCCCACCAACACCAGCGTCCACACTCCAACCGGATCAGTCAGCCCCATCAGTTCGAGCCCCCATCATCATGCGGCCGCAGATGCTCCCGCGTCACGACCTCGTGATACCAACGATCCAGCCGGTTCATCGACACCGCATAAATCAGAATCAGCACCACAAACGTCACGATGCTCCCCTGCTGCGCAAACCAGAACCCCAAAGGGACTCCAAACGGCGAATAAGCATTCAGCACATCCGCCAGAAAAATCCCCAACCCAAAACTCACAAACGCCCACACGCAAAGCAGCCCCGACATCAACCAAAGATTCGCCCGCCAGTAGACCCGCCGGGCCTCAGCCAGACCCTCGCGACGCGGTAACGTGTTCATGGTCCCTCATCCTGATTCAGGTCATCAATCAAAACAGAATCAAAAACCCAACGACCCGAGCAGGCTAAACCCTCGCCCCCATGATGGCAAGTGATTGTCTCAAAAAGTGTTACGGCGTTGTTCCAGTATCACCCTCACTCGCCACCTCGACCACCGGGTCCGGCACACCACCAAAATCCACCGTTCCCCCACCCTGTACCGCATCAATCGTTACTCGATACCGACCCTCAGGCACCAACGCCACCGGCCGCACCTCGTTCCGCATCCCCCGCGGACGCGTCCCGTACATAAAAGCATGAAGCTCTCGCGTGTCAGCACCCCGCGGAATAACCTTCCATACAGGATCCGACTCCAACCCATACTTCGGCACCTCCCAGGCCCCGTCCTCATTCTGAACCATCCGATGCACCACGACCGATCGCACGTCATACGCCTGATTCAGACCAATCAGCACCTCAGGCTCGGCCCCCGCAGGCACCGCACTGTGCTTGACCACCACCTGCAACTCAGGACCACCCGACCACGGCGACGCCATCACCAGCCACGACAAAAGCAGGAAGCCAACGATGCCTAATAGCCAATACGAACGCTGCGTCATCACAAAACCTCTCCGCTACGGGTTCACCCTGATCGAACTACTCGTCGTCATCTCGATCATCGCCATCCTCATCGGCATGCTCCTGCCAGCCCTGGGCAGCGCCAGAGACATCGCTCGACAACTCGCCTGCGGAACCAACCTCCGCACACTCGCATTATCACTCGAACTCTACGCTCAGGACAACCGCGAGTTTTTCCCACCCCGTAATCCGAACACCAACGACAACATCCGCTGGCCCACCCGGTTGTCGGACTACTACACCGTTCCTGACATACTCATCTGCCCCGCTGACCTCGACCCCCAACCCATACGCACGCAAACCGACGCCAATGAAGACTGGCGGCCCCGCAGCTACATCATCAACGGCTTCAACGACATCGCCGTCGCCAGAGAAAACGCCACCAACGCCTGGCAGGCAACCGACTTCGCCGTCCGCCAACCCGAAATACACTCACCCGGCTCCGTCATCCACTTCGGCGAAAAAATCAGCTACGAACCCGAACTCACCGGCAACGCCGGACGACACTTCTTCATGGATATCTTCGAAGGCATCGGCAACGACTTCGAAATCGTCAACCACTCCCGCCATGGCAACCCCGACCGCCGCCAAGGCGGATCCTACTACGCCTTTGGCGACGGCTCCGCTCGATTCCTCCCCTTCCCCGAAGCCCTCGAACCCATCAACCAGTGGGCCACCATCCAGGGCTACCGCGACGGCTCCCGCAACCCCGACCCCCAACCCTGACCACCCCCAAGCCCACCCATCTAAAACCAGACCGCACCCAGCCTCCCCCTTGCGGGGTGTGGGGGGGGGGGGAATAAAACAAGCTCGAGGGCTATGGTTGTGATATGAACTTCACCCAATACTTAGCCTGCCTCATCCTGACCCTTGCCCTTCTGCTCACCGGCTGTTCCGACACCGCCGCCGGCACCCGCACCTCATCGGAGTCCTTCATGCCACGGTCCGTCAACGTCAAAGTCTTCAACGCCGACGGCGAACTCGTCGGCCCCGTCCCCTCACCACGCATCGAAAAAACCGACGCCGAGTGGCGGGAAACCCTCGACGACCACCGCTTCCAGGTCACCCGCAAAGACGGCACCGAACGCGCCGGCACTGGCGAACTGCTCCACAACAAAGAGAAAGGCGTCTACACCTGCGCCTGCTGTGGACTCCCACTCTTCCACTCAGACACCAAGTTCGACTCCGGCACCGGCTGGCCCAGCTTCTCCGCACCCATCGCCAAAGAGAACGTCCTCGACAAAAAAGACACCTCCCACGGCATGGTCCGCATCGAAAACGAATGCCCCCGCTGCGGGGCCCACCTCGGCCACGTCTTCCCCGATGGCCCCGCCCCCACCGGACTCCGCTACTGCATGAACTCCATCTCCCTCGAGTTCACGCCCGACGACCAGCTCGCCTCCCTCGCCGACCCCGCCGCCAACACCGGTCCCCTCACCGCCGCCGTCTTCGCAGGCGGATGCTTCTGGTGCACCGAAGCCGTCTTCCAGCAACTCGATGGCGTCCACGATGTCATCTCCGGCTACGCCGGCGGAGACGCCGCCACCGCCAACTACAGCCAGGTCTCCGCAGGCCTCACCGATCACGCCGAAGTCATCCAGATCACCTACGACCCCACCGTCATCACCTACGACAAACTCCTCGATGTCTTCTTCACCGCCGCCCACGACCCCACCCAACTCAACCGCCAGGGCCCCGACGTCGGCCGCCACTACCGCTCCGCCATCTTCTATGCCAATCAAGAAGAAAAACAACAAGCACAAACCCACATCGAACAACTCACAGCCTCCGGCAAGTTCTCCAAGCCCATCGTCACCACCCTCGAACCCCTCACCGCCTTCCACCCCGCCGAGGCCTACCACCAGGACTACGCCGACCAAAACCCGACCAACCCCTACATCCGCCAACAAGCCCTCCCCAAAGTCGAAAAAGTCCGCTCCAAGTTCTCCGACCAACTCCGCTAACCAACTAGGGACCCCCCAAGCAGAAACGAGTCCCGAACTTGCTTCGGGAGCCCATTACCTCACAATCAAACAACCACCTTCACCTCCCCTCAGGGTGCCACGCACCCTGCGAAGCCTCGGCGAAGCAGGGCCGATCCCCACGCCCCACGTAGGCGACGCGCTTCAGCGCGTCCCACACCCCAGTTGAACCCTCAAAAACACGTTTTTTCTATAGCTACCCCCCCCCGGCAGGTAAACTAAAGCAGGATTCAGGACCTTCCGGTTGCCTCAAACGCAGTCCTTACCGGGACAGGACACACCATGCCAGCCTCACCCACCTCCCCCTTAAACACCGCCACCCTCATCGCCGCCGCCCTCGCCGCCGCCGCCGCACCCCTCACAAACAACGTCCAAGCCCAGATCTTCCGCTGGGACAACGGCCAACTCATCCCCGGAACCGAATCCCTCACCCCCGGACCGAGCGTCAACTGGGACGGCCTCAGTCTCGGCTATGCCGACCTCGTAACAGCTTTCCTCCGATCCGCCTCGCTCGTCGCAACCGACTTCAACCACGCAGACCTCGCTGCGGCCAACCTCTTCGAAGCCAACCTGACCTCAGCCGACTTCACCTCGGCCAACCTGCACAACGCCAACCTCTTCAGCGCCAACCTCACGTCGATCAACCTCACCGGAGCAACCATCACCGGCGCAAACCTCAGCCGAGCCTTCTCCTCCTCCGGCCCACTCACCTTCGCCGACTTCGCTGGCACCGCGAGCTATCAGCAGAAGAACCTTGTCAGCACCAATCTGGGATTGGCATACTTCCCCGGAGCCGATCTGAGCCATCAAAACCTCACCCGAGCTAACCTGACGAGCATCCATCTGACGTCAGCCGACCTTCAAGGGGCCAATCTAAGCTCCGCGACGATAAGAGAATCATGGCTCCAATCAGCGAATCTGCAGAACATCAACGCAAGCTCCGCAGATCTGACCGGAGCCCGTCTCCAGGACGCTGACCTCACCGCTGCGAACCTTCACAACGCCGATCTGCTTGTCGCCAGACTTGAGAACACCAACCTGGCCAACGCGATCATCTCCGAAGCCAACCTCGGATACACCGTAAGCCGTGGCTTCACCGCCGCCCAGCTCTACAGCACCGCCACTTACCAGCAGAAGGACCTCCATCAGGTTGACTTGAGCGGAAACGACCTGACCGGCTGGGACTTCAGTCACCAGAACCTCACCTCCGCAAGTTTCTACCGCAGCACGCTGATATCGACGGACTTCACCGGCGCAAGAATCACCGCCGCAAACTTCGGCTCGACCGTCTCTGCTGGCTTCACCGCCGCCCAGCTCTACAGCACGGCCAGCTACCAGCAGAAGGACCTCCAACGCATCACCCTGAATGGAAACGACCTGACAGGCTGGGACCTCAGCGACCAGAACCTGACCTCGGCAAACCTGGCAGGAGGCGCTAACCTGACCTCGGCGAACCTCGCCAGCGCGAACCTCAAGTCGGCACAGCTTTTCAACAGTGATCTGACCGCAACGAATCTCTCAGGAGCAAACCTGACGTCGGCACGTCTTCAAAACAGCGATCTGACCGGAGCGAACCTCACCGGAGCAGACCTGCGCCAGGCTGCGGATTTCAATCCGATCTTGACCGTCCCGCAACGTGGCGGCAACCAAGCGGACCTCACCGTCCTGCGCCACACCATCCGACCCGACGGGAACATCCCCGCAGGGATTGATCTGCAGCCAAGTGAATCGCTGATCGTCCGCGACAATCCTCAGCTTCCTGTTGAAGTCTGGAACAAGTTCAGTGTCGATGACGAGAGCACACTCGAGATCAGGCTCGCCGATCCAGCCTACGGCCCTCGCATGATAAGCAGAGTCACCCCGCAACTCGCCGGCGAACTGCTGCTCTCCCTTGAACCCTCGTTCAATCCTCTAACGCTCCTGAACCAGACCCTCCCCATCTTCGACTGGCTCGTACACTTCGTCCCTCTAGGAACCTTCGACACCATCACCATCGACGCCCCCGGCCTCATCTACACCCTCGACACCTCGGCCCTCTATACCACCGGCCACCTCACCATCCTCCCCGCCATCGAAGCCGACGCCACCGGCGACGGAACCGTCGATCTCCTCGACCTCTCCATCCTCGCCACCCACTTCGGCGGGCCCGCCACCGGCTACCACCAGGCCGACTTCAACAACGACCACACCGTCGACCTCATCGACCTCTCCATCCTCGCCGCCAACTTCGGCCAGTCCGCTCCCGCCCCCGCGCCCATCCCCGAACCCGCCACCCTCCTGCCCCTCTCCCTCGCCGCCCTCCACCGACCCCGCCGCTGACCTCAACCCCAAAACCCTGCGAGGCGCGCGCACATCCCAACGCATTTCGGGGGCCATCGGTCACGGTTGATTGACGACTCACGTCGATTCACAGCCCATTCGACCCTCCATGGACGACGCTTTTCACCCCAGATTCAGGACCCATGCGCACATCACCGTGATCACCACCACCCCGATCAGGTTCAGCACCAGCCCCTTCCTCGCCATCCTCCCGATCGTCAGCCGATCACTCCCGCCAAACACAATCGCATTAGGCGGGGTCGCCACCGGCAGCATAAAAGCGCAGCTCGCCGACAACGCCGCTGGGACCATCAGCATCAACGGGTCATAACCCATCTCTACGGCAAGCGATGCAACAATCGGCATCAGCAGCGTCGTCGTCGCCGTGTTGCTCGTCAGCTCCGTCAGGAACGTCACCGACAGGCAAACACCACCAATCACCACCACCGTTGGATAACCACCCAATCCCGCCAAGGCCTCACCAATCGCACCGTCCAACCCCGTCACCACAAACGCCTTAGCAAGCGCAAGCCCACCTCCAAAAAGGATTAAAACTCCCCAAGGAATCTTCGCCGCAGTCTCCCAGTCCAACAGCTTCTTCCCACGCCCTGCCTCGCCACCCGCCGGAATCAGGAACATCGCCACCACAGCCAGCAACCCCACCGTCGCGTCATGCGCCATCGGCATCTCCAGCCACACCGACCACCCACCCAATCCAAACGGCAGCGAACGAGTGATCCACCCCGCCGCCGTCAGCCCCAGCACCACCAGCACCCGCCACTGACCCGGGGTCCAATCCCCCGGCCGATCAACGCGCAAATCCTGATCTGACCTGAGATTCCAGCACAGAACCAGTGCGCATGCCACCAGCATCAACACGCTCACCGGCGTCCCAATGGTCATCCATGAGAGAAAATCCATCGTCCGGTCCGTGCTTGTCTCATACACCGCCGCAAGCACCCCGTTGGGCGGCGTGCCAACAAGCGTCGCCATCCCGCCGATGCTGGCCCCATAAGCAATCGCAAGCAGCAGCGAGACCGAGAATCCCTCATCCTCCCGGGATGAACGCTCAATGACCGCCATGGCGACCGGCAGCATGATCAGTGCCGTCGCGGTATTCGAGATCCACATCGAGCAGAACGCCGTCGCCAGCATGAACCCAACCACCACCCGCCGCGGAGAACCCGCACCCACCAACCGCATAACCCCATGGGCAACCTGAAGATGCGTCCCCCATCGCTCTGCGGCCCGCGACAACATGAATCCCGCCATGAACAGCAGCACAAACTTGTCCCCATACGCCACAGCCAGTTGGCCATGGTCCAGCACCCCAGCGAACGGAAACACCGCGAAGGGAATCAACGCCGTCGCCGGAATCGGGATCGCCTCCGTGCACCACCACACCGCGCACAACATCGTCACGCCCGCAGTGACCGAAGCCTCCGCCGACAGCCCGGCAGAACCGGCGCACAACGCATACACCAACAACCCGGCCAGGGGGCCGAGCAGCAGGGCCGTCGATCGAATCACGCTTGATGACATGAGGTCGTTAATCCATTGAACCAACGCTGAGAATAATCGTTTTCTGCTCGCCGGACGATCTCAGCCGCGCCTTGACCCAACGGGGCTCCAATAATGCATAAGGCTACATCCAGCCCTTACGGAGACCCGCCATGCAATCCATCCTCCCAGGACTCCAAAAACTCACCGCCCTGGGCCTTCTCACCCTCATCACCGGGTGCGCACAATCCGAAATCGGCCCCGCCACCCCCGACGCCCAGGCCCACGCCGTCGCGCCCGACCAGCCCACCCCAGACTTCGCCCCAGGCGACTGGCGTGTCCTCCGCGTCGCCGGCGACCCCGAAGCCGAACTCGAAGTCATGCCCGGCAAAACCAAAGCCGGCGACGACGCCCCCTACTACCGCGCCGGCCGCGCCGCCATCTCCGCGGCCCTCGCCGACGGCTACGCCCCACCCACACCACCCGGCGCCATCGAACTCAAAGTCTACGCACCCTACCGCCAGGCGATCGTCGAAACCCAACGCGGCGAAGGCTCCGCCTTCTGGCCACTCTTCCAACACATCCAAAGCCGCGACATCGCCATGACCGCCCCCGTCGTCATGACCGGCGCCATGGCCGGCGACAACGCCGACCAATCCTCCATGGCCTTCCTCTACCGCTCCCCCGAACTCGGACCCACCGGCGAAGCCGAACGCGGAATCATCGTCGAGGACACCCCCCACACCACCGTCCTCTCCATGGGCTTCATCGGCCGCGAAAACCGCCAACGACTCAGCGAACTCCGCACCGACCTGGACCAATGGCTCGCTGACCAGCAGGGCCCAGACCATTGGGTCATCGACGGCGAAGCCCGGCTCCTCGGATACAACGGCCCCGACACCCCCCGACGCGACCAGTGGTGGGAACTCCAACTCCCCGTCCGCTGGGCGACCGATTCACCCGAGTGATGACCTCCGCCGCTTGAGCAGCGATAGCACCAGCAGGCCCGTGATGGTGCCGGGTTCCGGGATCGTGCTGACCGCTCCTCCAAACCCGAAGTTCCCCGCGAGGATCGACAAGTCAACAAGGTTGACGAACCCGTTTCCATCGAAATCACCATCCGCCCAACCCCGGCCGGGTCGGTTGAAGTTCGCCGCCAGCGCCGACAGATCAACCAGGTCCACTCTCCGGTCCAGATTGGCGTCCCCGGGCGCAGTCCCCAGCAGCCCGGTGATGAGAAAAGCGAGATCAAAGTCATCGACTCCGCCGGACTGGTTGATATCAAAGGCCACGCCAGTTGACCCCGACTGGATCGCCGCCGCGAGCAGATCGATGTCTGTCTGATTCACCAACGTGTCGCCGTCGAGATCACCCACAAGCTCCCCGGACAGATCGGCGAGGATCGCCGCGTGCATCAGCGAGCTGAGAGTCTCGACATTCCCGAACTGGCTGAGGTCGGTCGAAAAGGTAAACACCAGCCCCTCAGACTCGTCGATCCAGCTGTGGAACCCTCGCGCTCCGCCAGCCAGGGCGTCCACGCCGGAGCTGGCCTGCGTGAGCTGGTCCACCCACACCCCGATGCCGTAGCGGTTGTTGTCCACCGGCGAGTTGGCGATCACCTGCTCATCCGTCGTCTGGCGTGAGAGCATGGCATCAACGGAGGACGATTCGAGCACTCGGGTGCCCGACACACGATCAACGCCATCGTTCAGCAGCATATCCATGAACCGGGAAAAATCGTCCGCAGTGGACTCGATCCCGCCCGAAACCCGCGGATTGGCGTCACTGGCGATATAGAACCGCGTGTCGTTCATCTGCAGAGGCACCGCAAGACGCTCGTCAAACAGATCAACAAAGCTGGTACCTGTGGCGACCTGCGCCGCAGCGCCAGCTGCGTGCATCGAGAGCCCGCCATAGGCAAAGGTGCTGCCCGCAGGCCCGTTGGCCAGCGGAAGCTGACCAATCTGAAAAGCTGCCTGCCGGAGTGTGATGAATGGGTTGGTCAGGGACAGCGAGGACGATTCCTGGCCGGAGAACCCTGAGGTATGACTAAAAGCCTGGCGGATGGTGATGTCCTGCTTCCCTTCAGAGCCGTACTCGGGCATGAAGTCGGCGAGGCGGCTGTCGAGCGTAAAGGGGAGGAAACTGGAATCGACAACCGACATGATCACCGCGCCGCTGATCGTCTTGGTGCTGCTGTCTGCTGCGGCAACGCGACCGATCGTCCAGTCACCGAACGCCTCGTGGTAGATCGTCTGTCCGTCCTGAAGCAGCTTGATCTCGAAGCCGGGAACCGGTTGGCTGACATTAAGCCCGTAGACGGCGCTCTCGGCCAACGCGGTGAGGGTCGGCAGGGCGGTTGCAGACGCCATGCTCGTAGCAGTGCCAAGGGTCAGCGTGCTGGCAAGGATCAGTCGATTGGTAACCATGGCTGGGTGAATCCGCTTGGGGTGGCTGTGGCCATGCAGAAAGTCTGCCCGATGGCGGGGAGAACGCCCAATGGATTCTCCTATTGCCTCGTGTTGTCCGGTTTTCTGATTGAGTCTGAGCGGGGTAGTGGAACTGGGTGGCTACCAGTCGGGGCCCCGCAGATTGAGGGTCTGGCCTTGGCTCGGTGCGGGATGCCCGGTGCCGAGCCACATCGCCAGCGTGTCGGGGCGCATGATGGCGGGCTTGCCGGTCTCATCGGTGAACAGCGGGGGGGTGGGCATCGCGACCCAGCCGAAGCGCTCATAGAACTTCTGACGATTCATTGAACAGAACAGCAGGCCTGCATCAACTGGTAGGGTCCCAAGGTCATCGCTGATACGCTGCATCAGCATCGCGCCGAGTCGCTGACCCTGCAGATTCGGGTGAACCGCGACGTTCTGGATCCCGCCAAGCTGTACCGGGGCACCATCAAGCACGGCTCGTCGGTCAACGACGCCGACGTGCGCCAGGACCCTGCCCGCAGGGTCGGTGAGCATCGCGGTCCATCGGGCGATGCTGCCGTTCCACGCCCGGGTCCGTGCGAAGGTGCTCGCGGAGTGCGGAAAAGCCGAGCAAAGCAGATGGCGGATGTCCTGATCGAGGTCGCACGTGATCTCGTGCACTTCCACAAGCGTGTAGACAGGATCGCTGATGGTGGGGGTCTTCGCGGACATCAGATACGGATATAGATGCGGTGGCGGTCGAGCCACCATGTGATGAACCAGAGCACGAACCACGTCACACAGGCGGTCATTAGCGCCAGGGCCGCACCAGCAAGACCGATCGGTCCCAGGAAACCTTCCGTGAAGATCCCCACGCGCGGCCGCAGCCAACCATAGGCCAGCGCCTCGGTAATCATGTAGATGGTGATGGGGTTGAGCCCCACCACGACAAGAAAGCCGAGTCCTCTCCGCCAGCCCGTGAGGTCAATCGCCGCGTGGAACAGAGCGAGGGCCAGAACGCACCACCCGCCCGAGACGATGACGAACGAGCTGGTGCTGATACGCTTGATGATCGGCGCGATATCGAGGGCCGCCATCGCGTAGCCAACGATGATGCCCAGCACGCCGAGGCCAGCCAGCATGACGACTCGACGTGTCGCACTCGGCTCCGCGATCAGCAGCTTGCCAGCGAGGACACCCCAGATCGTGTGCGCCGCGGTCGGGATGGCGTTGAGAGCGACCCAGCCGTCAGAGTTGGTCGTGCCCATCACCAGCGTATCGACGTAAGTACCGAAGTTAGAGCCGAGCACAAAGCTCTGGTCGTAAGGGGCGATGTGGATGAAGCGATACGCCAGGTCGGTGGCCAGGATCAGCAGCAGGGAGATCATGAACTGCGACCAGACCGGCAGCCGGTAGATCGCAAAAGCGATCAGGATCGTGACCGAGAGCTGACAGAGGACATTCCACAGCTCCCACACCAGGCTCATCGCGTAGAAGCAGTGGAGTCCGGCACCCAGGAGAAGGAGAATGATCGAGCGCTTAACAAAGTGGCCGGTCAGTCTGGCCCACGACACGCCCTTAGCACGTCGCGATCGGATGGAGAAGGCCATCGCGACGCCAACGATGAACATAAATCCGGGTTGGATGGTGTCCCAGAAGCTCAGCCCGCTTGGCGGGTGCGTGAACTGGGTGGCGATCGCCTGGATGATGGGATTCTCGAACTCGTGCAGCGCGTAGTAGACACCCGCGCCCTCGCCCATCAGCAGGAGCATGATGAGTCCGCGGTAGACATCGAGAGACAGCAGGCGCGTGGGTTGGATCGACGCTGCTGGTGGCGAGGTCATGTTGCGCCCTTCTGGATCAGGCCACGGTGGCGGCGACATCGATCGTTCTGCCGGTGCGAGCGCTCTCGATTTCGGCTTCGACGATCGCGAGAGACACCGCAGCATCGTTGACGGTGACGACATCAGGCGTCTTGCCGTGGCGGATGCAGTCGATGAAGTAAGCGATCTCAAGCTCGTAGCCCATACCGGACTCAAGCTTGATCGGTTCGGTCTTACCGTCGGCGTGGAAGACCGTCAGGGGGTGCTTGGCAGCAAGGTCGAAGACGGCTGTGGCCTTTTCGAAGTTCACGGCGTATTGCATCGTGAAGGGGAACGACTTGGCCATCGCCCATCCGCCCTCGGCAGTCACAAGGGGGATGTGGTCGTAGTGGTACTGCGTGGCGATGTGGTCGAACTCGTTGGTGATGCTCGAATAGCCACGGCTGGTCACGGCATTGGGGACGCCGAAGCAGTGGTGGATGAAGTCAGTGTCGTGGATGTGGAGGTCCAGGGCAGCCCCGCCACACGCTTCGCCGTTGAGGTAGAAGGCCCCGCCGGGGTGAGAGGCGACGCGGCGGAAAGTCGCAGAGCGCACATCGCCATAGGGCTTGTCCGCGACCGTCTTCTTGAGCCAGGTCCAGCCGGGCCAGAAACGCATGCACATCGCGACCATCGAGAGACCCTTGGCCGATTTCGCAGCATGAATAAGCTGCTGCGCCTGCTCAGTGCTGCGTGCGACGGGCTTCTCGATCAGGACGTGTTTGCCCGCGTCTAGCGCCTGCACGCCAAAACGCAGGTGAGCTGGCGTTGGCAGGCAGATATCAACAAGGTCGATGTCGGGATCGTTGATGAGTTCAGCGGCGTCGGCGTAACGCTTGACCTTCTGGAGGTCGAACCCACCCTGCGCCTGACCTTCGATGTTCCCACCGGCCTTGACCTGCCCGCTGAGGCGATCGGGGTCGGCGTCGGCGACGGCGACCACCTCCACGCCATCCAGGGCGGTGTAGGCATCCAGGTGCGTATTACCCATCATTCCGAGGCCGCAGACGCCGACCTTGATCATCTTGATAACTCCGTGGGGTTGAGGCGGTGTGATTAAAGCTTGAGGATCTTGTCCATGGCCTGGCTGGTGCGTTCTAGAAGCCCGGGGCTGTGCGGGATCATCTCGGCGATGACGGTCTTCTCGTAGCCGATCTGGCGAAGGGCGGCCATGGTCTCGGCCCAAGGCATATCACCTTCGAGCAGGTCGCAGAAGCCGTCGAGGGTGCCGACGGACTGTTTAAAATCTTTCACGTGGACCCTGCGGATACGCTTGCCGAGGACTTCGATCCAGTGAGGCGGGTGCTGGTGGTAGCCGAGCAGATTCCCGGTATCGAAGTAGATCCCGAGTCGCGGGTGATTGAAGGAATCTATGAAGGCTTTGAACTCGATAGGCGAGTAGAAGAGGCCGTTCCAGACGTTTTCGAGGAGGAGATCGACGCCAGCTTCTTCAGCGACCGGAAGGAGTTGGGTTACAGCTTCTCGGGCCCGGTCGACGGCGTGGTCGTAGCGGATCAGATCGGGGCTGATCGGGCTCTTGACGACGCCGGGGACGAAGAGCATCCCCTTGAGCCCGAGCTTGCCGGCCACGCGGAGGGCTCCGGCGTGAAGCTCAATGGCTCGTTTGCGCGTCGCGGGGTCATCGGAGGTGGGGTTGAATCCCCAACTCATCCCGCTGGCAAGCGTCTCAACGATGAGCGCCGAGCCTTCGATCTGCTGTCGGATCGTGCTGCACGTGCTCTCGGTGAGGTTGGGGTGGATGACGCCCTCGGGCCCGACGCAGAGTTCAAGGGCTTTGAATCCTGCTGCGGAGACTTCGTCGAGGGCTCGGTCGAGGGGATGGGTGTTCGCCAGTCCCTGTTCGAGGGACCAGTAGCTGATGCCTTGGATCACGGGTGACTCCCGGTGAAGGTGCGAGTTGTCAGGATAACGAGGTCGTGCGTCGGCGTGCGAGTAGGGCAGGTGTGAGGAGGATTAGCACCCCGCTCGGTTCGGGGATCGTGGTGGCGTCGAAGCCAAAGTTGGAGGCGAGGATCGAGAGGTCGATCAGATTGACGGCTCCGGAGAAGTTGAAGTCGCCATCGGGGTACCCGCCCAGCTGAGAGAAACTGGAAGCGAGGATCGAGAGGTCGACCAGATCAACCTTGCGATCGAGGTTGGCGTCACCACGTTGCGAGCCGAGGAGGTTCTCGATCCAGAAGATGGCGTCATTGTTGTCGGTGATGCCGTTGCCCGAAACGTCGTAACGGGGGGCACCGGGGTTGTTAAGGATGAGTTCAAGGTCGGTGAGATTCAGTTCGCCATCAAGATTGAAGTCGCCTTCGATGGCTCCGGCGTTGATCGTTTCGACGGCGGTAACGAGTTCGTCCCAGTAGAAGGGGAGCGTATCCCAGGGGTTACCGAGGACATCGTTGGTGACATAGACGTAGCCAGCGTTCTGCTCGTAAGACTGTTCCACGTTTTCGAGCATGGTAGAGGACGAGCCCTGGGTATGGACCAGGTGCGACAGGCGTTCTCGGGGATAATCGGCATTCCAGTTGCTGGGGTTGTAGCCGGGGTAGTTGCTGGCAAAGTTCTCGAAGACCACGATGTTGTCGGCGGTCGGGCGCGACATGAAGGCCTCCTGCGTGGTGGTGCCGGGGTTGCCCATCACCAGCCAGTTGGGATCGACGCCTTTGATGTAGTTGTAGATGTTCTCGTAGTGATCGACGGTCGAGCCAGCGGTGGTGTTGCTCATCT
This sequence comes from Phycisphaeraceae bacterium, assembly GCA_040222855.1. NCBI lineage: Bacteria > Pseudomonadati > Planctomycetota > Phycisphaerae > Phycisphaerales > Phycisphaeraceae > Phycisphaeraceae bacterium. The sequence continues at coordinate 713,898 of JAVKCD010000025.1, read as the reverse complement.
CATCGAGGAAGATTCCGTCGAGGTTGTACTGGCTGTTGTACAGGTCGATCTCGGCGTAGACCTGGCTTAGGGGCTTGGCGGCGTAGGTCGTGGCGACGTAGGCGATCACGGTGCCGCCAGCGGCACGGAGTTCGTTGACGACACGGGTGTAGTTGCTGTCGATGAACCCTGCGGGCCCGCTGTTGGGGTTCATGATGGCGATCAGCGGAACACGCTCGGCGGCGTCGTTCATCGCGGGCCACAGCGGGCTGGATGATGAGGGATAGAAGTACGCGGGGACCACGATCCCGAGGGCTTCCGCGTTAGCGGGGCCAACAAGGGCTGCTGAGAGGGCGGCGATCGCGAGAGAACTTCGTGTCACGCTCGTCATGGTTGGAACTCACGCTAGGGATGATTCGTGAAAGTGTGGCGTGCGCCTTTCGGCGCACGCCAACGTCCCATAGGAGGGGGAGAGGATCAGGCGGTTCGGCGGCGGGCCAGAGCGGCGACGCCGAGACCGAGGATGGCGAGGCTGGCGGGCTCGGGGGCTGGGGTGCCCGAGAAGCCGAAGTTAGTGGCAAGCAGCGAGAGATCGATCAGGTCGACGACGCCCGACCCGTCGAAGTCGGCATCGGCGTAGTTGCCGGGCTCGCCGAAGGCGCTGGCGAGTGCCGAGAGGTCGATCAGGTCGACGCTAAAATCGAGATTGGCGTCGCCGATGCTTGAACCGTAGAGGGTCTCGACCCAGTAGGCGATGTCTGCGGAATCAGCATCGTTGTCGCCATCGAGGTCGAAGGCTGAGTTACCGAAGCCGGCGATGAGCAGTTCGACATCGGGGGCGTCGAGGACGCCGGAGTTGTCGAAGTCACCTGGGAGCGATACGGCCACCGTCGAGTAGCTCAGGAAGTCGCCAAGCGGGCTAAGCAGGGGCTCGTCTGGCGAGGTCGGGTAGACGTCCTGAGGCGAGAAGTCGATGTTGGTGGTCACAGCGACGAAGTCGAAGGCCGTGGGGCTCGCCAGGCTGGACTTGGGGATCTCGAACTCGATGTCGGTGACCGGACCGTCGTCGTAGTTCATGAACCCGAAGGGGATGATGGTGCCCCAGCTGAAGAGTTCCTGGTTGGCCCCGCCGGGATTGGATAGGTTGCCGAAGCGGAAGAGGGTGGGGCCCTCGATGTAGTAATCGGCCCCGATCGGGAGGGTGCGGTCATCGGGCGTGCCGATGGGGTCACCATCGCCGCCACGGTATCCGGTGTCGGGATTCTGGTCGGTGTCGAGATAGATGGCGTGGTGGGAGCTGAAAAAAGACTGGAATGGGCCATCGACTGGGTCGGCGACCGGGTCGGCGGTGCTGTCCATGATCATGCGGAAGTAGAAGTTGTTGCTGTCGTGGGCGATGGAAATGGAGCCGATGCTCAGCAGCGGGACGACCACATCATCATCACTCGGGAATGGGGTCACGCTTTCCCAGCCGAGACGGCGGTCTTCGGAGGGGTCCAGGAAATCGACGAGGATGTCGCCATTGGCGACCTCGTTGCTGAGGGTAATGGCCATGGCGGCTGGATTGAGAGTCGCCACGGTGGCGGCCGCGAGCAGGGATGCTGTGGTGATGCGGTGCATGAGATTCGCTCCTCTTAGATCAGTTTCGAGTCGTGGGATACATGGTGAAGCAGGCTAAGTCAGCGCGGACATCGCGCCGTCGGCTTGTCGCCGTCAAGGACCCGACCCGGCGTTAACCGGGAGGGGTCGGGAGATTGAGATGGTCGAATCAGCGGCGGCGGCCGGCGACTGCGGCGAGGCCGACCAGGGCCATCGCGGCCGAGGCGGGCTCGGGCACCGCGAGGGTGTAGGTCACGGGTGCGTTGACATCGCCCTGGCCGAGATCGGTCCAGAGCAGGATGGTGAACGTGTCGTCGGCGAAGACGGGCGCCCCACCATCATTGAAGGTGATGTCCAGGGAGATGGCCAACTCGCTGCTGGAGCCATCCGAGAAATCATCGAGCAACGCGGCTCCGGAGCCGAAGAAGTCGCCGGACATCCCGGAGCCGTTGTTGAAGTTGGCGGCGTCCTGGGTGAACGGGAAGTCGTTCTGCCAGCCGGCTTCGGATCCGATAAGGCCGAGGCCGAACACGTCAAAGCCGGTGCCGACGTTGCTGTCCACGTCGAGGGCGATGAAGGTGCCCAGCGACTGCGCCGTGTGGTGGGTGTACCGGATGTACAGGAAGTCGTTGTCGTTGGCGATCTGGATGTCGGCGATGTCCAGCGTGCCGGGGTTGTCCGCGGCATCGCTGTCGAGGACCGGGACATCGGCCCAGTCGGAGTAGTCGCCATCGATGGTGATGGTCTTGAACGTGCCAGCCATGGCCAACGGGGCCAAGGACAGCAGCGCTCCCGCTGCGATCAGATGCTTGGTGATGCTCATGTTTCGAACCCTCCTCAAATGTGGAACTGAAACGGTGTGAAAGAAACGCAGGCCGTCACGAGACGGCAGGACAGAAACTGGTTGTTACCTCTTGACCAACGATGGTTTGAGGCAGATATGGGTGTGGATCTCGCAGTCGTCAACGCTGCTAGCCTGTGATTTTCGATCGGCATCGGCTTTGACGGCGTGGATGGCGGCGCGGCGACCGACTTCATGGAAGGGCATTGAGACGGCACTAAGCGGGACATCGGATCGCTCGGCGAGGGTGTTATCGATGCTGGTGAACATCAGGTCATCGGGGATCGTCAGGCCGGCTTCCTGCGCGGCGGCGATGGCCCCCATGGCCTTAGCATCGGAGACGCCGACGACGGCGTCGGGGCGCTGATCGAGCTTGAGCAGGTCGGACATCATGGCTCGACCGGCCTCTGAATCGATCGGCTTGTCCGCCTGACGGACCAGGCGTTCGTCATAGGACAATCCGGCTTCGTCGAGGGCACGGAGGTAGCCGTCGAGCCTCGCGCCGAAGCCCCAGAACTGGTCGAGCGGGCCGTTGAGCAGCGCGATGCGCTGGCGGCCAGCGTCGATGAGGTGTTTGGTGGCGAGGTAGCCAGCTTCGGTCTGATCGACATAGACGCAGTTGCCTGTGGGAACCGCCTCGTTGAGGCTCCAGGCGTTCCAGCCCTTGGAGCCGAGGTAGTCCCAGAGCGGGCGGTTGTAAGAAGGTTCGATGACCAGGGCGGTGCCGACGGTCAGGTCGTCAATAAAAGCGCGGGTCGCCCCATCCAGGCGACCGGGCGTCGCATGCCGGACGACGACATCCTGAGGATCGGCACCGGCCTCAGCGAGACCGGCCTGGATGCCTTCGAGGATGTGGAGCTCGACGAGCTGCTTGTCGCCTGTAAGTTTGGCGACGTGGGCGGATACGAAGACCGGGATTAGCGTCGCGGCCTCCTTCTGTTCTGGTTTCTCATCGGCGATGAACGTGCCCTGTCCCTGCTTGCGGTAGAGGTAGCCCTCGCGGACGAGGTCCTGCAAGGAGCGGATGAGCGTGGGGCGGCTCACGTCGAACTTCTGAAGCAGTTGCGACTCAGAGGGGAAGGGGTTGCCCGATTCCCAGCGGCCGGACCTGATCTCTTTGATCAGGGCCTGCTTGACTTGTTCATACTTGGGCAGGGGGCTAACGGGCATGGGGATAAGATAACGCGCCCAGTTGTATTGTCAAGAGAAAAGATGAGCGACCTAAAAATAGCGTTATAATCGTTATAGAACGCAGATTTTTTCAGAACATGTCTTGACAAGCTGGCCGTCTCATGTCAAGTTAAGTTCATCAACGTGCCTGTCTGTGTCTGCTCTATATTGACTGAATCACGAGAATCCCCGTTCAGGAAGCGAGTCTCCCATGTCACGAACCATGAAGCATTCCGCCCACCCCGCCCGTGGGTCCGGGTTTACGCTGATCGAGCTGCTGGTGGTGATCTCGATCATCGCGCTGCTGATCGGGATCCTGCTGCCTGCGCTGGGGGCGGCTCGGAATACGGCACGAGGGGTCCTCTGTCTTTCAAACCAGAGGCAGATGGGAATAGGGCTAGTGATTTACAGTACCGACAACAAAGGATATTTCCCGTATCTGGCCTATGCAGATGCGACAGGGCCGACCATCCGTTGGTGGCACCGGTTGGTGGAATATGGAGTGGCTGCTGGTTCAATCGAGGGCGGCGACACCAGTTCGACGGTGGTATGTCCGTCAGACCCCTATACCTATGAGCCGCCTAATGATGAGGGCAATGTCGCATCGAGTTACGGGATGAATCTATTTACCTCAATCAATGATGGTCTGTCGAGCGCGGGTGTGCCGTCAGGCTCCGGGCCCGATGGTGTGGATGATTTTTCTTCGGGTAAGGTTTGGTTCAAGATCGATTCAATGATCGCACCAACTGAGCTGGTCGCAACTGGCGAAATCTATTACGGCCATATGTTGGTTGGGGATAATTTTTCCACGCCTATCCCAGCCAATCGCTTGCGTATCGTGCACACTGAAACTGAGTTATCTGCCGGTCTGTGGAATACCGCCGAGTGGGGCCGGCATACAGGTGAACTCGACGATTCAAGTGGGCGGATGAATATCATGTATGCGGATGGCCATGCGTCCTCAGCCGTTCGAAATGTGACACTTTTTGGTTACAACGACTTCAATCTGACACTAGATCAGTTGGAGAAGGCTCGGAAGATGTGGTCGCCAATTGGTTTGTTCCCAGGCGAGGCTGGTTATCCATCGAAGTAGTTCGTGCATCTGCTCTGATCATTTATTTTCTTATTCATCATTCCCAGGGTTGACCCGATCATGATCAAACTAGCCGTATTAGGATGCGGGCAGCGGGCGGCGTATATCGCCAGCCGGGCGCTGCAGGCGGACCCGGACGTCCAGCTCGCGATGGTCGCGGACCCTGACCGCCAGCGGGCGGAGAAGAACCTGGCCGAGTGGAAGGTGGAACTCGGTCCTGAGACGGCGTTTGTTCCCGGGATTGATCGGCTTCTTGATGCGGCGGGTGATCTCGATGGCGTGATCGTCGGGACGCGGTGCGATCTGCACGCCGATCTGGCGGTGCGGCTGGCCCCAACCGGCTTGCCGGTGTTCCTTGAGAAGCCGATCGCGACGACGCTTGACGACCTGACCGCGATTGCTCGGGCTTATCGTGATCGGTCGGAGTCGGTGGTGGTGTCGTTCCCGCTGCGGATGTCGCCGTTGTTCCGAAGGGCCTGGACCATTGTTCGCTCGGGCAGGCTTGGGACGATCAATCAGGTTCAGGCGGTCAACTATGTGCCGTATGGCGGGGTTTATTTCGGTCAGTGGTATCGCGATGACTCGATCACCGGCGGGATGTGGCTGCAGAAGGCGACTCATGATTTTGATTACATCACCCGGCTCAGCGGGCTCGACCCGGTGAAGATCGCGGCGACGGAATCGCAGCTGGTCTATGGCGGGGACAAGCCGGAGGGGCTGATGTGCTCGGCCTGTGATGAGGCGGCGAGTTGTCCCGAGAGCCCGCAGAACATCAAGGCTCGTGATGACGATGGTGGGATGGGCAAGGGCGATCACGCTTGCGCCTTTAGCTCGTCGATCGTGAATCACGATGCGGGTTCGGCGATGATCCAGTACGCCGGCGGGTTACACGCCAACTATGTGCAGAACTTCGTCAGCCGGCGCTCAGCGCAGGCGCGGGGTGCTCGCGTGACCGGGTATCTGGGGACGCTTGAGTTCGATTGGTACACCTCGACGATCCGCGTGATCGAGCATCACGGCAAGGCCGTCGAGGAGATCAAGCTCGAGGACGGTGACGATCACCATGGCGGAGACGCGCTGCTGGTGCGTAACTTCATCGATGTCATTCGTGATGAAGGGCCGTCGGCGTCGCCTCTGGAGGCTGGTCTTCTGAGTGCGGCGATGTGCCTGGCGGCGCGTGATTCGGCGCAGAAGCAGACGTTCGAGTCGATCCCGCGCCCGCTCAAGACCGTGCCTGTTCGGGGTGCCCCGACCAACGGCAACGGTGTGCATGCTTAACCACTGACTGATCTTTTTGGCATGATGATGGCCATCCTGTCTGAGTTTCCCTGTTCACTGATCGTGAGACATGCATGACCTTCATCGATTGGTCGATCGTCGGCCTGTACCTGCTCGTGGCGACTGGGGTTGGTCTGTACTTCTCCAAGAAGGCATCGACGAACACGGCTGATTTCTTTGTCGCCAGTCGTTCGCTGCCGTGGTGGATCGCCGGGACTTCGATCGTGGCGACGACCTTCTCGACCGACACGCCGTTGTTTGTCGCGGGGTTGGCGCGAAACGAGGGGGTTCACGGGAACTGGTTCTGGTGGTCGCTTGCGATCGGTCAGACGGCGACCATTTTCTTCTTCGCCAAGCTCTGGCAGCGGACGGGTGCGTTGACGGACATCGAGTTCGTTGTCCAGAGGTATGACGCCTCGCTCGCCAGATCAGTCCTACGAGTGTTCAAGGTTCTATTCGATGGCGTGTTCGTGAACTGCGTCGTCATGGCGTCGGTCACGCTCGCGGCGACCAAGGTGATTCAGGTCATCCTGGGGTTGTCGAGCGATCCGGTGTTCACCCTGAGTGATCCGGTTTTCAACCTGTTCGAGATTGGTGTGACGCCGACGGCGCTGGTGCTGCTGACGCTGGCGACTACGGCGTTGATCTACTCAGTGGCTTCGGGTCTCTACGGCGTGGTGTACACCGACCTGATCCAGTTCGGCATGGCGATGCTCGGGTCGTTCTGGCTGGCGATCGTGGCGTATACAGAGACGGCGGGCGAGGTCGGCTTTGTTGAAAGGCTCCGTAAGACTGAGGGTTTCAAAGAGAGCCTGATCCATATCTTTCCGGACCTCTCAGCGATGGACATGCTCACGTTTACCTTCCTGGTCTATGTGATGGTGAACTGGTGGGTGCAGGCGCCGGGCCAGGGTTATCTCGTTCAGCGCTTGTTGGCGACCAAGAGCGAGAAAGACGCCATGCTCGGGTTCCTCTGGTACAACTTTTGCCACTATGTGCTGCGACCCTGGCCGTGGATCATCGTGGGACTGGCCTCGATGGTTTACTTCCCGGAACTGACTGGTGCGGACGCTGAGCTGTCGTATCCATCGATGATCAATGAGTTTCTCGGGCCGGGTATCAAGGGGATCATGGTGACGGCGATGCTCGCGGCGTATATGAGCACGGTGGATACGCACCTCAACTGGGGAGCGTCGTACCTGGTCAATGATGTTTACCAGCCGTTTATCAAACCGAAAGCCGATGCTAAGCACTACGTCATGGTGTCACGACTGAGCATGCTGGGTTTCATGATCCTCGCGGCTCTGGTGACGACGCTGCTGACGGGCATCCTTGATGCCTACAAGTACCTGGCGGTCATTACCGCTGGCGTCGGTTCGGTTCAGATCCTCAGGTGGTACTGGTGGCGTGTCTCGGCGTGGTCGGAGATCGTTTCGATCCTTGCCGCGTGTGTGATCGGTAACGCGGTTGAGTTGTACCTCCTCAAGGATTACGTCGATCCGGTGAGCGGTGAGACGGTCAACATGTGGGGGATGCGGATGCTGGTGACGGCGTTCGGAACGGCCGCGATCTGGATTGCGGCCACGCTGATGATGTCCACTAAGCCGACGCCAGCTGATCGTGAGTTCTGCGAGCGGATCCGCGTTCCGGGTCCTGGCTGGCGGCGGGTGCGCGAGGAGTTGGGGGTCGATGCGGAGGGTCTGGGCTTCCGCAACGCGATGATCGGCTGGTTCCTGTCGATGGGCTTTATCTTCGGTCTGCTGATCGGTCTTGGCTTGCTGCTGCTTGGTTCGCCGGGGACCGGTGCTGGTGTGATCGTCGCGGCGCTTTTGTGTGGTTATGCGATCGTTCGGCTGATCCGCAGCGATCCCGAGTTGCTCGGTGCCCGTGAATCCCAAGGAGTTTCCTCGTCATGAGTCACGACGAATCACGCAGAGATTTTCTCCGTGCCGCTGCGGTCGCCGGGTTGAGCCTTGGGCTCGCGGGGTGCGCGACCACGGCGAGTGGCCCGCGCACCGCGACGCAAAGCTCGGTCGCAGGACTGGCGGCGCAGTCGATCGAGCGTCCGCGTTTCGCAGTCATCGGTAATGGCGATCGCGGGGGTCAGTTGATTCGCCTGCTGGCACGGATGGATGATGTTGATGTGCTGGCACTGGCCGATCCGTGGCCGGGCGTCTCAGCGGCGCAGCAGAAGGTGTTGACCGACGCCGGGCGACTGTCGCCGTCGCTATACACCAGTGGGCCCTTTGCCTATCGGGCGATTCTCGATCGGGATGACATCGACGCGGTAGTGATCGCTACGCCCTGGGCATGGCACGCGGCGCAGGCGATCGAGGCGATGCAGGCGGGTAAGCACGCGTTTGTCGAGGTGCCGATGGCACCGACCGTCGACGAGCTGTGGGCGATGGTTCGAGCTTCGGAGCAGACTCAGCGTCACTGCATGATGCTGGAGAACGTCAACTACGGCCGCGACGAGTTACTGGCGCTGAACATGTGTCGGCAGGGCGTCTTTGGTCAGTTGACACACGCTGAGGCGGCCTACGTCCATGATCTGCGATCGCAGATGCAGGACATGGACCACGGCACCGGCTCCTGGCGGACCGAGTACCACACGAACTTCAACGGCAACCTCTATCCGACGCACGGCGTAGGTCCGGTCGCTCAGTACATGAATATCGACCGCAGCGAGGATCGCTACGAGACCATCGTGTCGTACAGCTCACCCGCGGCGGGGCGGGCTGAGTATGCACGGGCGAACTTCCCGGAGGGGCACGAACGCCGCCGGATGAACTACATCGCCGGTGATATGAACACAAGCCTGATCAAGACTCGGCTTGGCCGGACGGTGATGGTCCAGTACGACACGACCACGCCACGGCCGTACACCCGCTTGAATCTGATCCAGGGGACGAAGGGGGTTCTGGCTGGCTTTCCGACGCGGGTGGCGATCGAAGGGCGGGGCAACTACCACGAGTGGATCGAGGGCGTGGCGCTTGACGAGGTCTATCGCGAGTTCGAGCATCCGCTCTGGACGCGCATGGGCGCCGAGGCAGAACGAGCCGGCGGGCATGGCGGGATGGACTTCATCATGCTGCGCAGGGTCGTCGAGTGTCTCCAGACTGGGATGCCTATGGATCAGAATGTGTATGAAGGCGCGACGTGGTCAGCGGTCCGTCCGCTCAGCGCGCAGTCGGTGGCGAACGACGGTGCGCCAGCCGCTTTCCCTGATTTCTCCAGGGGGGCGTGGGAAACCACGGCCCCGCTGGCCATCGTCAGTTGAATAAGGAGCAACCCCCGATGCATCGCATCACTTCCCTTGGACTTGCTGTTGCTGTTCTGCTCGCCTGCACAACTCCTTTGGCGTCGGCCCAGGAGATGTCAATTGAGCGTGTTTATATGGCCTCTGACGCGGAGCTGGTCAATCCCGAGCGAGGGTTCTATCGGCAGTGGAACTCGCAGGATGGCGTCGGGGCGCTGGACCTGGCGACCATGAAGCAGCATCGTGCTGCGGGCATGACGCTCATGCTCCGGCTCTACTACTACAAGACGTTCCGTGATCGCCCGCTCACGCAGGACCAGCTCGACCTGTTTGATCAGGACATGAATATCCTCCGTGAGGCCGGGCTCAAGACGATCCTCCGATTTGCTTACACCGAGGCCATCGGCGACCCGGACGCGCCGATCGATGTGGTGCTCGGGCACATGGAGCAACTGCGTCCGCTGATGCACAAGCATGCGGACGTGATTGCGGTGGCTCAGGGTGGCTTCGTCGGCGCCTGGGGCGAGTGGCACGCCTCGATGAATGACCTGGCGGAGCCGCATAACGCCCGGCGGATCATCGCGAAATGGCTAGAAAATCTGCCGGAGGGACGCTTCGTTCAGATCCGCACGCCTCGACTCAAGTGGATGCTCCTTGGTCACAGCCGCCCGATCCAGTCGCATCACGCATGGGGCACCGCTGCGGGCCGACTCGCACACCACAACGACTGCTTCCTCTCCAGCCCGACCGATGTCGGTACCTATGAAGACATCGAACTCGAGAAGGCTTATCTCGCTGAGGAAACCCGTTACCTGCCGATGGGCGGCGAGACGTGTCAGCTCACCGAGTTTTCTGCGCCGGACAACGCGCGTCACGAGTTAGCCATGCTGCATTGGAGCTATCTCAACCTCGACTACCAGCCCGCGGTCATCAACATGTGGCGGGATGAAGGGTTCTTCAACGAGGTACGTGACAGGTTGGGATACCGGTTGGTGCTTGAAAAGCTCAGTTATCCGGAGACCGCTTCGGCTGGAGGAGCAATCGATATCAACCTGCAACTAAGCAACCACGGCTGGGCGGCCCCCTACAACCCCCGAGATCTTCGGATGGCGATCAGGCACAAGACCACCGGCGCGCTGTACGCCGTGACGTTGCCGGATGACCCGCGTTTGTGGCTACCCGGGGCTCCGATCGCCGTGACCAGAACTCTAGGCTTACCCACCGACCTGGTTGAGGGTGACTACAGCCTGCACCTGATGCTCGCTGACGGCGCGGCTTCGCTCCGCGATCGACCGGAGTACGCGATCCAACTCGCCAACGATGGTCTGTACGACGCCAACACCGGCTGGCACGACCTCGGCATCACCATCAAGGTCGAAGGTGAGAGCACCGCTGCCATCCTTTCTGATGTTCGGTTCCTGCCCGCCAAGTAACTGTTCCATCCCACTATGCCGCATCTCGTGAAGTCTGCCGCTAGCATCTAGCCTCTGCTCGATGTCTCACCGCACTTCTCGGAGATCACGTTGACTCACTCATCCGACTCGTTGGCGCGTCCGTCACACGTTCCGCTTAGTCAGAAGATCGCCTTTGGCGTGGGGATGCTCGGGAATCAGATGTTCCCTGCGGCGCTCGGGATCTTCATGGTGATTCTGGTCCAGAGCCTCGGGATGGACCCGCTGCTATGGGGCATCCTGTTCTTCCTCCCGCGCCTGTCAGATGCCCTGACTGACCCGGTGATGGGCTACATCTCCGACAACACGAAGTCCCGCTGGGGAAGACGCAGGCCGTATATCTTCATCGGTGCCATTCTCGCGGGTCTCTCCTACATGCTCATGTGGCAGCTCTATCCGGAGAACGGCGAGGCTTACAACTTCACCTACTTTCTGCTGCTCTCCATTGTCTTCTACCTTGGCCTGACAATCTTCGCGACGCCCTATGTGGCTATGGGCTACGAGATGAGTGATGACTTTCACGAGCGCACCCGGCTCATGGCGGTTGCGCAGTGGATTGGCCAGTGGGCCTGGGTCATCGTCCCGTGGTTCTGGGTCATCTTGTATGACCCTGACATCTATCCCGACGCCGTAACGGGCGCCCGCCACCTCGCGATCTGGGTCGGCGTCGGCTGCATGATCATGGCGATGATCCCCGCCATTTTCTGTAAGACCCAGCCCGTAGACCCCAGCACTCAGGAAGAACTCTCACTCAGGAAAGTCGGAGACAGCCTACTGAGCTTGTTTCTTGGCTTCGGCGCGACTTTCCGTTGTCTGCCCTTTGTCCAGATCTGCCTCGCGACTTTCCTGGTGTTCAATGCCTTCAACACCGTGGCGGGAATGTCTTTTTTCATCATTGTCCACTACATGTTCGGCGGCGACGCAGGGCCTGACGGTGCGGGGACTTGGCCGACCTGGTTCGGTACGGTCAGTGCGCTGATGACCACCTTTATCGCCATTCCCGCAGTGACCTATATGTCCGAAAAATTCGGCAAGAAGAACGCGTTTCTATTCTCGCAGTCGATCTCGATCGTCGGCTACATCAGTTTCTGGTGGTGCTTCAACCCCGAGAATCCCTGGCTGCTTTTTCTCCCGCTTCCGTTGTTTGCCTTTGGTATCGGCAGTCTCTTCACGCTCATGATGTCGATGACCGCGGACGTCTGCGACCTCGATGAACTCAACACCGGTTCCCGCCGCGAGGGAGCCTTTGGTGCCGTTTACTGGTGGACGGTCAAGTTCGGCTTCGCCATCGCCGGGCTTGGCGGAGGTCTCATTATGAAGTGGGTCGGATTCGATCAGAACGCCGCCGTACAGACTCCCGAAGCCCTCGATGGCCTCCGCCTAGCCTATATCGTCGTGCCGGTAACCGGCACGCTCCTGGCGATCCTCATCATGCTCGGCTACAAGCTCAATGAAGAGCGTAGCCACGAGATCCGCGAGCAGATCGCAGCGAAGAAAGCCGCGAGCCCGGTTCTCGACTGATTCAGTCCCACGCTTTGAGTTTTTGGTTACTGACGAATTGAACGAGCCCGCGTTGCTGCGGCGAGCGCAGAACTATCCTGGAGCCTGTTGCCAAGCTCGGTAACACATAATCGGCAGCTATCGCGTGCATGCGGATGAACCTGCGCCAGGTACGCTTCGTGAATGGCTTGAAAGACTTCCGGTCCTAGATAACGTGCGAGACTGCCGAGGATGATCACATCACAGAAGAGCGTGTCGGCGATCGAAGCCGCGACTCTGGCCACGGAGTCCGACCACACATCAATAATTGATCTGGCGTCTGCATCGCCAGACCCGGCTAAATCAGATAACTCGGGCCCGGTCGGCGCTGCATCACGCCATCGATCCGGGTACTTCCACGCGGCGAGCTTGGGCAGCGATGCCCCGGCGCAAAAAGCTTCGACGCTACCCGCCTTGCCGAACGCGACCGGGCCTTCGCCTTCGAGCAGCACATGACCGATCTCGCAGGAATGCCCGCCAGCGCCGTAGTAAGGCACGCCGTCGATCACGAGCCCCATCCCAAAGCCGGTCCCGCAGGTCAGGTAGGCAACCGAGTGCTCGCCTCGGCCCGCACCCCAGTGGTATTCAGCCAGGGCACAGGCTGCGGCATCATGCTCAAGCCCGACGGGCATCGATAGCGCATCCTCAAGCCTCGAACGCAACGGGATGTTGTCCCACCCCGGCAGGTTGGGAGGGCTCAGCACCAGACCCCGGCGAGAATCGAGTGGCCCGCCCACGACCACACCTGCTCCCGCGAGCTCGCCTTTATGCCGATTGATCAACGCTCTGGCGTGACCGATCAGATCATCCAGCATCGCATCGGGACCATGCGCCGCATCGGAGGGCCAGGTCAAGCGATCCAGCACATCACCTGCCGCCGTCCCGATCAGGGCACTGCACTTGGTCCCTCCAATATCAAGGCCGAGAAGGATCGTCTCTGAAGATGTGCCTGAAGATTCTGGGCTTGGCTTATGCATCGCCGTGGATCTTACTGAAGAAGCGATCACACGCCGTCGATTTACCTTGATGCTTTGCCCGGCTCCGCAGCCTTGGCACAGCCTCCCTCACCGGTCGGCCGGACGTGAGGCTTGTTGAGGTCAGAGACTCCCATCCAGGCGTAAGGGTCCTGACCAGCGACCATCACGATGTCACGCACATCACACTTCGCCACCGATCGCGTGTGATCGAGATAGCAGTCGTGCTCCTGCAGATTGGCGACCCACGGCAGCAGCGAGGAGGCGCTCATGTAGTGATTCACCAGCACCCGGCGGTAGCCCGTCTCGGCTTGGTTCGGGAGCGACCGGTGCAGCAGGTAGCCGTTGAAGTAAACAATGCTCCCTGCTTTAACCTCGACCGGCACAGCATCAGCTTCCGTATACGGAAAGCCCTGGCTCTCTTCACCACAGTCGAAGCGCGGATCATCCTGAAGACTCTGAGGCCAGAGCACACCCGGCCGATGTGATCTGGGGATCACCCAGAGGCAGCCATTCTGTACGGTCGCATCATCAAGAGCGATCCATCCGCCAGTCAGCGATCGATCGCGCGTCGGGATGTAGTCCTCGTCCTGATGCCACGCCTGCCCGGGCTTGCCCGCCGCCTTGATGAAGAGCATCGACTGCATGCACTTGACATCAGGGCCGATCATGCCAACCAGCGCCTCGACCATCGCTGGATGAGCCAGGTGCTGTTTCATCACCGGGGAAAACTTGTGCGGGAAGTGGATGCACAGGTACTGGCGGAGCACCTCGTCGTCCGTCTGCCCATCGTGTGGACCTGACCAGCCGTCGTAGGTGCCGTACTTGCCTCGACAGATCTGCATCGCGTCCTCGTTGAGCGCCCTGACTTCCTCGGCATTCAGGGCGTTCTCCAGCACCAGATAGCCATGGTCCTGAAAGAATGCGATCACCTCGGGCGTCATGAACCCCGGCCGGGAAGCATCGACATAGCCGGGCTGTTTCGATCCTGAAGCCTTCTGAATCATGGCGTACCTCGGTAAGCAGGCGGCAAGACAAGACCCGTCGAGAAGATCCGCGAATGGGCGATGCAGGACTCGAACCCGCGACATCTTCGGTGTAAACGAAGCGCTCTAGCCAGCTGAGCTAATCGCCCGACGCCGGGAAGTATAACCCGTTATGCCCTACAATCGAAGACTATCCCAGTACCCCACCTACCCAAGTTCCCAAGGACCGACCCATGAAGACCGCGACCATCGAAACCGCCAAGGGCACCATCACCCTCGAGCTCTACGACGACAAGACCCCCAAGACCGTGGCTAACTTCGAGAAACTCGCCACCGAGGGCTTTTATGACGGCCTGAAGTTCCATCGTGTCATCGCCGACTTCATGATCCAGGGCGGCTGCCCCAAGGGCGACGGCACCGGCGACGCCGGCTATAAGTTTGATGACGAGTTTCACCCCGATCTTAAGCACGATGGCCCCGGCACCCTCTCCATGGCCAACGCCGGCCCCGGCACCAACGGCTCCCAGTTCTTCATCACCCACACCGACACCCCATGGCTCGACGGCAAGCACTCGGTCTTCGGCAAGGTCACCGAGGGCCAGGACGTTGTCGATAAGATCGCCGCGGGGGACAAGATGATCAAGGTGACGGTGGCGTAACCAAACAACGGTCCGCGTACTTCAGCACAGTAAACCCAAACCCATGCCGCTCATCCAAAGGATGCTCCAGGAGCACCTGCCGTGACCAGCCACTGAAGTCAAATGCTGGCAGCACGACGTCGCCCTCGACCTCGGCGTGCACCACCGTCTCGTACACACGGTCCGCGTGCGGGAATGCCTCAGCGAACAGCCCGGCCCCGCCGATGACAAATACTTCCTCGTCCGTGTCCCGGTAGGGGGCTAACGCCTCCTCCAGCGACCGTCGGACCTCGACGCCCGGGAAGCTGAAATCCTCACGACGGGTCAGCACGATGTTGGTCCGCCCGGGCAGCACCGATCGGTGATCCTCAAACGTCTTTCGACCCATGATGATCGGGTGCCCCAGCGTGGTCCGCTTGAAGTGCTTGAAGTCCTCCGGTAGCCGCCAAGGCAGCCCGCCATCCCTGCCGATGACGCGATTTTCTGACCGGGCGTAGATGAGCGAGAGGATCATGGTCTCATCCTAATCGCTCAGAATCCGAGAGGCAGATGTCGTGGTCGGACCGTGAGAGGAACGTGTATGAGGTGGGGGGGTCACACCGCCACCACCGCCTTGATGTGCGGGTGCGGGTCGTAACCCATCAGCGTGAAGTGCTCATACCGGAACGCTTCGAGGCTCCTGATGTTCGGATCGATCGCCATCGTCGGCAGCTTCCGTGGCTCTCGACGAAGCTGCTCCCGAGCCTGCTCAAAGTGGTTGGCGTAGAGATGTGCATCGCCGAGTGTGTGAACGAAATCACCGGCTTTCAGTCCAGTGACCTGCGCGATCATCATCGTCAGCAGCGCGTAGCTGGCGATGTTGAACGGTACGCCGAGGAACACATCCGCAGACCGCTGATAGAGCTGACAACTCAGCCGACCGTCTCCGACATAGAACTGGAACAGGCAGTGGCAGGGGGGTAGCGCCATCTGCTCGATTACCGCCGGATTCCACGCAGACACAATCAGCCGCCTCGAATCAGGATTCGTGCGGACCTGCTGAACCACCTGACCAAGCTGGTCAATCGTCTGACCATCGGGTGCTGGCCACGAGCGCCACTGCGCCCCGTAGACCGGCCCGAGGTCGCCGTTCTCATCGGCCCAGGCGTCCCAGATCGAGACGCCGTGCTCCTTGAGATAGCCGATGTTCGTGTCGCCCGCGATGAACCAAAGCAGCTCATGGATGATCGACTTGAGGTGCAGCTTCTTGGTCGTCACCAGCGGGAAGCCCTCGGCGAGATCAAACCGCATCTGGTGCCCGAACACCGAGCGCGTCCCGGTCCCGGTCCGGTCCGCCTTGTCGATCCCCTCATCGAGGATCCGCTGCATCAGGTCGTGGTACTGGAGCATTCGACCAATCCTCGGCTGTGCTCACTCAAAGTTCTAACTTCTGGGGACTGTCGGAAGAATGCCTGACGCAGTCATTGACGTGTGATTTCTGAGGAGGGTGATTATCTGCAGAACCGGTGGAAAACCTTTCGTTTGTGGGTGTGTTGTTGGCGTAAAGTCTGGCTGCCAGCAGATAACTGAGGCGTTATACTCTCGCCATGCTCGTGACCTTCGCCCAGACTGCCCCTTCAGAGTTCAACCACTACGCCGCCCTCGGCGTCCTGGTGCTCATCGCCATCGTCTTCGGCATCGGGGCCGTCGTCGCCACCATGATCCTCGGTCCGTCGCGCCTAGGCGCGACCAAGGGCACGGTTTACGAGTCGGGCATGAACCCCATCGGATCAGCCCGCAGGCGGTTCAATGTCCGCTTCTACATGGTCGCCATGACCTTCCTGCTCTTCGATGTCGAGATCGCTTTCCTCTACCCCTGGGCGGTCACCTATCCCAGCCTCGCCCTCGACGACCCCGACCGCGGGGTCTTCCTCGCTCGGCTGCTCTTTTTCCTGCTCACCTCTGTCATCGCCTTCGCTTACGCCTGGCGCAAGGGCGTCTTCCGATACGACTGACCGCCAGACCCTAGTGGGTAAAAAACAAGACCCGCGCTACTCAGCAAAGAGCCGCACGGGTCTCGGGGTGGGTCAAACTCTCTTGGCGCTGCAGGTGCAGACGACGACTCTCGCAGACGGTTTATTCTTGTTTTGAGTCGTTACTTGAATCGTGAATCACATAAGCCTTAGTTAAGCATAAACTCCACATTCGGCACAGGCAAACCAAACTGGACAATCGGCAAAGTCATGCCATCTCCCCCATCTAAGCCAGGTGAACACCGATAAAGGCTTGATTAGCATCAACTTCCGCACAACCCTCACGTCCCTCCCAGACGGTCCTACTTCCTCCATCCTCTCGACCCATCCGGTACACGCCTCGTGGATAGCCCCCGATAGCTCCCCCGTAAGGAGTTCATCGTGGACAGTTATCCCGGACCCGTTTCTGCCCTCCGGCTTCGTCTCCCGGCGTTCGTTTCGCTCGCCTTCGACCGAGCCCGTGGCCCGATCCCGGTTTGGGAGGCTTATGCCGCCGCGATGCACCGCCTGGCCAGCCTGACGCCCTCGCAGCAAGGCATGGAGCAGATCCGCGCCGAGGCCTGGGCACGCTGCCGGGGCGGGGAACTCAACGATGAACTCCGCAGGCCCCAACGGGTCGCCGTTCGCGTCCCGGTCGACCTCGCCGACTGGTACTGCCAACAGGTGCATATCGATGCCGAGACAGACCTCGCCCTGATCGTTCCGTTTCTCACCCCAGGTGTGATCGCAGCCCAGGCCGATGGACAACGCACCAAGGCCGACCTGCTCACCTCAGTCACCGCGTTACACCGCTGGCTCGATGACCAGGGCTTTGCCCGCTGCGTCGCCCGCCTCTACGCCGACGAGGGCATCACTGAAGACGCCCTCGACCTTACGGTGGCCGCGCCGATTGAGCCCGAGATCGACCGACTCTGGTGATCACCGGTACGCTCTGCGCGTGCCACGACCTTCCTATCCTCGTATGCAACTCGGCATCGACCGCCTGCTCACGGGTGACGTCGAACTCCCGCCAGCCTCATCCGTTGGCATGCTCACGCACAGCCCCGCCGTCGTAGGCGGAGACCCGACACGCCCTTCCTACGTCGCCCTGCATGACGCAGGCGTCCCGATCACTCGGCTCTTCTCACCCGAGCACGGCCTGGCGGCCAACGCCGCCGACGGCGAGACCGTCCCCAACGACACCGACTACACCACCGGTCTGCCGATCGTCAGTCTCTATGGCGACCACCTGGAACCACCCCCCGATTCACTCGCCGATCTCGACCTCCTCGTCATTGATCTCCAGGATATCGGGGCCCGTTCCTACACCTACACCTGGACACTCTGGCACGCGCTCCACGCCGCCGCGCGCACACAAACACCCTGTCTTCTTCTCGACCGACCTAACCCCATCACCTGCGACCTTGACGCCTGCGAAGGTCCCATGCTCGATCCCGCCTGCGCCACCTTCCTCGGTCGCTACCCCATGCCGATTCGCCACAGCCTCACCCTTGGCGAACTCGCTCGACACTGGGTGGATCAGAAGATCATCGACGCCTCGCTCGCCGTGCTCACGATGCACGGTTACGACCGAGGCATGAGCTGGCAAGACACCGGGCTACCCTGGACCCCTTCCTCTCCAGCCATCCGACGACCGCAAACCGCATGGCTCTACCCCGCCCTCTGCTTTCTCGAAGCAACAACACTCTCGCTGGGCCGCGGCACCCCGCATCCCTTCGAAGCGGTTCTCGGCCCGTCGCTCAACGCCGAGCCTCTAGCAGAAGCCATCAACAACACATGGGGAGACCTTCTCAAGGCGCAGCCGATCGAAGCGACACCAGACAACTCACGCCAAGAAGGGTCTCGACTCAGTGGCGTGCATCTCGAAGTGATCGACACCGACAACTGGCGTCCCGTGAGTTTTGGCCTCTGGCTTCTTGCCGAGATCATGGCTTCGCATCCCGATCATTTTGCCTGGGCGAGCTACCCCACGCGTGCTCATCCCTCAGGCCAGGATCACCTGATTCGCCTGCTTGGCGTTAGTGACGCCGTCACACGGATCGAGCAAGCCGCCGCGCTCGAAGCCGGACCCAGGAGAGTTATCCTCCAGCAATCCACCGCCTGCCCCGCCTGGCGTGAAACCGTAAGTCATGCCTGCCTCTACACCTAATATAAGCTGCGAAATGAACTGCGATCAATGATGTTGGCTGACTTGGCCAGACCGCCTCAAGTCGCTACTTTCAGGAGGGTTCTGTCAAGAATCCATGAGTTGCAGCCCCGGCGTCTCACCACCCGAAGGTCTGGACCCGCCATGCGATTAAACACGCCCACTCTGTCTCACCCGCCCGCGACGATCGGATCGATCGAGTTCGCCAAGGGCTACTCTCGACTGTTCGCTCACCTCGATGAACAACATCGCTGGCATTGCGATGACCCCGAGATCGAACGGGTCCTCGAAGAAGCCTGCCCCGCAGACCCCGACCACGACGCGAGCAAATGGTCCGCCCGCTACCTGCTCTACACCGCAGCTCAGCGCCTTGGCGGACAAGTCAGCTTCCCCGAATAATCGACCCTTTTTTTAGCCGAACCGACCGGTGATGTAAGACTCGGTCTCGGTCAGGTGCGGCTTCGTAAAGATCTCTTCCGTGGGCCCGTATTCCACCAGACGCCCGAGGTACATAAACGCCGTGTTGTCACTCGTCCGCGACGCCTGCTGCATGTTGTGCGTCACAATCAGGATCGTGTAGTTGCCCTTGAGTTCCTGGATCAGGTCCTCGATCTTCCCTGTTGCGATCGGATCGAGCGCCGAGCACGGCTCGTCCATCAGCAGCACCTCGGGCTCCGCAGCAATCGCCCGGGCGATGCACAGCCGCTGCTGCTGACCACCGGACAGACTCAGCGCACTTTCCTTAAGCCGATCCTTGACCTCATCCCACAGCGCCGCTCCGCGCAGCGACCGTTCACAGACCTCATCCAACACCCCGCGGTTCCGCTCACCATCGATCCGTAGCGGATACACCACGTTCTCATAGATGCTCATCGGGAACGGGTTCGACTTCTGAAACACCATCCCCATCCGCTTGCGCAGCTCGATCACATCAACACGCGAGTGATAGATCGTGTCATCATTCAGCAGCATGTCTCCCTCGATCCGCACACTATCGATCAGATCATTCAGCCGATTGACCGACCGCAGCAGCGTCGACTTGCCACAGCCCGATGGGCCGATTAACGCCGTAACCTCACCCTTTGGAACCTGCATATTGATGTCATGCAGTGCCTGAGCTTCCCCGTACCACAGGCAGAAATCCTTGATCTGCAGAACGCCTTGGGTCTTACTCAGCGATTCGTGCACCTCACTGGGGACCTCGGAACCCGACGCGATCGCCTCAAGGCGAGAGACCCCCTTGCCCTGATGCGCATCCCAGGCCGCTGGCCCCGTGATCGTCTGGATGCTCGACATCTCAGTCATGGTCTTTCCTGTCCTGGTTATGTTAGAACGCCGCGTTCTTGAACCGTTTCTTGAGCCTGCTACGCATCGCAATCGCTGCCACATTCAGCGACGCGACAATGGCAATCAGCAGCAGCGTCGTCGTGTACACCATCGGTCGCGCCGCCTCCGAGTCCGGGCTCTGGAAGCCCAGATCATAGATGTGAAAACCAAGGTGCATAAAACTCCGGTTGAGCCCGAACTGCTCCTCCGCTGAGAAGCTGATCGGCAGCTCCGGCGCCAACTTCACGGCACCCACGATCATTAACGGGGCCACCTCGCCGGCTCCTCGCGCCATCGCAAGGATCGTGCCGGTCAGGATCCCCGGCATCGCTCGCGGGAGCACAATCCGCTGGATCGTCTGCCATTTGCTCGCCCCGCACGCATACGAACCCTCACGCATCGAGTTTGGCACTGCAGCGATCGCCTCTTCGGTCGCCACGATCACCACCGGTAGCGTTAGCAGCGCCAGCGTAAACGACGCCCAGATCAACGCACCCTTGCCAAACGTCGGGTTCGGTAACCGGTCCGCGTAGAACAACTGGTCGATCTCAACACCCACGATGTAACAGAAGAACCCCAGCCCAAACACGCCAAAAACAATGCTCGGAACACCCGCCAGATTGTTGATCGCGATCCGGACCGAACTCGTAACCAGCCCGCCCTTGGCGTACTCCCGCAGGTATAACGCTGCCATCACACCAAACGGAACGACCAGCACACTCATAATCAGCGTCATCAGCACCGTGCCAAAGATCGCCGGAAACACCCCACCTTCGCTGTTCGCTTCTCGCGGATCATCACTGAGAAACTCCCACCACCTCGCGAAATAGAGACTAAACATCTCGCCGATGCTCAGGTCATTGGTGGCCACTGGCCTCACGATCTGGAGCAGTGCGGTGCGATGCTCAACGCCCGTCGCCGTCCGCAGCACCAGGTAATCCTCGGAGACTTTGCTACGCAGCTCCGCCACCTCAGCCCGCAACGCCGACACGGCCTGCTCGATCTCAGCCAACTCTGCGTCATGCACATCCTGCGCCGTCTCAAGCGCAGAGGCATCACCCTCACTCGTCTGTTGCTCACTCCGCAAGAGTAAGCGCCCCCGCTCTTGCTGACGGGTCAGGTCGGCGATCTGCTCTCGCTCGATCTCACGGATCTGCTCACGCACCGCCAGAACCTCAGGCAAGCGACGCTCTAGCAGGGCTCTGGTCGATGCAGACCCCTCGGCGAGCACCTCTCCCCCACGCTCAAATCGGACCGGCATCCCATAGAAACGTCCCCACTCCAGGCGTTCCAAGAGCATCGCATCCTTCGGTCTGTTCTCTTCTAAACGCTCAAAGTCAAAGACCCAGGTAAAACGCGTCCGCGTCAGCTCGAAGTTGCCCGTTCGCAGCAGCACTCGCCGAACCGATCCGTTTCCCTCATCAGCCGCAAGCCGTGCCGCCTCGCGCTGCGCTTCGGGCAGGGCGGCGAAGAACGCCTCATCGACCTCCAACCGCTCATGTCGGACTTCCTGCCCCATAATCGTCCGACCGTCGATGAGTTCCAGCTCAGTGATCGCCAGTGGCCAGAACGTCGTCATCCCCTGAATGAGCACCAGTCCCAGCAGCCATGTCACCATCGCGATCGCCAGCGCCAAGCCGCCAGCCATCAGCCAGATCATTGGCTCGCCACGAGACAGCAGACTGCTCACCGCGTGATGCGTCCGACGCCTACCACTCGAGGATGTGACTCCGGCCTGACTCATAGCACCTGAGCCCTCTTGCGGAATCGGTTACGAATTATTTCAGCGATCGTGTTGAGCACAAAGGTCATCGCGAACAAGAGCAACGCAGCCAAGAACAGCGTCCGGTAGTGCGTCGAGTCCCGCACCGCTTCCGGCAACTCCACCGCAATGTTCGCGCTCATCGTCCGGAAGCCATTGAACGGATTAAGGTCCATCACAGGCGTATTGCCCGCGGCCATCAGCACGATCATCGTCTCACCCACCGCCCGCCCCAGCCCAATCATCAAGGCACTAAACAACCCACTCGCCGCGATCGGGATGATCACACGCACCGAGGTCTGCCAGGGCGTAGCCCCGGCCCCAAGAGAAGCCGAACGAAGATGATTCGGCACCGCCGTCAGCGCATCATCCGCGATCGTGTAGATGATCGGGATCACCGCGAAACCCATCACAAACCCCACGATCGTCGCGTTCCGTTGCACATACGTATCCAGCAAACCCGGTCGCGGGTCCACACCCATCAGCGACAACACATAAGCCAGACCACCAGCCACCCCCACACCGAGCCCCAGGATCGCGCCCCACTTTGCCAGATTCGCCCGCGCCGCCGCTTCATCAGTCTCGATCGATGAGTCTCTCATCCGATCCGTCAGGTAACGACCAAACCAGTACGCCGAAGCAATGATCGTCAACGGCAACAGCAGCAACATCAAACCACCCGTCGCACTACCGATCTGGCCATCCAGCCACCGCCGCAGATCGCCCGAGAACAGCAGCCACTCAATCAGAGGCCCCATCGTCCAGCCGAGCACGACGCCCACAATCATCGAACCCCACACACCAATCAGTCGCAGTCGCCGCGCAGTCACACTCCAACGCTGCGGCAGCAGCGGCCACAGAAAAGCCCCGGTCAGCAAGGCCAGCGGCATCACCAGACACACCCCCAGCATCTCAGGAAGATATCGCTCGACAAACGGTGCGATCACCAGCCCGCCCATAAAACCAAGAACCACCGATGGCAGACTCGCCATCATCTCGAGTGTCGGCTTGATCCGTCCGCGCCACGCAGGCGTCAGGAACTCGCTGCTGTAGACCGCAGCCAGCAGGGCAATCGGTGTCGCAAAGAGCATCGCGAAAAACGTCGCCTTCAACGTCCCAAACACCAGCGGCATCAACCCGAGCTTCGGCTCATGCGCATCAGTCGCCCCGGAAGACTGCCAGACATGCTGTGGCTCCGGATAACCCTCGTACCAAACCGGCATAAACAGCGCCTTGAAGCTCGCTTCAGGATGTCGCTTGTCCAGCGACCACCGCGCCAACCCGCCATCGGTCCACGCCACTAGCCCGTCTTCTTTCGGCGCAAATGCCACAGCGTCAAGACGACCCTCTCGACCCGAAGGCAGGAACGACACCTCACTCGTGACCTGTGCCAACTCCAGATGACCATCCGCATGACCGATTGCCACCAGCCGAGACCGCGTTGAACTCGCCAACGACGTCACAGGCGATTCGTTTTCACCAAACACGTGCCCTGTCACCAACTGGAATCCATCACCCCCAGTTCCATCTTCCGTCCGCGTCCGAAACAGAGCGAGGACTTTGCCCGCATCCGTGCCGATCAGCAGCGTCTCCTGCCCGATCAGCATCGCCGCCGTCGTGGCACGAGCCTCAATCGGCAACTCGAAACGCTCGGCCAGCCCAAGCCCATCCCCACCACTTCTTCTGAGGTTGTACCGGTCCACCACCCCGTCTTCCCAAACCACCATCGCATTGTCACCCAGCGACGTGACCAGCAGTTCAAGAGGTGTCTCTCCTGGACGATCCTCAAACGCCACGCCCGTTCGCGATGGTCGCAGCGTGGTCATCCCCGTGAGCACATTCTCAACCCGCCGCACCCGGACCACACGAAGCTCATCACGAGCCTCGGTCAGCAGCACCACCGTCGTTCCCAGCACACTGCCCGAGGCTCGGTCCAGCAACAGCACAGGATCATCCGACCCGCTGGGAATCGCGTCGTCGAAACTGATCGCCAACTCCTGCACCCGCAGTTGCCGCTCATCGATCCGCTCAGCCACACGATCACCCACGCGTCGAGTCTCCCCCACGCCAAGCGATGACCAGACCTCATCCTGACCCGCCGACTCCACAAAGCTCGTCTCAAAACCCACTCGACCCGTCGCGAACGTCCCATCCAAAAACCCCAACACCACCGAATCACTCGCTGGCCAACGTGTCCAGGCCGTCATCGTTCGCCCCTCCATAGGACGCTCCGTTGTGACCACGGCTCCGCTCTCCAGATCAATCGCCTGGAACGACCCGTCCGCCAGCCCCCGCAAAGCCAGCACCTTGTGCTCGTCCACCCCGACCCAAAGCGTCTCCGACTCCACCGACTCGACCGTCACCGTCGGCGTATCTCCAAACTCGGCATCGAGAAACAGCGGCAGTGTCACCCATGCCAGAAACACCGCCACCAGCAGCACAGCGATGATCGTCCCGATCCCGCCGACCGTGATCATCACTCGGGCGATCTTGTCTAAAAGACGCGTCGAGACACCCGTGGTTTTCCGGCGGTTTCGGCCGGTGAACTGGCTTTGGCTCGGCATAATCGGAATCGCCCGTTGCTTCAGCCTACCGACACCCGGTGCAACCCGTCGCCGGACTCTAAATCAGAACCCCGGTTCAATGTTGCACGCACCCAGTGATCGCCTAGCAATCACCGCCGTGATCGGGAGATAGCCATCCTTCAGCACCACCTGCTGACCCGCCTGGCTAAACATGTACTTGATGAACTCACGCCGAAGTGGGTCCAACGCCTTGTTCGGCTCGATGTTCACCGCGACATACAGGAAACGCGTTAACGGATACTCTCCCGAAAACGCCGACTCCTCGGTCGCATAAATCAACTCCCCACCCTCTTCAACCTCCAGCGGGACCGTCTCCACATCCGCCGTCTTGTACCCAATTCCCGAGTACCCAATCGCGTAACGCTCTCGGGCCACACCCTGAACCACCCCCGCACTGCCCGGCTGCTCGTTTACCGTCGACTTGAAATCACCATCTCCCATGATCGCTTCTTTGAAAAACCCATACGTCCCCGAAACCGAGTTGCGACCGTAGATGTTGATCGTCGAGTTCTCCCAGTCCCCGCTCAGTCCCAACTGCCCCCACGTCCGGATGTCATCATGCCCCAGCTTCCGAGTCGAAGAAAAAATCGCATCCGCCTCAGCCATCGACAGCCCACGCTCAGCGATCGGGTTGTCCTTGTTCACATAGATCGCCAGCATGTCGATGCCCACAGGCAGCAGCGTCGGCTTCCACCCAAACTTCTCCTCAAACCGATCGATCTCCGCATCCTTCATTGGCCGGCTCATCGGACCAAACGTCGAAGTCCCCGCGATCAACGCCGCTGGCGCCGTGCTCGACCCCTTGCCCTCGATCTCAGGCAGCACCGCCGGATACATCCGCCGAAAATCCTCGGTCCACAACGCCATCAGGTTGTTCATCGTGTCCGAACCAACGCTCTTGATCGTCCCCGAAACACCCTCCACAGGCTCATACTTCGGCAGGTTCGGATCAACCTCAGCCGCACCCGCCCAAACCCCGACAGCCAAGGTCAGGCCCAAGGCCATCAGCAGCACATTCTTTAGGTTTCGCATCCGCATGATGAGTTCAGCTCGATTGATGGTTTATGAATAAGCAGGACTCGGATTGTAGAACAATCTCCGCGACCCGCAGGGGGCGATATGTTAATAGACCATGAGCAAGCCCGCCCAATCCAGAACGTGCCTCCTCGCCGCCCTCCTTCTGTCCCTCTCCAGCTGCTCCAGCGATCCCGATAGCCTCGGCCCCAACGCACAGAAGCTCCCTCCAAACGCTCCCAAGGCGGTTCAGGGACTGGTCAACCCCTACGACCCCGACGCCCGCAGGCACGCCGCCAGTGCCGTCGCCGATCGTGGACTCGTCCGTGAAGCTGGTTACGCCACGCTCCTCAGAGACCTCACGGATGACGATGACCCCACGGTTCGTGCTGCCGCCATCCGCGCCCTGATGACCCAGCCCGACCCCACCGACGCACCCATCTTTATTAAGGCCATCGCCGACCCCATCATGGTCGTCCGCTGGGAAGCCGCCTCGGCTCTCGCGCGTCTTCACGACCCTCAATCCATCAACGCTCTCGTCAGCACCATGCAGGACGATGAGGCCGCCGAGGTCCGCGCCGCTGCCGCTTTCGCCCTCGGCCAGTACCGAGACTCAAGTGTCGTCGATGTCCTCGTCGCCGCCCTCGACGACCCCGACTTCATCGTCGTCCGCTCCGTTCGCGACAGCCTCACCACCCTCACAGGCCAGACCCTCGGCACCGACCCCGCCCCTTGGGCTCGCTGGGTCCAGGAACATCGAAGCAGCCTCTTCGCGAACGCCCGACCCTACCGCTTCAACCCGTACGCACCGCCACCCCGCTTCTACGAACACCTCACCCCCTGGGACGACCGTGACACCACCCCCAAGCCGCCCGCCGGAGCCACCAGCGACTGACCTCTCTCGACTCAAGCCTCAGCCCGAGCCGCCCACTCTATCTCCAGCGGCGACAGCTCATCCGCCAGCTTCATCCGCTCGTCATGCACCTTCGAGAACGCCGAAGCATCTTTGTAAAACTCCGGGTCCACCAGCTGCGCATCCAGCTCCTGGATCCTTGATTCCAGTTGCTCGATCTTCTTCTCGAGCGATTCCTGACTAAGCTTGGAAACACTCCCGCTACGATTCCGCTGATTATTTGACGCCTTCTTCGACCCGGGCTTCTCGGTCTTCTTTGGCTTGACCGCCACCACCTCAGGCTCCGCCTTCTTCGGCTTGGCCGCCGTAGAAGCCTCGGGCTTCGCCGCCGACTTCTGACTCGCCGCGACGTACTCGCTGTACGTGCCATTAAACACCACACACCCTCCATGACCGTCGAGCACCAGCAGCTTATTCACCACACGGTCCAGCAGCATCCGGTCGTGCGTGATCAGCAGCAGCGTCCCCTCACCCGACCGCTTGGAAACCGTCGAGTACCCCTGATCGCCCTCCACATAAGCATGCAGCGCCGCTTCCAGCCGCTCCGCACTCGGGATATCCAGGTGGTTCGTCGGCTCGTCGAGAACCAGCAGGTTGTGACCACCCGACATTAGCCCCGCCAGCACCGCCCGCGCCCGCTCACCACCCGACAGCACCCCAAGCTGCTTGTCCTGATCCTGACCCGTAAACAAAAAAGCCCCCGCCAGGTCACGCGCCTCCTGCTCCAGATCGTTAGGCGTAAACAACCGCAGATACTCCACGATCGTCTGCCCCATATTCAGCCCGTCGTGCGTCTGCGTGAAATGCCCCATGTCCACACTCGCCCCCACCCGCGCCGTCCCCTGCGTAGGCGACTGCTCTTCCAACAGACACCGAATCAGCGTCGATTTGCCGGCACCGTTCGGACCGATCACACCGATCCGCTCACCCCGGTTGACCTCCATCTCAAGGTCACGAAACAGCGTCTTCTCCCCGTAGCTCATCCCCATCTTGTTCGCCCGCAGCACGATGTCGCCGCTGCGCCGCTTCGGAGCAAACCGCAGCTTCATCGCGTCCAGCTCCATCGGACGATCCAGGCTCTCATCCCGCTTGAAACGCTCCAGTCGCTTCTCACGCCCCTGAGCCTGCCGCGCCCGCTGACCGGCCTTGTACCGATCAATAAACGCCTGCTCTTGCTTGATCTTGGTCTGCTGCTTATCAAAAGCCCGCGCCATCGCGATCGTCCGCTGCGCCCGCTGCTCCCGAAACTGCGCGTAGTTCCCCGGATACTCCACCATCCGACCGTCTTCAAGCTCATAGATCTTCGTGACCACGCGATCCAGCATCCACCGGTCGTGACTGATCAGCACCACCGCGCCCTCGTAGTCGTGCAGAAAGCTCTCCAACCACTGACGACCCGCGATATCGAGGTGGTTCGTCGGCTCATCCAGCAGCAGCACGTCCGGATCACTCAGCAGCAGCTTCGCAAGCGCCAGCCGACCCCGCTGCCCACCCGACAGGTCCCGCACCTTCACCCCGAACGCCCGCTCATCCAGCCCCAGACCCATCAGCGTCTCTTCCACACGATGTTCGACAGCAAAACCGCCCATCGACTGAACCCGATGCTCCACCCGCTCATAACGCTTCAGCAGCATCTCCAGTTCGTCCCCCTCCGCCGTCCCCATCGCCTCCGCAATCTCCACCAGCTCATCGTGAAGCCGATCCAGCCCCTCAAACGCCGTCCTCGCCTCTTCCACCAGCGTCCGCTCCAGGTCCAGCTTCGGGTCCTGATGCAGATACCCCGCCAGCGCCCCCCGTGCCAACTGGATCTGACCACTCTCTGGCTTGTGCGCTTCCAGACCCGCCACCAGGCGCAGCAGCGTCGATTTTCCGCACCCATTACGACCCACCAGCCCGACGTGCTCACCCGCCGCAACCGTCAGGTTCACGCCGTCGAGGATCGTCCGGTCGCCGAAGCTAAACACCAGGTTGGCAACACTCAGCAGGCTCATCTACTGACCGAGCCGGCCCTAACAGAGCCGGCTCGGTTCCTTATCTCGTTGTCACGATCAATCAAAGACGCCGTCGGCTTACTTGCCTTTGCCGCCCTTACCCTCGCCCTCAAGGATCGCCGTCGCCAGGTTAGGCGGAACAGGACGATACTCAAGCGGCTCCATCGCGTAGCTCGCACGACCCTGAGTCATGCCACGCAGTGTGTTCGAATAACCAAACATCTCCGACAACGGCGCCTCCGCCGTGATCAGCCGCGTGTTCCCACGCTCCTCATCACCCACGATCAACGCGCGACGACGATTCATATCACCCGTGACGTTGCCAAAGAACTCGTCAGGCGTCGTCACCACAACCTTCATGAACGGCTCGAGCAACTGAAGCCCCGCCCGACGCGTGGCCTCCTTGAACGCCAGCGTGCCCGCCTGCTCAAACGCGATCTGCGACGAGTCCACGTCGTGGTAGCTGCCATCGATCAGCGTGACCTTCACGCCCAGCAACGGATAACCGGCCAAGACGCCCGACTTCGCCGTCTCCCGACAGCCAACACCCACCGACGGGATGTACTCCTTCGGAATCGCGCCGCCGATGACCTTGTTCTCAAACGCCATGCCGTCCTTCCAGTCGAGGCCAGCCTCCTTGGCCTCATCCTCAGTGAACGGCTCAACCGTGATCGTACAATCACCAAACTGACCGCGACCACCAGTCTGCTTTTTGTGAGTCCCGCGAGCTTCGGCCTTCTTGGAGATCGACTCCTTGTAAGCCACCCGTGGGGTACCCACATTCACGCCAATCTTCATGTCTCGGGTCAGCTTCACCGTGATGATCTCAAGATGAAGCTCGCCCATCCCCGCGATGATCGTCTCACCCGTCTCATCATCGTAATGACTCTGGAACGACGGGTCCTCACGACGAATCGTTGCTAGTGCGTTGGACAGCTTCTCCTTGTCGGCCTGCGACGCCGGCTCAATCGACATCGAGATCACCGGTTCCGGGAAGTCCATACGGTCCAGCACAATGGGCTTGTCCTGATCGCACAGCGTCTCGCCCGTCTGCGAGTTTTTCAGACCCACCACCGCCACAATCTCACCCGCCTCCGCCGTCTCCCGGGCAATACGGTCCTTCGAGTGCATCTCGAAGATACGGCTCACGATCTCGCGCTTGCCGTTATTGGAGTTGAGCACGCGGGTGCCCTTCTCCAGCGTACCCGAGTAAATCCGTACATACGTCAGGTCACCGTGCTGATCGTTCACGATCTTGAACACCAACGCCGAAAGCGGGGCGGTCTTGTCGTGTGGACGCGTCAGCTTGATCTCAGCATCCTTCGGGTCCGTGCCCTGAACCTCAGGAACCTCGGTCGGATTCGGCAGGTAATCAACAATGCCGTCCAGCAGCCGCTGGACACCAATATTCTGCAGCGCAGAACCACAGAAAACCGGGTGAGCCTTCAGAGCAATCGTCGCCGCACGCAGCGCCGCCTTGATCTCCTCCTGCGTGATCTCTTCCTCCATCAGAAACTTCTCGGTCAGGCTGTCATCCAGCTCCGCAACCTTCTCGATCAGATCATGTCGCAGCCGGTCAGCCTCGGCCTGATACTTCTCAGGAATCTCTCCCTCGGTAACCGTCGTCCCCTTGTCTTCCTGGGAAAAATAATAAGCCTTCATCTTGATCAGATCGATCACGCCTTCAAACGAATCACCAGCACCGATCGCCATCTGCACAGCAATCGCCGGAGCAGCCAGACGCTCATGGATCGAGTTGAAGCTAAACGCAAAGTCAGCGCCCATCTTGTCCATCTTGTTGATGAAACAGATGCGCGGGACACGGTAACGATCCGCCTGACGCCACACCGTCTCCGACTGAGCCTCAACACCCTCCTTGCCGTCAAACACCACGACAGCTCCGTCGAGCACACGCATCGAACGCTCAACCTCCATCGTGAAGTCGACGTGCCCGGGCGTATCGATCAGGTTCATTGTGTACTCGGTGCCGTCCTTGGTCCACGGGCACGTCGTCGCCGCCGACTGAATCGTGATGCCACGCTGCTGCTCGTCCTGCAGGTGGTCCATCGTCGCCGTGCCCTCGTGCACCTCGCCGATCTTGTACGACTTGCCCGTGTAGAACAGAATCCGCTCCGTCGTTGTCGTCTTGCCCGCATCAATATGCGCACAGACACCGAAGTTGCGGAACTTCGCCAGTTTCGAGTTCGTCGTTGTATCTGCCGAGATGGTCGTCATGGCCTTACCTCTATTCGCCGCCCGCCTCACGGCCGCGGCTCATCATCAATACCCCAAGGCTCATCCGGTGCCGACCGGAACGCCCAGAGGCGGGTTCCTGTTCCTGCTACAAGCACGCTGATATGGTCCTGAACCAGAGCCCTTACCCCAAAGGGCACACAACAGACTTCGGACTTTTCCACAGCAGCGAATCTTAAAGATTACCCACCACACGCCGACAGTCAAGTATCGGACCCCGCCTCAGACCCCCTTAGCCCCCTTAAGTCCGCCCAAACTGCCGTTCCAGGTCCCGTAGCGTCAGCCGGAGCGTCGTGGGCCGACCGTGTGGGCATCGGCTCGACCGCTCCACCCGCTCCCGCTGCGCCAACAGCGACGACAACTCCTCATCACTCAGCCGATCCCCCGCCTTCACCGCCGCCTTGCACGACATCAGGTCCAGCACCTCATGCAACGCCGCCTCCTCTGACTCACCAGCCGCCCCCGACAACCTCCCCGCCGCCGCCAGGTCCATCAGCGACCGCACAAACCCCTCCGCCTCCACACCCCGGCTCACCAGCAGGCTCGGATACGCCTGAACCGCCACCGCCCGCGGCCCGATCGCCTCGATCTCCAGACCAACCTTCGTCAACAACGGCTCCAGCGACCCCAGCAACTCGATCTCCGACGGCTCCAGCGCCACCGTCACCGGCATCAGCATCCGCTGCGTCTCTAGCGGCTTGCCTTGATCCAGCACACGCTCCAACAACGTCTCATACATCACCCGCTCGTGCAGCGCGTGCTGATCCACAATCACCAACCCCTGATCATCCTCCGTCACCACATAACTGCCATGCACCTGCAAAATAGGCGTAGCTCGACCATAAGCGCGCACGTCATGCAGCGCCCCTCCTTCAGCCTCACCCGACACACCCCCACCAGATGAACCAGCCCAGGATGACTCAGGACTCTCGGCGTTAGATGAGTTAGCTGCATGTGGCGGGGAGTGGGGGGGTGGGGGGGTGGGGAGGGGGGTGACTTCGTCGAGCACCAGCTTCTGCTGCGACGGGGCCATCTGCTTGAAGTATTCGACAAACGCCCGCACCGGTTCCTGCCGTTGCTCCGCATCCGTCGCCCCCCCCGCGTCCTTCCACCCCAAGACCGCAGCCCCTTCATCTCGACGCCCCACGCCGCCTCCAAACGACCGCGCCAGACTCGCCGGGGCCGTCAGGTCCGTCCCCAGCAGCACCTGCCGGATCGCCGACAACACCGCCCCATGCACCGCCGACGGCTCATGAAACCTCACCTCCGACTTCGTCGGGTGCACATTCACATCCACCTTCTCCGCAGCCACCTCCACCATCACCACCGCCACCGGCTGTTTGTCCGACGCCAGCAGCCCCCGATACGCCTCCCGCACCGCATGACTCAGGCTACGATCCCGCACCGGGCGCCCATTCACAAACACATACTGCTGCCGCGACGTCGGCCGAGCCAGATCAGGCGTCCCCGCCAACCCCCACACCCGAACACCCGCCCCTCCAGGCCGAGCCTCCGACTCAAACGCCAGCAACCCACCCACCAGATCATGCCCCAGGATCGCCAGACACCGCTCCACCGGCTCCGCCGCCGGAAGGTCCAGCGTGGTCTTTCCATTGTGAATCAGCGTCCAGTGAACCCCCGGATGCGCCATAGCCGTCCGCACAAACGCCTCGTAACAATGCCCGTACTCCGTCCCCGCCGTCCGCAGAAACTTCCGCCGCGCCGGGGTATTGAAAAATAGGTCCCGCACCTCGATCGTCGTCCCTCCAGGCGACCCACACGGCTCCGGACCCGTCTCCACACCACCCTCAGCCCGGATCATCGCCCCGCTATCGCTCTCATCCGCCGGACGACTCGTGATCCGCACCCGCGCCACACTCCCGATCGATGCCAACGCCTCGCCCCGGAACCCCAGCGTCCCGATCGCCGCCAAGTCCTCAGCCCCAGCGATCTTGCTCGTCGCGTGCGGAGCCAACGCTAACGACAGGTCCTCAGGCCCCATCCCTTTCCCATCATCGTGCACCCGGATCAGCTGCGTCCCCCCCAACTCAAGCGTCACCTCCACCCGCGTCCCGCCCGCGTCCAGACTGTTCTCGATCAGCTCCTTCACCACAGACGCGGGGCGCTCGATCACCTCGCCTGCGGCGATCTGATTCACCAGCACCTGCGGCAGTTGGCGGATCACGGACACGTATCTATCGTAGCGAGCCATGGCCGCACTCACCGCCAACGACCGGGTTCTCTTCCAAGGCGATTCCATCACCGACGCCGGCCGGGATCGAACCGTCACCGACCCCAACACCCCCGAAGGCCTCGGTCTCGGCTACGCCCGCCTCTGCGCCGCCCGACTACTAGCCGATTACCCCGGCATCAGCGTCCTCAACCGCGGCATCGGCGGGGACCGAATGAGCCACCTCGAAGCACGCTGGAAAACCGACTGCCTCGACCTCCAGCCCACCGTCCTCTCCGTCCTCATAGGCGTCAACGACACCTGGCACGGACTCTCACCCGACAACCCCGAATCACCCACCTCCTACGACGCCTTCGAAGACACCTACCGCGCCCTCCTCGACCAGGCACGACACCACCTTCCCGACCTGCGCCTCATCCTCGCCGAACCCTTCGTCCTCCCCTGCGGGGCCGGCCAACAACTCCCCATGCGCAGCAACCTCGACCCTCGCCGCGAGATCGTCCACCGCCTCGTCGCCGAGTTCGACGCCGTCCCCGTCAGCTACCAGACCATTTTCGACGACGCCCTCGAAATCGCCCCGGCCCAGTATTGGGCCGAAGACGGCGTCCACCCCACCCTCGCTGGCCACCGCAAGATGGCCGACGCCTGGCTCGCCGCCGCGAACGCCCTGTGAACGGCTCCCCGTGACCAACACCCAGCGCCCCAGCATCCGACATCAGCTCTCAGCCGCTGGCCTCTTCCCCAAAAAAGCCCTGGGCCAGAACTTCCTCGTCGATCCCAACCACCTCCGCCGTATCGTCGATGCCGCCAACCTCGAGCCTTCCGACACCGTCCTCGAAATCGGCCCCGGCACCGGCGTCCTCACCGCAGAACTCATCAACACCGGCGCACGGGTCATCGCCGTCGAGATCGACCGCGACATGGAGCAACTCCTCCGCGAACGCTTCGGCGACGATAGCGACCGCTTCCAACTCATCCTCGCCGACGCCCTCGACGGCAAGCACGGCCTCAATCAGCAACTCACCACAGCCCTCGCCGACCACCCCTTCAAGATGGTCGCCAACCTCCCTTACCAGGCCGCCTCACCTCTCCTGATCAACTTCGCCGCCCAGATGCCCGCTATGACCCACGCCGTCGCCCTCATCCAGAAAGAGGTCGCCGACCGTATCCTCGCCGGACCCGGCTCCAAAACCTACGGTATCCTCGGCATCCTCCTCCAGGTCAGTTTCAAAGCAGACCTCATCGGCAAAGTCCCCCCCGGCTGCTTCTACCCACCCCCCAAAGTCGATTCCGCCGTCATCCGACTCACCCGATCCCAGCACCCCGAACTCCCCCTCGAACACCTCGAAACCTTCGCCGCTTTCCTCCACGAAGTCTTCGGCCACCGCCGCAAGCAACTCGGCTCCCTCCTCGGCCGCGATCGCCCCTGGCCCCAGGGCATCAGCCCCACCGATCGCCCTGAACAGGTCGATATCAACGGCCTCATCGCCCTCTCTAAAATCGGGCTGGACCCCTCGACCCAGCCTGACTAGAGTCATTCCGGCCCCACTGGGTCCGCATCACCCCCTCGATGGAGTGCCTCATGCCACGGACCCTCGTCGCCATTCCCGTCTACAACGAACAGAAATACGTCACCCCCGTCCTCAGCCGCGTCAGCGACTACGCCGACGACATCCTCGTCATCGACGACGGTTCTTCCGACGAAACCCCCACCCTCCTCGCTAAACAACCCGTCGACGTCATCCGCCACCGCACCAACCTCGGCTACGGCCGCTCCATCCGCGACGCCTTCCGCTGGGCCCAGAGCTACCAGTACGACTGGCTCATCACCATGGACTGCGACGAGCAGCACGAGCCCTCCAGCCTCCCCGACTTCTACAAAGCCATCGAAGAAAACGACGCCGATGTCCTCTCCGGCAGCCGCTATCTCGACACCGCCCGCTGCGGCGATCCGCCGCCTGCCGACCGCCGCCAGATCAACGCCGAAGTCACCCGCTGGGTCAGCGACTGCCTCGGACTCACCATCACCGACGCCTTCTGCGGCTTCAAGGCCTATCGCGTCTCGTCTCTGACCAACTTCGACCTCAACGTCGATGGCTATGCCATCCCCCTCCAGTTCTGGGTTCAGGCCGCCGCCACCAAAACCAGAGTCCGCGAAGTCCCCATCCGACTCATCTACAACGACCCTAACCGCAGCTTTGGCGGGCCCCTCGATATCGCCGCCACACGCCTCGAACACTACCGCGAGGTCTTCCAGGACGAAATCGCCAAACACCCCTCTCTCTCCGAACAGAAGATCAGCCCCTGTATGGCTGGCTGAGCCCAAGCCATGCCTGACCTCACCCCACAGGTGCGCGTCGCCGACTGGCCAGACAGCCTCACCCCTCGAAGCAAGACCCACGACACCCAACAACTCACCGACCTGATCAACGCCCACGCCGACCGCCTCGGCACCGGCCGCATCAACCCTACCGATCTCCACAAATCCATCTTCGCCACCGGCCACCAGCCCACCTTCCATCACCCCGGCATCCTCGCCAAAGACCTCATGCTCCGCGAGGCCCGCGCTGCCGGCGTCACGGCTCTCCACATCGTCGTCGATCAGGATCTTCACGACATCTGGTCCCTCGACATCCCTCATACCGCAGGCGACCGAGCCACCGCCCGCCAGATCACCGCGTCCGAACCCCACCGCGACCTCCCCACCGCCTCACGACCACCCCTGCCAACCTCAAAACTCCAACAAGTCGCACAAGATGCCAACATCCCCGCACTCAGAAACACCCTCCAACACGGCCTCCCAGGCGACACCTCCGCTCAGCAGATGACCTCATTCCTCGCGCAAACCCGCTGGCCCAACGACCCGCTCCCCGTCCTCTTCGTCTCCGACCTCACCCAACTCCCCGCCTACAACACACTCCTTGAAAAACTGATCGCCAACGCACCCACAGCCATCACCGCCTACAACCGCGCCTGCCTCCGCTTCCCCGAGGCCGGCATTAGCCCACTCCACACCGATAACCTCCTCACCGAACTCCCCCTCTGGGCCTTCGCGCCAAAGCAATCCCGCCAACGCGTTTTCGCCGACACCGCCGACGCCAAACCCATCCCCGTCCTCAGCGACGGCACCCCCACCCGCGACACCAACCTCCGACTCCTCCCCCGCGCCCTCCTGCTCACCGCTTTCCTCCGCTCCGCGCTCGTCGATCTCTTCATCCACGGCACAGGCGGGCACCTCTACGACCGTATCACCGAAGCCTGGTGGCAGGACTGGCAGCAAGAGCCCCTCGCTCCCATGACCATGGTCACCGCCGACGCCTACCTCAACCTCAACGTCCCAGTCGCCACACCACACGACCTCCACCAAGCCAAACACTGGCTCCACCACCTCCACCACAACATCGCCCGCCACGTCGAAGACGCAGACCAGAAACTGGCAACCGAAAAACACCACCTCATCGAACACATGAACGATGACCGCAACCAACTCCGCCGCCAGCAAGCCTTCCAACGCATCCACGCCATCAACGACCAACTCCGGTCACAACACCCCCAAGCCATCCGCAACGCAGAGACCCAACTAACCACCGCCCGCGCCGGCGTCGCCAACCACACGATCGCCAACCGCCGCGACTGGTTCTTTGGCCTCTACGATCAGTCAGTTCTTGATCAAATAGCCGATCAACTCCGCCCACACGCCCAACGCCTGCTCAGCATAGGATCAGCACCATGAGTGACACCCGTGGGCCAATCGACGACATCATCAACGGACTCAGCGACGGCAAACTCACGCGCGAACAGGCCCGCGAGCAACTCATGTCACTCCAGGCGCGACCCCTCGGCTTCGCCACCATCGACCTCGACCGACCCCGACGCTGTGGCGCCGCCGAAGTCATCTTCGCAGAAGGAAAAACCGCACAGCATCTCGTCGCCATCGCACAAACCCTCCGCGAGCAGGGCTCATGCGTCCTCGCCACGCGCTGCAACCGCGACCATCTACAACTCGTCCGCTCCGCCTTCGAAAAAGGCCATCCCCTCGAAATCGACGAACTCGCACGCACTGTCATGATCGGCGACGCACCCACCGCTGACGCCAGGTCCCCCATCGCCATCGTCACCGCAGGAACCTCCGACCTCGCCGTCGCCCGCGAAGCGGAAGTCACCTGCCGCGCCCTCGGACAACCCACCCAACTCATCGCCGACGTAGGCGTGGCCGGACTCCACCGACTCCTCGCTCGTCTCGAAGAGATCCGCTCCGCCGATGTCGTCATCACCGTCGCCGGCATGGAAGCAGCACTCCCCTCCGTCGTCGCCGGCCTCATCGACGCCCCCATCATCGCCGTCCCAACCTCCGTCGGCTACGGAGCCAACTTCCAGGGCGTCACTGCTCTACTGAGCTGCCTCAACGCCTGCGCCTCCGGCATCGCCACCGTCAACATCGACAACGGCTTTGGAGCCGCCTACATCGCCGCCCGAATCAACGCCCTCGCCTCTGGCCCCAAGGCCAAAGCAGAAGAACAATGAGTGTCCCACTACCCCCAAGACCTCAAGACGCTCATAAAGGAACCTTCGGCACCGTCCTCGTCGTAGGCGGGGCCATCGGCATGATCGGCGCCCCAGCCCTCGTCGCCCGCGCCGCCTTCCGCACCGGCGTTGGACTCGT
Organism: Phycisphaeraceae bacterium; assembly: GCA_040222855.1. Lineage (NCBI taxonomy): Bacteria > Pseudomonadati > Planctomycetota > Phycisphaerae > Phycisphaerales > Phycisphaeraceae > Phycisphaeraceae bacterium. The sequence continues at coordinate 676,235 of JAVKCD010000025.1, read as the reverse complement.
CAAAATCGCCGCCCCCGCCGAAGTTCTCCATCCCATCATCGCCCTCGAACCCAGCGCCACCGGCTTCATCCTCCCCGAAGACCCCAAAGAAGCACTCGCCGCCATCGACCGCGCCGACCCCGAGAAGAAAGCCATCCTCGCCATCGGCCCCGGCCTCGGCATCACCCGCACCACCCAGTCCATCGTTGAACACCTCCTCGCCGATCAGCCCCGCGCCGTCGTCCTCGACGCCGACGGCATCAACGCTCTCGCTTCCCTCCTCCGCCAACGCTGCCTCATCCCCGGCTCAACACCACCCCGACTCGTCCTCACACCCCACCCAGGCGAGTTCGGCCGACTCGCCAGCGCCCTCGGCATCGACGCCTCGCCCACCGATCCCGTCCAACGACCCCACGCAGCTCAGGCCCTCGCCGAAGCCCTCTCCGCCACCGTCGTACTCAAAGGCCACAAAACCCAGATCGCCGCCACGTGCAATCGCGCCGCAGAAAACAACACCGGCTCCGCCGCCCTCGCCACCGGCGGAACAGGCGATGTCCTCACCGGCACCATCGCCTCACTCCTCGCCCAGGGCATGGACCCCTTCAACGCCTCCCGCCTCGCCGTCCATCTCCACGGCCGCGCCGCCGACCTCTGGTCACAACACCACACCGACCGCGGACTCCTCGCCCGCGAACTCGCCGATCACCTCACCCAGGCCATCGCCGACCATCATCACGAGTCATAAGCCCCCGCCGCCGCCCGGTGCATATCCCTCACCCGATCCGCCAGCTTCTTCGGCCGCAGCACCCGTACCTGATCCGCGTACCCGCAGACCCACCACGCGATCTCGCCCAGCCCATCCACCTCGAACTTCAGCCGCGCCCGCCCGTCACCCAGCATCCGCTGTTTCTGGCTCGAGTGCCACGACACCTCCATCACATTCCGCGCCACCCGCGGTGAAAACTCCAACTCGATCCGATACACCTTCCCCTCCGGGATTAGCAGCCACGCCTTGCCAATCTTGTCCGTTACCCGAAACCGCTTTGGCGCGGTAAACCGACGCTCCAACGGCTCAATCCCGCCCAGCCGAACCAGCTTGAACACCCGCACCTCCTCATACGCCTCCGCATAACCAAACACATACCACGCCCGCGCCGCAAAATGCAGCGCATAAGGATGCAGCACAATCGGCTCGTCTTGATTCGCTCGCGCAGCCCGGTAATCAATCGAACAAGCCCGACCCTCATCAATGCAAGCCTGCAACACCTGGTGATAACGCGTCTCCAGGTCGCCCGGCACCCGTGCCGAGGGACGGATCGACACATGATCCATCACATCCACACAGGCACTCCGCATCGGCTCCGGCACCGCACTGATCAGCTTCCGAATCGCCGACACCGCCGGTACGCCCAGCGGCTGATCACGACTCGACTCCGCCGTCTTCCCCAGCATCAACAAACCCAGCGTCTCCTGAATCGTCAGATTCACAGGCGGCAAAAAATACCGCTCCGCCACCCGATACCCCGACCCCTCATCATCAAAATAACACGGCACCCCTGCCTGCTTGAGCAAATCAAGATCACGAAAAACCGTTCGCCGACTCACCCCCAACTCATCCGCCAGATGATCAGGGCTCTTCGCCTGGCCCGACTGGACCAGCGTGATCAACCGTATCAGCCGGCTTAGTCGAACAGTCGCCAACGATGTCCCTCCAGAAAAGAGAAACACTGACCCGCACGCCAGTCTACGGCCTCGGCACACCCGAACGATCCAGCAAATCCATCAGCGCCCCCGTAAACACAAAAGGACGCTCCGGCAGGTCCAGATCACCCGCCCGCTCCGCATCCAGATGCCCAAACATCAGATCCACGCGCCCCAGCGCCCTCGCTTCTCCACCGACCGGATCAAGCACCTCCAACACCCCCGAAGTCGCCGCCCCCGCGTCGTCGTATCGATCAAGAGTCGCCGTAAACCGCACCACCTCACCCGGACCCACCACCCGCACAAACTCCGCTCGCCCGATCTTCGCCAGCACCACGTTGTGCTCAAACCTCCCCCGATGCCCCACCAGAACACCCGCCGTCTGCGCCATCCCCTCAATCAGCAGACTATGCGGGAACATCGGCTCCGCCTCACGCCCACCCTCGGCCGGAAAATGATCGTGCAGAACATCCTCCGCCGCCGACACGCACTTGATCGCCACACACCGCTCCCCCGCCACAAACTCCGTAATCCGATCAATCCAGACCCAGCGCACCGGCTTACGCCCCAGCCAGTCGGCTCTGCACGAACTTCACCACCGCATCAACCGTAAACACCTTCGGAAAATCCTCCACCAAACGACTCTCCTCAAACTCACCCAGGTCAGCGTGCGGCATCCGCGATTTCAGCTCCGCCATCCCCGCGTCCGTCACCTTCCCATCCTGCACATACTTCGGATCGTTCAGCAGGTTCATCGGCATCATCTGCTCCTGCTCGATCTTGATCTCAAACTCCTTCTCCAAACGAAACGCGATGTCCAGAAAATCAATCGACTCCGCACCAAGGTCCGGGCCGATCGTTGCCTCAGGTGTCACCTCATCCGGATCAACACCCAACGCATCCTCCAGCACCACCTGAACCTTCTCGTATACCTCGTCCCTGCTCATCGCCATGCCGTCTGCTCCGTGTCGTCACCAAGATAGATAGTCCGTCTCAACAACCCTTTAAGGTAGCACACCCTCCGCCGTAGCGGCGGCCAGCGTAAACCGACCCGACACCGCCAACGCACCCTCAACCTCACCCCGACCCTCACACGCCAGCAACCCCTCCGAAAACTTCCGAGGCGTCACCGTCACCCTCAACACCTGGCCCGGCCGGACCACCGCCGCAAACCGCACGTTCCGCACCTCCGAAATCATCATCCGCTTATCCAACCCCAACACGCCAGCCAACACACGCCCCGCCTGCGCCATCGCCTCCACCATCAACACCCCAGGCAACGCCGCAAACCCAGGAAAATGATCCCCCAGATACTCCTCCGCAGACGTCACCGCCTTCACCGTAACAACCCGCTCCACACTCGACTCAAGCACCCGGTCAATCAACGTAAAACGCATACCACGCCCTCCAACCTCTCACGATCACATGCTTGCCGACTCAACCTGCTCAAACCGGAACATGTCCGTCGGCAACCCTTGCTCACCCGCATACGACTGCAGCATCGCTACATAACTCGCCTTCACCAGCGGGCTCTCCTCCAACCCCAGCTGATCACGCACCGCCACCACCTCCGCCTCACTCGGACCCTCGATCTCGATCCAGTCCCCCAGCAACGGCAACGTATCGATCATCACATCCGTCTCGCCAATCCGCCATCGCTCCCGCTTCTTCTCAAACGTCAATCTCGGCTCATACCCCAGCTCCACCAGCAACGCCGCCGCCTCATCCGCCGACGCCACCACCACCTCCGCCTCACTCCGCCGCTTGAGACCCCCATGCGACCGCGGACCCTTATGCGTGATGTAGACCACCTTCTCCTGGGTCTCACACGACCGGCTGATCCGCACCCGCAGCCCACGATCGTGAGCCTTTAGCGTGTGGTCGTCCGTATCAAAATAAGTATTCGTCTCCAAACTCTCTCCCAACCGCTCAGCACCTATCGCCCTGAGCTGCTCGCGCAACGCGCCCAAATCAACCGCCTTCATCTTCGCTTCGATCTCAAGGGGCATCAGTCTCTCCAAAGCTCAAGGGCGTACAGCCAACAGCACAGCAGCACATCAACACCAATCATAGCGTCCTCCGGGTGGCACATTGCACGCCGAAGGCGTGCTGTGTGAAATCACTAAAACCGTCGCCAAGTTATCCACGACCCACTACATATTTAGATAGGAACGCTATCGACCAGACAATAACGACACGCTCGATACACCAAGCAGGGCGGCAGGTGCGCGGTGCAGGGGGGAGGGGGGTTAAGCAGCCATCCGACCGTCGGGCTCACCAAACAACCTGCCCTCGCACGCCCGAGCGTCCGGCCCACCAAACTTCCGCAACGCCCCGCAACTCAGCAGCATCGCCAGCCGAACCTCGACCGGCCGCTCACGACCCGCTCGCCACAACGACACGATCTCACGCCGACTCAGCCCGCAGTCCCGCGCCACCCGCCAGAATAACCACGCCGCCATCACCCGATCCCGCCAAGCCAGCCACGCCTTTCGCGTCACCGCCACAGCCAACGCAACCGTCACCAGACTCAGCAGCACCACCAGCCACCACGCCGAATACGCATAGTTCCCCGTAATCGCATCACTAACCGCCTGGAGCTCCACATTCGCCAGCCGCCCCGGATCAATCGCGTCCTGACGACTAGGACCCACCGGACCCCCCACCTGCGCCATCAACATCATCAAACCCATCACGCAGCTCCCTTCGCTAGCGTCGCCTTACGCGAGGCCAGCAGCTTGCTCGTATTCATCGCCTCGCGCTCAATACGCACAATCACCTCCGTTGCCGCCCGCTGGGCCCGCTCCCGCACCCGCACCGAAGGATCACCCGCCGCCATCTCCACCAGCCGTGGCGTAACCGGCTCCACCACCCGAGACTGCGCCACCCAGATCGCCGACGCCCGATGAGCCTCCCTCGCATCCTCCAGCATCAAACGCAACCGACTCAGCGCCTGATCAAGCCGCGCATGATCAATCAGACTCGCAATCGCATTCGCCCGCACCCGGTTATGACGCTCGTTCGTCAGCGTCACCAGCCTCCGCAGCTCCGTCTCACTCGCCGGCGCAGGCAATGCCTCCACCGCGTTCGCCCGCACCCGACCATCCGCATGACCAAGCGCCTGCTCGATCGACAACGCACTCGTCTCCGTCCGACTCACACCCAGCACCGTGACCGCAGCCGAAGCCAGCCGTTCGTCAGATGACGACGCCAGCTCCGCCACCCGCGGCTCCAGCGCCGCCGCCAGACCCAGCTCCCGCACCATCGCCAACGCCCGCAACCGCAGCGCCCGATCCGGCCGCCGCAGCAAACCATCGAGCCGCTCAATCAGCCGCTCATCCAGCCGCATCAACTTCTGACCCGCATCCCGCCGCTGCTCCGCATCAAGCCTTGGCCACGATGCACAAAGCCCCTCAAAAACACCAGGGGCCACCCGTGCCGCCGCCATCGACCGCACCGAAGCATGAGGACTCCGCAGCGCCCGCGTCAGCACATCCCGACCACTCCCCGCACCAATCAGCCACGCCATCGCCGCCCGCGCCAGGTCCTCCGACGCATCCCCCAGATAACGCTCAATCACCCGCGCCGCCTCCGCTGTCTCATTCGCCAGCGTCGTCAACTGCCGCAGCGCCACGCTCCGCACCGACACCGAACCATCCCCCACCAGATCAGCCAGCACCGCCACCCGCTCCTCGGCCGTTCGCGATCGCTCCGCCGCAACGCCCGACACCACCGCCGTCCCCAACTGCCGCGTGAGTTTCTGCACCGAGGTCGTCCCCAGCACCGACCGCTGCACCGAAGCCAGACAAGCCGTCTCCGGATAACGCACCAGCTGCGGCTGATCCCGAACCGGTACCCCCGCCAGACCACGCGCCGCACGCTCCGCCAACGCCTCCACACCCGTCCACCACGTCAGCCGATCCGCCACCAGAACATCATCCGCCTCACTCAGCACCCGCTCCAACGACGCCACATGCCGTCTCGGAGCCGCCTCCAGAACGCCCTCAACCCGACGACCCAGCGTAGGCCCCGCCACCGCCAGACCCCACGCCAACGCCTCACTCGGCCCATCCGCCAACCGCCGAAACAACTCACCCACCGTCTCCGCCGTCGTCGCCGTCAACGCACTCGATTCATCATCCGCAAATACCCGCCGCACCCACCGCACCATCAACCGCTCGCTCCGCGCCCGCAGCCCGGCCCGCTCATCCGCCAGCGTCGACCGCAGCAAATCCAAGTCCCGAGGGTCATCAAGATGCTCCAGCACCGACAAGCACCCCGCTCTAAGACCCGCATCCCGCGCCCCCGCAGCATCCCGCAGCAGATTCCCGTGACCCTCCAGATACGCCGCCAGCCGCCCCATCTGCCGAGAATGAAGCCTCGACGACCGCCGGATCAACCCCAACACCAACCGCTTCGATGGATGCTCTAACGCCACCTCCACCAGCCCACGCACCTCGTCCGCCCGGGCATGATCAATCGCCGCCAGCAGCACGCCATCCGCTCGTGAAGCAAGTTCACGAGACAGCCGCTCAAAAATCTGGCCCTGGCTGGGTCGCCCCATAGTCCGTCACCGATCCTGTCTGGCTAGCTCCGCCAGTCACTTTTATCGGCACACCCCACCCGAACCCTCCACAGCCCCACGTCGTACAACCAGACACACAACCACAATGCAAAAAAACCAGTCCACAGCCCAACTTAGCGCTTCCACTCTGATACCCCATCGCTATAATTCCATAACAACCGATCGACAACCACGGCGGCCTTCCCGGTCCCGTGTACACAGCCTTTAACAACCTAGGAATCCCCATGAGCGTTAGCCATAAGTCCCAGTCTACCCAGTCTTTCCGACTTCTCGTCTACAGCCGATCCCTCCACCCCGAGCTCTTCAAGCTCCAGGGGCGACGCATGGACCGCCACGGCGAGTACGAAATCGAGACCTGGCTCATCCCAGGCGGGCACATCGTCCGCTTCCAGATCCCCGGCCAGACCCTCACCGAAACCGTCATCGACCGCGGCGACCACCTCCCCGAAAGCGGACTCGTCCACGCCCTCCCCTGCATGGGCGAAAAAGACTACGAAATGGAACAGCAGGGCCGACTCGCCTACGTCACCACCGTCCAATCCGAAAACCTCACCGACAACCTCTACAACGCCACCCTCAAGGAAATGCAGGACTTCGCCATCGAAACCGGCTCCATCTCACACGACTGGGTCGATGCCAACGCCGTCCCCTGCCTCTCCCTCGTCGATGCCCAGAAGTACCGCAAGGAATACCACATCCAGGCCTACCACCTCCTCGGCTCCACAGGCGTCGTCCTCCGAACCCAGTCCATCTTCGAAATCCGTAAATAAACCCTACCGCCCAAAACACAGCCTCACGAACCCCGGTCCCACGATCGGGGTTTTTCATACCCCGTCTCACCCCCCACCCACCGGCAGCGTGATCAGAAACGACGTCCCCCGTCCGCTCTCCGAGTGCATCGCAAGCTGACCCCCATGCTCCTCGATCAGCCGCCGCGATGTCGGCAGCCCCAGACCCGTACCCTGACGCTTCGTCGAAAAGTACGGCTGAAACACCCGCGACCGGACCTCATCATCCATCCCCGGCCCCGTGTCCGTCACCTCGATCCGCACCTGGTCACGCAACCCCTGACTCACCCGCTCCGTCCGCAGCAGCAACTCATTCGCCCCGCCATGGGCCTGCTCACGCTCCCGAGCCTCGGTCATCGCCTGCACCGCATTGATCATCAGATTCAGCAGCGCCTGCTTCAGCAGCCGCGAGTCCGCCATGATCTCACCCACACCCGCATCAAGCTGAGTCCGCAGCCGAACCCCAGCCTCCGTCGCCTGAGGCTCATAAAAATCAGTCAACTCCTCCACCATCACGTTCACATCAACCGGCTGCCGCTCCAGCTTCACGCGACCCGCAAATCTCAGAAAATCCTCCAGAATCTCTCGCAGCCGCCGCGTCTCACGCCCCAACCCCGCGAACCGCCGACGCACCCGCCGGATACTCTGCTCGCTCGGGCTCTCCGGCTCCAGCAGCCGGTCCACTTCCGCCAGCTCCTCATCAATCAACTGAATATTCAGCCCCAGCGTCGACAGCGGGTTCTTGATCTCGTGCGCTAACCCGCTCGTCAGCATGGTCAACTCAGCCAGCCGCTCATCCCGCACCGCCTTCTGCTCTCGCAACCGGCTCGCACGCACCCGACCCCGCGACCACGGCACCAGAACCGCCGCGGCTACGCACACGCCAACCACAAAACCAAGGATCAGACCCGTTATCACGCAGTCAGCTTACAACGACCGCGCTCGGACTGACGACTCAGGTCCCCAAACACAACCCAGCCACGTTCAGCCGGTCGCGTGTTCTAGATTCCCGACTCGTTGTACTTCCCGAGCCTGGAACCCCTTGTCAGACTCGATCAACTCGTAATCAACCGCCTCGCCGTCCTTGAGCGACTTAAAACCGTCACTGTGAATGTGCGAGTAGTGAACAAAAACGTCTTCCTCACTCGGACCCACGATAAAGCCAAAGCCCTTCTTCGGGTCAAACCACTTCACGCGTCCACGGATCGACATAAGAAACTCCTTCACAACAGATCGCAGGCGAATGCCCGACTAGAAAAGAAAGAAACGAGATGTGCAGGCGTGCCATCAGCGCACGCAAAGAAACCAGAGGTCACCACCCGGTGACGAAAAACACAACCATTAAGGATTCTGGAAGCCGGTCCATAGACCAACCCTTTCGTACTGTCGACCGCCCACGCGGCCCGGCAGAACCTGCATCATCTCAGACATGCTTAGCGAACACCCCCCTGAAAGGGGGGGACGCAGGCCTACCGAATGTTAAGATACAGCGCTTCAGGCCGGAGTGGAAGCAGTTTCCTGCTCATTTTCCTCCATAAGCACAGCCTTCCGCGACAGCTTCACCCGCCCTTGGTCATCCACCAGGATCACCTTCACCCGGACCTGGTCCCCCACGCTCACCACATCCGTCACGCTTTTCACAAAGCCATCTGACAGCTCAGAGATGTGACACAACCCGTCCTGGCCCGGGATAACCTCGACAAAAGCACCAAAATCCTTCACCGCCGTCACACGACCGCTGTACGTCTTGCCGACCTTCACCTCCGCCGAGATCTTCTCGACCTCCTCGCGGGCCGCCTCGGCCTTCCCGGCGCCAACCGCCGAGATGAACACCGTCCCGTCTTCCTCGATCGTCAGCGTCGCACCCGTGTTCTCCTCGATCGCACGGATCATCTTCCCGCCAGGACCGATCAGCTTCCCGATCTTGTCCGGCTGGATCTTCACCGTCAGCATCCGAGGAGCATGAGGAGACAACTCCTTCGGCGTACTGATCGCAGCATTCATCGTCTTGAGAATCTCAAGCCGCGCCTCTCGAGCCATCACAAACGTCTTGCGAATCTGATCCATCGTCAGGCCACGGGTCTTCAGGTCGAGCTGGATCGCCGTGATCCCGGACTCAGTCCCCGTCACCTTGAAGTCCATGTCACCAAAGTGATCTTCCTCACCCTGGATGTCCACCAGATAGACATCGTCCTGACCCGAGTCATCCCCGCTGATCATGCCGATCGAAATACCCGCTACCGGCGACACAATTGGCACGCCCGCATCCAGCAACGCCAGCGAACCACCACAAGCCGAAGCCATCGACGATGACCCGTTCGACTCCATGATGTCACTCACCAGGCGAACCGTATACGGGAACTCCTCCACAGGCGGAAGCACAGCCTGCAACGCCCGCTGCGCCAGCATCCCGTGACCGATCTCTCGACGACCCGGACCCATGATCCGCTTCGCCTCACCTACCGAGAAAGGCGGGAAGTTGTAGTGCAGATAAAACTTCTCCGCATACTCATTATTCAAGCCGTCAACGATCTGCTCATCACGCCCGCTACCCAGCACCGCCGTCACCAGCGCCTGAGTCTCACCACGCGTAAACAGCGCCGAGCCATGCACCCGCGGCAGCAAACCAACCTCCGCCTCGATATTCCGCAGGTCCTTCGCCGCACGACCATCCGTCCGTGAACCCGACCGGATGATCTCACGTGTGATCTGCTCTTCCAGATCATGGACCGCCGTCTTCGCCTGCTTCACCGCATCGCGCCACGCATTGAACTCACCCACACCCGCCGAAGCAGCCGGCTCCGGGAACGCCGAACCGATGAACTCCTTGATGCACGTCCGCACCGCCTCCTGACGATCCAGCTTGTTGCCATCCGTCGTCTTCGCCGCCTTCAGCGGGCCCGCCAACGCATCAACCTTCTGCCGAACCTCAGCCGACACCGGCGAAACAAACTCAATCGCCGGCTTGCCAGCCTTCGCGTTCAACTCCTTGATCAACCCCACGATCTGCTTGATGTGCCCATGACCGAACTCGATGGCGTCAGCCATCTCGTCCTCAGGAATCAGCATCGCCCCCACTTCAATCATGTTCAGACCGTCTTCATGACCACAAAGCAGCATGTCCAGGTCCGAATACTCGTTCTGAGCAACCGTCGGCATGATCACCAACTGACCCTCAACCCGAGCCACCCGAACATTACCCACCGGACCATCAAAAGGAACCCCAGAAATCCCCAGCGCCGCCGACGCCGCAATCCCCGCCAACACATCCGGCTCGTTCTGACCGTCCGCAGCCATCACCCAGCACTGGATCTGAACCTCATCAAAAAAACCATTCGGGAACAACGGCCGCAACGGACGGTCAATGTTCCGCATCGTCAACACTTCTTTAGTATTCGGCGCACCCTCACGCTTACGGAAACCACCCGGGAACTTACCCGCCGCCGAGTACTTCTCACGGTAATCAACCGTCAGCGGGAAAAAATCAATCCCCTCACGAGGCGGGCCGTGAACCACCGTCCCCAACACCACCGTCTCCCCATACTGAACCATCACAGACGCCGTCGCCTGCTTCGCAATCTTCCCCGTCTCAATCGATAGCGTGCGACCCCCAAGCTCCATCTCAACACGGTGGATAGCCATCGTCTTCAACATCCTTTCGTGACCCCGAATGATCAACCCTCGGGAACATCGGCAACGCCGACGCGGGGATCCCAAGGAGCGGGGTCACGGAGCATGCAGAAGACAGATGGCTGGGGGCACATCGCAAAACTTGCGGATGCCGCGAGCCGACTGCCGTCTGCACCAACCCGGGAACATCCCGGACCGGTGACCCGGCAGAGTGCCCGCAACGTCAGCGTCGCAGACCCAAACGCCCGATCAACTCGCGATAGCTCGCGTGGTTGACACGGGACAGGTAACGAAGCAAACGAGTCCGCTTCGAAACCATCAACAGCAAACCTCGCTGCGATGAATAATCATGCTTGTGAGCCCGAAGATGCTCAGTCAATCCCTTGATCCGCTCCGTCAGGATCGCAACCTGAACCTCCGGCGAACCACTGTCCTTCTCATCCCGCCGAAACTCACTGGTCAACTCAGTCCGGCGTTCTGCTGTAATCGTCATCCGTCTAAATCCTGTTTCTGGGCCATCTTGGCGGCCGGATCGGGCGCTGTCACCGCCCCGACGCGGTCCTTGGGCGAAGTCACGCAGTGTAGTCAAGTCCGAGGGGCCCTTCAACCGCAAGACCTCTCCCACCGGCCTGATACCATACCCAACCTATGACAACCACCGCCGAACTCAACCTCACCAGCCGCCGACAGTCCTCCGCCAAGGCCTTCGCCGATGCCTCCGCTGTCATGCCAGGCGGGGTCTCATCCCCCGTCAGAGCCTACAAAGCCGTCTCAAACCCACCACAAACCAACGCAGCAGCAGGGGGCGCTTCAGATGCGGGGGGTGGTGGTGGGGGGCCGGTCTTTATCCGTTGCGGCAAGGGAGCCATCGTCACCGACATCGACGGACTCGAATACGTCGACTTCGTCGGCTCCTACGGCCCGCTCATCCTCGGCCACGCCCCCGACACCGTCCTCGCAGCTCTATCTAAAGCCGCCGGCCGCGGAACCACCTTCGGCATGCCCACCGAGGCCGAAACCACCCTCGCCAAACTCGTCATCGACGCCGTCCCATCCGTCGAGATGGTCCGATTCGTCAACTCCGGCACCGAAGCCGCCATGTCCGCCATCCGACTCGCCCGCGCAGCCACCGGACGACCCTTCATCATCAAATGCACCGGCTGCTACCACGGACACGCTGACGCCCTCCTCGTCGAAGCCGGCTCCGGCGCCATGACCCTCGGACAACCCTCCTCCCCAGGCGTACCCGAATCCATCACGCGCAACACCCTCCTCGTCCCCTACAACGACCTCGAAGCCGCCAAAGCCATCTTCGAAGCCAACCCCGGACAGATCGCCGCCTTCGCCGTCGAGCCCATTGGCGGAAACATGGGCTGTGTCCCACCCGCCGACGGCTACCTCCAGGGACTCCGAGACCTCTGCGACGCCCACGGCACCCTCCTCCTCTTCGACGAAGTCATGACCGGCTTCCGCGTCCACCCCGGCGGGGCCCAGACCCTCTACAACGTCACACCCGACCTCACCTGCATGGGCAAAGTCATAGGCGGAGGACTCCCCTGCGCCGCCTATGGCGGGCGTAAAGACCTCATGCTCCACGTCGCTCCCGCCGGACCCATGTACCAGGCCGGAACCCTCTCCGGGAACCCCCTCGCCATGGCCGCAGGAATCGCCACCCTCACCGAACTCCAGGACCCCGCCGTCTACCAGCAACTCGAACGCGCCGGAAAGCAACTCGAAGAAGGACTCCAGGCCAAAGCCATCGCCGCCGGCGTCCCCGTCCAACTCGCCCGCGTCGGCTCCATGCTCTGCCTCTTCTTCTCCGATCAACCCGTCACCAACTACGAAACCGCCTCCGCCTGCCGCACCGACCGCTTCGCCGCCTTCTTCAACGCCATGCTCGAGCGAGGCGTCATCCTCGGACCCAGCCAATACGAGTGCTGGTTCCTCTCCACCGCTCACTCCGACGAGCTCATCAAGCAGACCATCCAGGCCTCCGCCTACGGGTTTGCCGCCGCCGCCGAGATCGCATAAACCACCTTCCCTACCGGACCCCGTATCCACAACCGACGCTGGAGCTACCCCCGTGACCACGGCCACGCAGACGTTCTCGATCCTCGCCGCCGACAAACTCGCCCAGGAAGGCCTCGACTGGATCTCCGCCCAGACCGACGCCACCCTCACCGACCGCGCCGGCATCAAAGAAGATGAACTCGCCACCATCATCGGCGACCACGACGCCGTCATCGTCCGCTCAGGCGTAAAAATCACCGCCGAGGTCCTCGCCAACCCCGGCAGGCTCAAGGTCATCGCCCGCGCTGGCGTCGGCATCGACAACATCGACCTCGCCGCCGCCACCGACAAGGGCATCCTCGTCCTCAACACCGCCGAAGCCTCCACCATCACCACCGCCGAGCACGCCTTCGCCCTCCTCCTCGCCGCCGCGCGCCAGATCGGACCCGCCTACAAAACCATGGCCGAAGGCGGATGGGACCGCAACAAGTTCAAAGGCCGACAACTCGCCGGAAAAACCCTGGGCGTCGTCGGACTCGGACGCATCGGACAAACCGTCGCCAAACGCGCCCTCGCCTTCGAAATGGACGTCCTCGGCTACGACCCCTTTGTCAACACCGACACCATCCTCGATGGACAGGTCAAAGTCATTCGCGACTTCAAAGACCTCGTCCCCAAAGTCGACATGCTCTCCTTCCACGTCCCCCTCAACACCCACACCCGCAGCATGCTCAACCTCGAGGTCATGAAAACCGCCCGACCCAACCTCCTCGTCATCAACGCCGCTCGAGGCGGGGTCGTCGATGAAGCCGACATCATCACCGCACTCGACCAGAAACTCATCGCCGGCGCCGCCCTCGACGTCTTCGAAGAAGAACCACCCGCCGCCGACAACCCCCTCCGAAAACACCCCGCCATCCTCGTCACACCCCACCTCGGCGCCTCCACCATCGAAGCCCAGCAGGCCGTCTCCGTCGACGCCGCGCACGCCGTCATGGACTACCTCCGCGGCGAAGGCATCAAAGGCGCCGTCAACGCTGGCGGGCTCCGCGTCGATCTCACACCCCTCCAGGCCGCCTACGCCGACCTCGCCGACCGCATGGCCCGACTCATCGGACCCATGATCACCCGCGGACTCTGCAACGTCTCCATCGAAGTCAAAGGCAAGGACCTCGCCCACGCCGCCTCCACCATCGAACGCACCGCCCTCACCCGACTCCTCGCCGACCGACTCGACTCCCCCGTCAACCTCATCAACGTCGGCTCCGTCGCCAAAGAACGCGGCATCACCTCCAAAGTCACCACCTCCGACGCCACCGCCAGCAGCGCCACCGAACTCACCATCCTCGTAGAAGGCCCCAAAGACGCCATCGACCCCGGCACCCACCCCGAAGACCGCGCCCGCCGAATCGTCGGCCACATCTACGACGACCTCAAACCACGCATCGTCGAGATCAATGGCTATCACATGGACATGATCCCCCGCGACAACATGCTCCTACTCCAGAACGAAGACCGCCCCGGCATGATCGGCCTCGTCGGCACCATGCTCGGCCAGGCCGGTCTCAACATCGCCGACATGACCATCTCCCGCCGCGCCGGATCCGACGGCAACGTCACCGCTCTCATGCTCCTCAAAGTCGACTCCCCTCCCGACCAGGCCACCCTCGACAAACTCACCGACCAACCCGGCCTCCTAAAAGCCGCCGCCGTCAAACTAGCCCCAGTCCACAACTGAACACCCCTCTCAAACATCAAGATTCCCACAGATACGAGCCCCAGGCGCCAAGCCTGGGGTCAACGCGCACCGCCGCAGTCATCGGTCGATAAACTCTAAACCGGGGCAGTATGTTCTGTGGGTACAAGATAGACTAAATAGAATGAGTCTTTTTAGCATAAAATTAATCGATATAAATCTCGGGCTTGGAGATCTACGGGGCCGTCTAAATTTCTGGCGAAAACCCCTCTGTTTTTAGTCAAGCATTGCGATGGCCGGGTCACTGATGGGATCAGATATGCAATTTTTAATGTCCGCGCGACAAATCCACATAACTGGTCGATTCACATCTGCGACGTAGATATAGCAGTCCAGCCAATCGACCGCGTCAAAAAGAATGTTGTCATACGCAATGAGCCTTCGCAAACAGCCTTCGATATACCTGCTGGCATGACGATCAACATCTGGGTCTACCTGGAAATGCTGGAAAAAGTCAAAGCTCGGGTTTTCAGATTTGACCTCATCGATCACAAGAACAAACGACACAAAATGGGAAGATCAGGCTTCGATAGCTTCGGCAAACATATGGAAACCATCACGCCGGGTGTCGAGCTTATTTGAACTCGGCGAGAATAATAAAGTGCACGAACGAATAAGTTGGTAATAGTTTAACTCAATACAACACTGTAATCCGCAACCAACACCCCTACCCCAACCGCACCGGCTTCGACTTACTCGTCAGCTCCGGAACCTTCTCACCCAGCAGCTCCAGCTTCCGCTGCATCGTCGCGCTCATCGTCGCCAGCGTCGTCCGCACCAGATACTCCTTGAGCTGGTTCCGGATCGGCTTCCACTCATCATGCTGCGGGCACGGCTGATGGTCATCACACCGGTGCATCCCCACCACGCACGCGTTGAGATTCTCCACCCCGTCAATCACCTCAACAATGTCATAAAGACTGATCTGCTCCGGCTTCCGCGCCAACGCAAACCCGCCGCCCCGACCCTTCGCCGACGTCAGCAAACCCTTCCGAACTAGGTCCTGAAAAATCTTCGCCACAAAATGACGCGGCAGGTCCGACCCCTCGCACAACTCGTCAAGCAGCACATACCCGTCAGGACGAAGCATCGCCAGCCGGCTCATCGCACGGATCGCGTAAGCACACGCATTTGAATAGATCATGTCAGCATCCTTCAGACCCAAGCCGTGCAGCATGGTCAAAAATAAAACAACCGGACGGTCGTCATCATCCGCTCGCACTCAGCATACCCCCGCGTCCCCTGATTGTCAGGATGTAGAGACCGAAATAACCTGATTAGCAGATCAGCATCAAGCCATGCGCACCAGCGTCGCGCGCGCACAAAGCGTTGCACTTTAAGCCCCATCGGTCACGTTTGATTGACGACTTCGGGCTATCTCGCGTACCGATTGACCCGTTCAAACAGCTTCTGCGTCGCCCCAGGCGTCCCCTGATCCGGCACAAACGCCCGGAAGGAACCCGTCTCCGCGTTGTACCAGTACCCCGCAGGACCACTCAGCCGCGGGTCCAACGGCTCCGCCTCACCAAAGCCCCCTCGCTCGATCATCGTTCGCTTAACCTCTGGCCGGTAAGGGGTTACCATCTTATTCAGAGGGAACCAGTCCGCCTCCACCGTCCCGGGATACCGCCCCCGAGCTTGGTGAAACGCGTCAATACTCGCCTGAACCTCCCGCACAATATCCGCCGTCGCATCCGCATCCCGATCCACCGCCGCCACCCCGTACTGCGGGATCGCAATCAGCGCCAGCATGATGATAATCGCAAGCGACACAGTGACTTCTGACAACGTAACGCCGCGATGAATCCGACCCATGACTTCTACTCCTAGTGAATTACGCTGGCAGCGGGGGGGTGGGGGGGGGTTACCGGACCCTCAAGCCATCGATCCTCCTGCATCGTGACTGAACCCAGCCGCACCAGCCTCAGCTCAAAACCCTGAAAAACATGGGCTTATGACGGCTGGGCAAGCTACGAAAACCCCAACAATCCGCTTGGACCGATCCCTGCCGCCTGATACCATCTCACTTTCGCGCCCAACCGCACCAAGCACCCCGATAGACCGGTCTGCTCATGCCCTCTAGCCAACAGCAAACCCTTGAAAAATCAGATCTTATGAACCAGACCGCCGCCCGTCGTATCGCCAGCCACCAGCACTGCGTGATCGTCGGCCTCCAGTGGGGCGACGAGGGCAAGGGCAAGATCGTCGACCTCCTCGCACCCGAGTTCGACGCCGTCGTCCGCTACAACGGCGGGGCCAACGCCGGCCACTCTGTCCAGGTCGGTACCAAACGCTACGCCCTCCACCTCATCCCCAGCGGGATCCTCTACTCAGACAAGCTCAACGTCCTGGGCAACGGCGTCGTCATCGACGTCGACCAACTCGTCAAAGAGATCGATGATCTGGCAGCACAAGGGGTTACGATCGGGACCAACCTCCGCGTCAGCGACCGCGCTCACGTCGTCATGCCCTGGCACAAGGTTCAGGACGGCCTCGTCGAACGCGCCCTGACCAAGGGATCCGGCGAGGCCGCCGCCATCGGCACCACCGGCCGCGGCATCGGACCCTGCTACGCCGACAAAGCCACCCGCTCCACCGCCATCCGCGTCTGCGACCTCCAGAACCCGCAAACCCTCAAAACCAAAATCCCCCAGATCGCCAGCATCAAAAACACCGCCCTCGGCGCTCTCGCAGCCGACCTCGGCGAATCCTTTGAACCCTTTGATCCGTCGGTACTTATCGAGCGAGCCCTCGCCCACGGCAAACGCCTCGCCGCACACGTCTCCGATACCGCCGAGCTTCTCCACGATGCCATCGACACCAACAAACGCATCCTCTTCGAGGGTGCCAATGCCACCCTCCTCGACGTCGACCACGGCACCTACCCCTTCGTCACCTCAAGTAGTTGCTCTTCACCCGGTGCGCACACCGGCACCGGCGTCCCCGGACACGTCGTGACAGGTGCCGTCGGCATCGTCAAGGCCTACCAGACCCGCGTCGGCGGGGGGCCCATGCCCACCGAACTCTTCGACGCCACTGGCGACCGCATCCGCGAACAGGGACGCGAGTACGGCACCACCACCGGCCGACCTCGACGCTGCGGATGGCTCGACCTCGTCGCCCTCCGCTACACCACCCGCATCTCCGGCGCGACCGACATCGCCCTCATGCTCCTCGACGTGCTCGCCGGCGTTGGCGACCTCAAGCTCTGCACCGGCTACCGCGTCGATGGGCAGGAGCTCCACCGCTTCCCCGCCGACGCCTCGATCCTTGAAAGCGCCGAGCCGATCTACGAGACCGTCGCGGGTTTCGATGACGACCTCACCACCTGCCGCCGCTTCGACGACCTGCCTGATGCGGCGCAGGCCTACGTCCGCCGCATCGAGGAGGTCGTTGGCGTCCCCGTGTCGATCATCAGCGTCGGCCCCGCTCGTGACCAGACCATCTTTCGCGAACAAGCGTGAACACACGGGCGTAAGGCCACGGTCGGAGGATCACATCACCTGGATCAACGATCCGCGGAACTGACTCGATGACCACGACAACCTCCGACTCGACTCAGGAACTCGAAACTCTCGGTCTCCCGGCCTCAGCGTTGCCCAAGCACGTGGCCATCATCATGGATGGCAACGGCCGCTGGGCAAAATCCCGCGGCCTCGACCGCAGCGAAGGCCACAAGGTCGGGGCCATGCGCACCCCGCCCGTGGTGGAGACCGCCAGCCGACTCGGCATCGAGGCGATGACCCTCTACAGCTTCTCCACCGAGAACTGGGCCCGCTCGGAGGCGGAAGTCGGCTGCCTGATGGACTTGTACACCGAGTACCTCGTCTCGCAGCGTCCGCTCCTGACCGACAACAACCTCCGCTTCCGCCACCTGGGCCAGCGTGAGGGATTGCCCAGCCAGGTGCTCACAGAACTCGACGCCAACGTCGAACTCACCCGAAACAACACGGGATTGACCCTTTACCTCGCGCTGAACTACGGCAGCCGCATCGAGATCACCGGCGCGGTGCGTTCGATCGCCGATGACGTCGCCTCAGGCGATCTGACCCCCGCGGAGGTTGATGAAGACCTGATCAGCTCACGACTCGGCACCGCCGGGAGCCCCGACCCCGACCTGCTGATCCGCACCTCGGGCGAGATGCGCCTGAGCAACTACCTGCTCTGGCAGATCAGCTACGCGGAACTCTGGGTGACGGACGTGCTGTGGCCGGACTTCCAACCCGAGCACCTGCGCACGGCCCTCCGCGATTACGCCAGCCGCAAGCGGCGCTTCGGCAAGGAAGAAGCGTAAGCCTCATCGGCGTGGGTTGATGTCATGGATGTCATCGGACTCCGGCGGAAGCTCTTCGGGTTCGCCGAGGGGGTCACGGAGTTTGTGTCCGACCTTAAACAGCACGAGTTCGCAGGCTCGGCACCGCCATGCGGGCAGGCGGTTGGCCCGCAGCACGGCATGGGTGCCCGGAAGGCTCTCGGCCATCATCGGTCGTGCGCTCGGCGACCAGGGCAGCCAGTTGAGCCCGCCTGAGACGGGCAGAACACCCGGCTGCATCCGTGCATGGCACTGCGGGCAGCGGAGCGTTTTGGGTTCCTGAGGGGGGGCCATCCCGACATCCTAGACCGTGATCAGCGGGCAAACTCGATGGTGCGCATCTCGCGGAGGACGGTGACCTTGATCTCGCCGGGGAACGTCATCTCTTCAGAGACGCGTTTGGCGATGTCGCGGGCGATGTAGGCGCAGCGGGCGTCGTCGATGTTGTCCGGATCGACGATCACACGGACTTCGCGGCCAGCCTGGATGGCGTAGGCGTGCTGAACGCCCTCGTGCTCGATGGCGATGCCTTCGAGCTGTTCGAGCCGGCGGACGTATTTTTCGAGGGTCTCGCGGCGGGCGCCGGGGCGGGCGCCGGAGATGGCGTCAGCGGCCATGACGATCGGGGTGTAAGGAGTGGTCGAGGGGATGTCGTTGTGGTGGCCGCCGATGGCGTTGAGGACGGCCTCGTCGGTTTCGCCGTGCTTGCGGGCGAACTCCATGCCGATGGCGGGGTGTCCGCCTTCGACTTCGTGGTCCATCGCCTTGCCGATGTCGTGGAGGAACCCGCAGCGACGCGCGAGCTCGCCATCGAGTCCGAGCTGGTCGGCGATGACCTGCGAGAGGTACGCGGTTTCCATCGAGTGACGGAGGATGTTCTGGCCGTAGGACATCCGGTAGTAAAGGCGTCCCATCATCTCGGAGATGCGGGGGTGGAGTCCGCGGACGTGGGCTTCGATGCAGGCGTCCTGCCCGTACTTGACGATGCGTTCCTGGATCTCCTTACCCATCTGCTCGACGACTTCTTCGATCCGGGTGGGGTGGATGCGCCCGTCATCGACGAGCTTCTGGAGGGACTGGGAGGCGATGGCTCTGCGGACGGGATCGAAGCATGAGACGACGATCACGCCCGGGGTGTCATCGACGATCACGTCAACGCCGGTGGCTTTCTCAAAGGCTCGGATGTTGCGTCCTTCGCGGCCGATGACGCGGCCCTTGAGGTCGTCCGAGGGGATGGCAATGGCGGAAACGGTCGCCTCGGCGGTGTGCTCTGAGGCATAGCGCTGGATGGCGTTGAGGGTGATTTCGAGGGATTTCTGGCGAGCTTCCTGCTCGGTGCGTTCGGTGATGCGCTGGATGAGCTGACCGGCTTCTTCCTGAGCCTCGAGTTCAATGGCTCGGAGGGCCTGCTTGCGGGCCTCGTCTTCGGAGATTTTTCCGATCCGTAGCAGCTCCTGCTTCTGTTCTTCGCGAGCTTTGTCGAGGAGCTCGCGGTGCTCATTGAGGAGTTGGTCGAGTTCGGCGTCGCGCTCGCGGACTTTGTTCTCGCGGTCCTTGAACTCGTCCTCCTGGCGGGAGAGGTTCTCTTCGCGATTGGTAAGGCTGTCGAGTTTACGGTCGAGGTTGTCTTCGCGTTTGGTGAGGCGTCGTTCAACTTCTTTGATCTCGTTGCGGGCGGCCTCGGTTTCTTTTTCGAAGTTTTCGCGGAGCTGGGTCAGTTCGGCGCGGCCGTCGAGTTCGATCTGCTTCCGGAGTGTGTCGCCCTCAGCGTGGGCGTTGCTGAGGATGCTGTCGGCTTCGCGTTTGGCCTGGGTCAGCGCCTGGGTGCCCATGAAACGGGTCAGGAAGTAGGTACCGATGGCCCCGCCGATCACGCCAGCCAGCAGGAGGAAGGCGGCGATCAGATCGGACACTTCGGCGATCAGGGTGATGATGGTCATGCTGGGCCTTCGTGCGTCCTATTGACGCGGTCGTCCGAAAGCTCAGCAGGGGGGATTGAGAGAGCCGGGGTGGGGTACAGCAAGGAGAAGGCGCCCTACCTATTTGGGGCGTCATCAGGGCCAGACCTCATCTCGCGGCGTTGCCGCGTCTTGGGAGACGTTTCCTCAATCTATCCCGCTGGCCTTCCGGCCGAGCGTCCGGGCTCGATGGTGTGAGCCCGATTCATCGGCTTCTGTTGCCGGCACGCGCCGTGGTGCAGAGAGCCGAGTTACTCGCCGATTCTCGACTGCGCGGGTTTAAGGTAAACCTCAGCACCGGAGAATCTTGCATTATTTTGACAATGTAGTCGGCGGGGGCCGGGAGGGTCAAGTCTGGCGGAAGAGTCAGGATAGGGAAGGGTACGGCACGAGATCGAGGAGGGCTTCGGCGAGGGGCTTGGGGGCACCTTCGGGGGTGATGCGGAGCTGCGGGTGGTGTTTGAGGTCATCGGGGACACGGTCGGGGCGTTTGACCTCCAGGGCGACGGGGCAGCCTGCCTGGAGAGCGAGAGAGCAGAGGAGTCCGGGTTCGCGGGCACCGGCGGGGACGATGGCGGCATCGAGGGCGGGCAGGCGTCGCCAGGGCCAGAGCCAGTCGGGTTCCTGGAGCAGGACGTTCTGGACATCGTCTCGGGTCCAGAGACCCTCGATGGCAGGGCGGTCGGTGAGTTCGGGATCGATGACGAGTTTGGGTGTGGCGGGGCCGCGGAGGTCGTGGGTTTCGCAGTACACCGCCATGGCGCTGGCAAAGGTGAGTGTTCTGGCGGCCTCAGCGTGGTCGGTGAGCAGGCCGATGAAGGGGGTTTCGGGGCTGCTGCCCGCCCTTGCCTGCCATGCGGCGCGAGTTTGATCGGGGTCGGTGTCGTTTTGGAGGGATTCGGCGAGGTCGAGGAGGCTGGGGTCGATCGGCGTCTGCATGGCGTTGTCGATCCGGAAGCCGGGCCAGAGCCATTGGGCCCAGGTCTGGGCGCGGTCCGACCAGACGATGACCCGGAGGGGCTGCGGGTAGGTCTGCGCAATCTTGCGCATCCTGGGGTAGCCGATGACCGGTGAGCCGAGCGGGGGGCTGATGAGGAGATTGGGGGTGAGACCAGCAGCGTCGAGGACGCGCCGGGTGCGACTTGCGCCGACACAGACGATGACGGCATTGGGTCGTTTTTGGCGGGCCAGGACCAAGCGGAGGACATCGAGGTTGTCGGGGGCGATCGCGAGGTGGAGGATCATAGGGCTACTCTTCGTCGGGCTCGCGGTCGTAGAAGAGTTGTGCGATGCGCAGACCCAGCAGCCGGGCAAGGTCGTTCGCGGCGAGGCGCATGCTGGCTCGCCCGTCCTGGAAGGCCTGGGTTCCGAGCTGCACAGAGATGGGGTATCCGGCGGCGACGTTGCTGCTGGTCGTGCCAGCGGGGAACAGCCGGCGGCCGGAGGCGACGTCGATGACTTCGACAAGGACCTGAGCTTTGGGCTGGAGGATGCCGGGGGCGAGTTCGGGCTGGGCGCTGATGACGGAGACGGCGATGACCTGCTCGGCGTCGAGGGCTCGGCCGATGGCGTCGATGGGGGTCTGAGCGTAGAGCGGGCCGAGTTCTTCGGCGACCTTGGTGATCCGCCTGGGGTCGATGATCATGGACTCCGTGAACTCGGCGCGGGCGATGAGGCGATTGCCGACGACGTTGGCGACCTGCTGACTGGTGGCGGGTGAGCCCAGGAGTCCCTGGCGGTCATCAACAAGGACCAGGGTGGGGCGTTCTTCCAGTTCGTAGACGGCGGGGATCTGGTCGAGGCCCGCCCATCCTGTGAAGATGCCAGCGATGTAGCCGATTTCCTGGCAGCCGGAAGAGAAGAGCGTCATCAGCGTGAGGGTGAGGATCATGAAGCGAGGGCGTGTCACTTGGGCACCTCGTGGTCGTGGAAGAGGTTGGCGGTTTGGGTGGAGAAGGTTTTGAGGAGCCCGAGTTCAATGGTCTGGCTGTCGGAGGCGAGGACGCCGACCTTGCTCCCAGTGGGGTACTCGGTGGAGACGACGGTCGAGAAACTGGGGTTGTCGGGGTCCTCAGCTTCGGCCTCGATGACGGAGATATCGGCGCTCATGATGCCGCGCCAGAGGTGGGCGTTACCGGGTTCGTGGAGGCGGTATTCGTAAAGGCTGACGATGACGAGTCGATCGACGCCAAGGCCGGTGATGAGTGTCGAGGGCAGGAGGCTCTGCCAGTAGGGGTTTTGGGTTTTGAAGGACGCGAGTGTGCTGGGGTCGGCGAGGCGGATGTCGGGGATGGATTCGGCAAACGCTGCGGCGACCTGTTGGGCGATGATCCGATCGGCAGCGGGGTGCTGATAGAGGATCTGGTCATCAGCAGCGACGAGCACGGCGACGGTTCTGCCGTCGAGTCCGGTGTAGCTGGCATCGACTTCTCGGGTTCCTTCCCCGCCCAGGAGCATCCAGGCGAAGAAATCACACCCTGCCATGGGCAGGGTGAGCGTGATCAGGAGCAGGAGACTTGGCCATCGAGAGGGGTGGGGCATCCGGGAGGTCTTTCAGGTCCAGGTGATGAGTTTCCAGGTCCAGCCGATGACCAAGAGGCTCAGGAGCACGAGCCAGGGTCGTCGGGAGAGGAGGATACGCGACCAGTCGGGGCCAGCCCAGCCGAGGAAGGCAGTGCCGACCTGGAGCCAGAAGAGGATGGCGATTCCAAGGGTGAGGAAGGTGCCGAAGGGTTGGGTGTTGAAAGCGGAGACGAGGTTTCCACGGGCGGCGAGGGAGGCGGCGGTGGTGACGCCACAGGTCGGGCAGGGGATGTTGAAGCTTTCGGTCCAGCCGCAGGGCTCGAGGCCGAGTTGCAGGTGGGAGCCGTAGCCAGCGCGGGCGGGCTCGATTGTGCTGAGCAGGATGAGGGCGGCGAGGCAGGCGATCGCGAGGGGGACTGCGGCGATGCGTCGCTTGAGTCGGCGATGCTCAGATTTCCTGGGCAGACGGAGGCAGTGCTGGCGTCGAATCGTCATAAGCTGTGCATCATGAGCCGTTTTCAGGTTATGGACAACTTGAGGGACCCAGCGTCGCCTGTGCAGCGGGGGTTTAGGAGCTGGTTGGTTGATCTGCTGACGGTGGGGGTTGCGTTGTTGGCGCTGGTTGGTGCTGTGGCGGCGGGCTCGGGAGGAGCTGAGGTTTTGTTGGGCTGGATGATGGTGGCGGCGGTGCTGGACGGATTGGATGGGCCGTTGGCCAGACGATGGGGCGTGGCCAGCGAGGCGGGTCGGCGGCTGGACCTGATGGTCGATTGGGTGGCGTTTGTGCTGTGTCCAGCGGTGGTCCTAGTGGATCAGGAAGTCGGGTTGTGGCTGGCCGTCTTGTTGGTTGTGGGTGGTGCGGGACGGTTGGTGCGGGCTTGGGGGACAAGGCGGTTGTCGCCTGAGTTTGAGGGGTTGGCGTTTCCGGCTGCGGGTCTGGCGGTGGCGGCCTCGATGGGGATTGGAGCAGAAGGGATCATCGTCCCGGCGGTGGCGGTGGGGATGGTGCTGCCGGTGTCGATGAGGCGATTGGCAGGGCTTGGGGGCGTGCGGTTGGTGGTGATCGCGGTGGTTGCGGGCATGGCGGCGGCGAGTGCGCAAGAGCAGGTGCTGCACGCTGGCGTGCTGGGGGGTGCTATCGCCTACGGGGTGGTGGGGATCACTCTTCGTCGAAGCCGCGGTTAACGAGGTCTTCGATGGCGGTGACGGCTTCCTGAGCGTCGGTGCCTTCGGCGATGACCTTGAGTTCGGTGCCCTGGGTGGCGGCGAGCATCATGAGTTGCATGATGCTTTTGGCGTCGACGGATTGCTGATTCTTGATGACCTGGATGCTGGCGGAGAACTGGGAGGCGGTATCGACGAAGGACATCGCGGGTCTGGCGTGCATGCCCAGCCGGTTGCGGATGACGACGACTGTCTCGGCACGGTGGCCGTTGGCGTCTCCGCCTGAGGTCGGCCCGAGGCCGGATGAGGATGGGGTGGGCTGGTTCATCGCGTCTTCGGTCAGGGGTGTTGGTCAGCTTGGGAGTTGCTGGGCGTCGGCTTCTTCGATGAGTTCGAGGATTTCCTGCTTGGTCGTTGACTGGCGGAGGAACTTGCGGAACTGATCGTTCTGGAGTTGAGAGAAGATGCTTTCCATGGCCTGGAGGTGTTCATCCGGACGGTCTTTGGGTGAGAGCAGGAGGATGATGGAATAGACCGGCTGTTTGTCGAGGGCGTTGAAGTCGACGCCTTTGCGACTGACGCCTACGGCGGCGGCCATTTTGAGGATCTTGTCGTGCTTGACGTGGGGGACGGCAACGCCTTTACCGAATCCGGTGGAGCCGTGTTTCTCGCGTTCTATGATGGCATCGATGAGTGATTGTGCGAGGGCGGGGTCGGCGATGTCGGCGTCCTGGAGGACGGCCTCGATCAACTCGCGGATGACATCGTCTCGTGTGGTTGAGGCGAGGTCGGGAAGGATGGCGTGTGTGGCGATGAATGCCTGGAGCTTCATACGTGTTCCTCGAAAGTCCGTCCCGATTCTACGGGTTTATGGTCTTGTCTGGGTGTGCGGGGCTTAGCCCTTGTGGTTGCGCACTTTTTCCTTGTGATCGTGAACTTGCCTGGCGACCTTGTCGGTGGCCATGTCGATGCTGCGGTAGAGGTCGTCGCTGTGGTCCTGGGCGACGAAGTGCTCGTGTCGGTCAACGTGGACGATGATCTCGACGGCGAAGGTGTTGGCGTCGTTCTTGTCGAGCACGACTTCTGCCTTGGACGCGCGGTCGTAGTAGCGAGAGACTTTTTCGAGCCGCTGGGTTGCGTAGGAACGGATGGGATCGGTCACGTCGAGGTGTTTGCCTGTGACGATGATGTCCAAATCTGACCTCCTGGCGGGCGTGATGGCCCGTGTGTTTGTGGCCTTGGGCTGAGCCGTATTCTACTGGGAATCGGCCTGTGGCAGGGCGGGTTGCGGCGGGTTCTGGGTTTTGGGTTCGGTGATCTCGGGCCGGTAGGTTGCGCGGTGTTCGTCATCTGAGATCACCTGGCTGGGCGGGATGAGGACTCCGCCGCTGACGGCGAACTTGAGTGCCTCCTCGATGGAGATCGGCAGATCGATGGTGTCGGTTCGGGGCACGGTGATGACATAGCCAGTGAAAGGCGTGGGGGAACTAGGGATAAAGACGGTCATGCAGTCTGCGTCAGCGCGTATTTGGATGTCGCGCATGGTGTCGCCGGTGACGAGTCCGACGGACCAGATGCCTTTGCGTGGGTATTCGACGGCGACGACGCGGTTGAAGTTGAGTGGTCGTTTGGCGGGTTTGTCACCAAAGAAGAAGTCGGTGACCTGCTTGACTGAGGGGTAGACGCGGCTGACGAGTGGGATGGCGAGGATGAAGTCTTCGGATTGTCGGTAGAAGGTTTTGCCGAGGTAGCTGCCGAGGATCACGCCTACGAAGTAGATCAGGACGGCGGCAAGTGCGAGTCCGACGAGGTCGAGGGCGGACCAGTTGCCGATCTGTACGGAGTCCCAGGCGCGTCGGAGGGCGAGTCGTCTGGCTTCGAGGACGACTTCGGGTTTTTCGCGGAGCCACTGTCGTTTGGCTTCGATCTGCTGGGCGCGGCCGTAGGAGGGGCCGAGTTTGTTCCTGCGGTCATCATCGATGAGGGCCCATTCCTGCTCGACCTCGCCGGGCAGGTCGGAGGCGAGTCGGTCGATGTCGGCGTCAGTGGCGGTGGGGTAGTAGGTGAACTGGATCAGGGCTTCGCGGACGCCCTGGTTGAGCGGTTCGGCGATGTTGTCGTTGACGAAACCGTAGACGAGGACCAAGAGGTAGGCGGTGAGGACAGTGGGGAGGATGATCCCGAGTCCGCGAAAGAAGAAGCGTTTGAAGTTGGTCATCAGTCCAGGTCTAGGGTGGTCAGGGGCCGGTTTACGCCGGACAGCAGGCCGTGGTTCACCCTAGGTCATCGGTCGGTTGAGGGTCAACCAGGATATTCGGTGTTTACCGATCGACTACAGCGTACTCGACCTGACCGTTGGGGTAGGGGAGTCGGCGTCCGAGGAGTTGTGTGTAGGAGAGCCCGCTGAGGACGACGAGGCGTCCGCGCCAGAGGGTGGCGGCGGCGTCATCGTGGTCGAATCGGGTCGCGGCCTGCTGAGCGACGCTCACTTTTTTGAGATCGAGCTGACGGACGAGGCTGAGTTCGACGTCTTTGCGGGCGCGTTGTGACTCTCCGCCAATGAGCCATGCGGTGTTTCCGGAGCGAACGAGGCATGCGTCGGCGACGCCCGTGGAGTAGTCGAGGTGAGGGCCCTGGATGAGTGCTTCGGAGGGTTCGATCGATAGCAACCATGTTTTGTCGGTGGTTTCGCCGGTCTGTGTCTCTTGCCCGCCGAGAATCCAGACTCTGCCATCGGGGAGGGTGACGACCTGGTGGTCATCGAGTTGTGCGGGGAGTTGGGTGGTGAGGAGCGATGAGGTCATGGTCGCGGGGTCGAAGACTTCGATGGTGTTGCATCGACCGGCGACGATGACGACCCGTTCGTCAGGCAGGAGAGCGGAGGCGTGGTTTCTTCGCTCGGCGGCGAGGGGGAATGAATGGATGGCGGAGGCATCGCGAGGGTCGAAGATGCTGATTGTGGTGCGGCCGATGATGATGACTTGGCCGTCGCTGAGCAGGTGGGTGGTGGGCGAAGTCATCGGTTCGGGAAGTGTGGGGCCGGGGATGCTGTTGGCTAAGGAGAAGTTGACGATCTCGGTGGTGTCGGTGGCCTGTGGTTCCATGGCGGAGCCTGTCTGCCCGCCTGCGACGAAGACTCGGGTGTCGTTGAGCCGGACCTGAGCGTGGAAGGCACGCGGGGTGATGAGCTGGACTTCTGAGATCGTCCATGCTGAGCCGTTGAATCGTTGGATGTCGGGCGTCATCTGCCCGAGACCTGTGATTCCGCCTGTGACGGTGAGGTACTCGGGTCCGGGGCTCACGCGGTGACCGACGACCGGCTCGGGCATGACCGGCCAGTCGCGCCAGTCGAGTGGTGTGACGCTGGGGTCTGACTGCTGCGCTGTGAGCTCCTGGGACTGAGGCGGTTCCCAGGTCGAAGGTGTGAAGAGGGGTGTGCTGCATCCGGTGAGGATGAAGCAGAGCAGGGGGGCTGCCGTGAGGCGTCCCGGTTTGGTGAGCATGGTGTGTCTCTAGGCCAGGTCGAAGCGGAAGAGTCGCTTCTTCCCCACCCTCAGGAGGAGATACCCCTCCGGGGCGTCGTTTCTGCTCACAGGCCGGTTAAAATCGCTGATTTTTTCGTCACCGAGGCGTACGCCACCGCCCTGGATAAGTTTTTTGGCTTCGCCATTGGAGGCAGCGAGTTTACTGGTCACCAAGAGGTCGCGAATGGTGGTGAGTTCGTTTTCGGCGATCGGCGCGTGGGGGATGCTGTCGCCGGTGACGTCTTGCGCAGCGCCGAAGGCTTTTCGTGAGTCTTCCTGGGCTTTATTGGCCTGGTCCTTGCCATGGACGATGGTGGTGACCTCGTAGGCGAGGGTTTCTTTGGCGGCGTTGAGTTCCTGGCCCTGGCGTTGTTCGAGGGTTTGGATTTGGTCTATCGGCAGGAAGGTGAAGTAGCGAAGGTAGGGGCCGACGGCGTCATCGGGGGTGTTGCGCCAGAACTGGTAGAAGGCGTAGGGGCTGGTGCGGTTGGGGTCGAGCCAGACGTTGCCGGCTTCGGTCTTGCCGAACTTCCCGCCATCGGGTTTGGTGATGAGGGGCATGGTGAGTCCGGCGAGTGAGGCGTCATCGAGTTTGCGGGCGAGTTCAACGCCCATGACGATGTTGCCCCACTGATCCTGCCCGCCCATCTGGAGGGTGCAGCCGTGTTCGCGGTGAAGGTGTGCGAAGTCGTAAGCCTGCATGATCATGTAGCTGAACTCGAGGTAGCTGATGCCAGACTCGCTGTCGATG
The DNA here is from genome assembly GCA_040222855.1 of Phycisphaeraceae bacterium. Taxonomy (NCBI): domain Bacteria; kingdom Pseudomonadati; phylum Planctomycetota; class Phycisphaerae; order Phycisphaerales; family Phycisphaeraceae; species Phycisphaeraceae bacterium. Next base: position 647,554 of record JAVKCD010000025.1, on the reverse strand, counting down.
CGTGCTTTGACGCTTTCCATCGATAGCATTCGGTTTACGGAGACACGGCTGCCGACATCGCGGAGCAGTTCGATCCAGCTCAGTGATGCGAGCCAGTCGGCGTTGTTGAGCATGATGGCGTGGTTGGGTGCGTCCCCAAAGGGAACGATGCGGCCGATCTGCTTGACCATCGCGGCGGCGTTGGTGTCGATCTGTTCGCGGGTGAGCATCTGGCGTGATTCGGTTTTGCCGGAGGGGTCGCCGACAAGCGCGGTGGCCCCGCCAACGACGACGATGGGTTTGTGCCCGCAGCGGCTGAGCCAGGCGAGGGTCATGATGGGGACGAGGGAGCCGACGTGGAGGGAGTCGGCGGTGGGGTCGAAGCCGATGTAGGCCTTGAGGGGTTTTTCGAGTCGTTTGCGGATGTCAGCGTCGGTGGATTGGGCGACAAGGCCGCGCTCGGAGAGCACGTCGTAGAGGTTGTCGGAGGTGGTTGCTTGGGCTTGGGGCATCCGGTTACACGTTATGATTTTGTGGGTTTTTCGGCTGATTTCGTGGCTTCAGCGGCGGGTTTCTCGGATTTGGCTTGCGTTTTGGCGGCGTCGGTTGCCGGCTTGGTGTCGGCTTTCTTCTCGTCCTTGGGTTTGCCGGCGTCAGTCTCGGCTTTGGCGGACTTCTGGTAGGCGTCGGAGCGGTAGTCGGTTTCGTAGAAGCCGGAGCCTTTGAAGATGATGCCAGCGCCGGTGCCGATCAGGCGTTTGAGTTTTTGCTTTCCGCATTCGGGGCATTTGCGGAGTGGCTTGGCGGTGATGGGCTGGAACTCATCGAACTGGTGCTCGCAGGCCTGGCAGAGGTATTCGTAGGTCGGCATGTTGGGTCTCTTGTGGCTTGGTGCCTGGGTCAGGCGCTGACGCTGACCTGTGCTCCGCGAACGGTTTTGCCGCGGGCAGCGTAGCCGGGCTGGAACTGCTGGACGACGTGGTTGGGTTCGTAGTCGTCGGAGTTGGCGCGCATGAGTGCTTCATGGCGAGCGGGGTCAAAGGGTTCGCCGGGTTGGGCTTCGATGCGTTCGACGCCTAGGGAGTTGAGGGTTTTGAGGAACTCTTCGCGGACGAGGCTGACACCGGCGAGGAGGTCGGTGATGGTGGTTTTTTCAGGGTCGATAGCGAGGGCGCGATCGAAAGCGTCCATGACGCTGACGAGTTTCTTGGCGGTGTCGAAGACGGCCTGCTCGCGGGCGGCGTCTGCGTTGAGCCCTGCGCGTCGTGCGTAGTTCTGGTAGTCAGCGGCAGCGCGGAGGAACTTGGACTCGAACTCGTCGCGTTCGATTCTGAGTTGTTCGAGTTCACTCAAGGGTTCTTCTGGAGTTAGTTCCAGGCCCGTATCATCGTGCTGCTCGGTATCGGGGTTGTTGTGTTCGTCGGTGGGGGGTGTGTTGTCTGTCATGACGAGCTCCGGTCACTAATCTTTGGCTGTTCCAATGTACTCGCGCATGCGGTCCCAGAAGCCTCGGGCTTCGGGGAGGACATCGTGGTCTTCGGTCTCGGCGTACTCGCGGAGGAGTTTTTGCTGCTTGGAGGTGAGTTTTCGGGGGACTTCGACCTGGAGCACGACGATGAGGTCGCCAGTGGAGCCGCCTCGGAGATTGGGAAGGCCTGCCCCGCGGAGGCGGAGGGTTTCGCCGTGCTGGGTTCCGGGTTTGATGGAGGTCTTGTGTTCCTGGCCGAGGCCGGGGACTTCGATCTCGGCGCCGAGAGTCATCTGCGCGAAGCTCACGGGCATCCTGAGGATGAGGTTGTCGTCATCACGATCGAAGAGGGCGTGCTTGGTGATGCGGACGACGACGTGGAGGTCGCCACGGGGCCCGCCCTGGCTGCCGGGCTCGCCTTCGCCTGGGACGCGGATGGCCTGACCATCGTGGATGCCCGGTGGGATGCGAACGGACAGGATGCGGTGTCGTGGTTGGCGGCCGGAGCCTTTGCAGGTGGTACAGGCATCTTTGATGACGCGGCCGGCGCCACGGCAAGCGGGGCAGGGTGTGGCGATGCGGAACATCCCGCCGAAGCCCTGCTGCTGGACCTGGCCGACCCCGCCGCAGGTCACGCAGGTGACTGGTGACGAGCCGGGTTTGGCACCGGTGCCGGTGCAGGTTTCGCAGGTGTCTTGTCGGGTGAACTCGACTTCACGTTCGGTGCCGTTTGCGACGTCTTCGAGGCTGATCTCGACCTCGGTTTCGAGGTCGTATCCTCGGCGGGCGCGCTGCCCACCTCGAGAGCGTCTTCCGCCAGCTCTGGCGTCGCCGAAGATATCCTCGAAGATCGAGAAGATGTCGTCGGCGCGCATGGAGTTGAAGTCATGCCCGCTGGTTCCGCGGAGTCCGGCGTGTCCGTACTGGTCGTAGCGTTGTCGTTTCTGCGCGTCAGAGAGGACTTCGTAGGCTTCGGCGGCTTCTTTGAACTTGGCTTCGGCCTCGGCGTCGCCTGGGTTGCGGTCTGGGTGATGCTTCATCGCGAGTTTTCGGTAAGCGCGCTTAATGGTGTCGGCATCGGCCGACTTCTCTAAGCCAAGCACGCTGTAGTAGTCGCGATCGGTTGCCATGAGACCTCTTGATGCTGCTTCTGAAAAGGGCCCAGGGAGTTCCCTGGGCCCGTGTTTCATCGTCGTGACAGTCGATGCTGCTTGATCAGGCAACCGCGCCGGGGACTGGTTCGTCGTCTTCCTTCAGCTCGGTGACCAAGACGTTGGTCGTGAGCATGAGGCCTGCGACAGAGGCGGCATTGATCAGGGCGGTGCGTGGGACCAGAGCGGGGTCGATGATGCCGGCCTTGACGAGATCGGTGAACTCGCCAGTGGCCGCGTTGTAGCCGTAGTTGCCCTTGTGCTCCTGGACTTTTTCGATGACGACGTAGCCGTCTCCGCCGCCGTTTTCGACGATCTGCCGTAGCGGGACTTCGACGGCTTCGGCGATGATGTCGTAGCCGAGTTTGTCATCGCCCTTGGCCTTGGCGCGGGCGGCTTCGATAGCTTCGATGGTGCGGACGAGAGCGACTCCGCCGCCCGGGACGTAGCCCTCGTTGGCGGCGGCTTTGGTTGCGGCGAGAGCGTCATCGACTCGGTCTTTGCGTTCTTTCATCGCGGTCTCGGTGGCCCCGCCGACGCGGATGATGGCGACGCCGCCGGAGAGCTTGGCGAGCCGCTCCTGGAGCTTTTCGCGGTCGTAGTCACTGGTGGTTTTTTCGATCTGGGTGCGGATCTGATCGATGCGTTGGTTGATGTCCTTCTTCTTGCCGGCACCTTCGATGACGGTCGTCGAATCCTTGTCGATGACGATTCGCTTGGCCGAGCCAAGGGCGTCGATCTCGACGGTCTCGAGTTGCTGGCCCAGGTCTTCGCTCAGGAAGGTTCCGCCGGTGAGGGCGGCGATGTCGCCGAGCATGGCTTTGCGACGATCACCGAAGCCCGGGGCCTTGACGGCGGCGACCTTGAGGATGCCGCGGAGGCGGTTGACCACGAGGGCAGCCAGAGCTTCGTTCTCAACGTCTTCGGCGATGATGAGAAGAGGCTTTTGCGCCATCGCGACCTTGTTGAGCAGGGGCAGAAGGTCGGGGAGGTTGCTGATCTTCTTCTCGTGGATGAGGATCAGGGCGTCTTCGAGGACGCATTCCTGGGTGCCGGGGTCTGTCATGAAGTAGGGGGAGAGGTAGCCTTTGTCGAACTGCATGCCTTCGACGTAGTCGAGGGTTGTATCGGCGGACTTGCCTTCTTCGACTTCGACCACGCCATCGGCCCCGACCTTGTGGATCGCTTCGGCAATGATCTCACCGATTTCGATGTCGTGATTGGCGGAGACGGTGGCGACCTTCTTGAGGTCATCCTTGCCCTTGCACTTGGTGGCCATGGCGGTGAGCGCTTCGCCAGCGACTTCGGCGGCGGCGTTGATGCCACGCTGGAGTGCGATGGGGTTGGCACCTGCGGTGACGTGCTTGAGACCGGCGTTGTAGATGGCTTCGGCGAGCACAGTGGCGGTGGTGGTTCCGTCGCCAGCCTTGTCGGAGGTGCGCTTGGCGACCTCAACGACCATCTTGGCTCCCATGTTCTGGAAGGGTTCGGCGATCTCGACTTCCTTAGCGACGGAGACGCCGTCCTTGGTGACCTTGGGTCCGCCGTAGGATTTTTCCATCACCACGTTGCGGCCGGTGGGTCCCATGGTGACCTTGACGGCTGCGGCGAGTTTTTCAAGGCCTTTGCGGAGTTCGACGGCGGCCTCGGCTCCGTAGATCATTTGTTTCTTGGACATCGTTAGCTGGTCCTCTCTGGCGGGCGGTGAGCCAGCCAAGTCATTCACGGTTGGTGGAGCTGTGACGATTCAGGTTGCGGGCTGGTGTTAGCCCTCGACCACGCCGAGCAGTTCGCTCTCGCGCATGATCTTGACCTCGACGCCATCGATCTCGATTTCGGTCCCGGCGTACTTGCCGTAGAGCACTTTGTCGCCCTTCTTGACACTGAGGGGGGTACGGTTGCCATCGTCCTGGAGCTTGCCGGGTCCGATGGCGATGACGGTACCGGAGACCGGCTTTTCCTTGGCGGACTCGGGGAGGAAGATGCCGCTGGCCGTCTTCTCTTCACTGGCCTCGGGCTGGACCACGACGCGGTCGTCGATGGGCTTGATCTTGGTGGAGATTTTGGTCTTGGTTTTGGTGGCAGTGGCCATGTTTTTATCCGTGCCTCTCTTTGAGGGTGTTGGTTTGGTTGTGTTTGATCAGTGAACGTGCTGATTGAAAGTGGTGTGGCAGTTGGTGGTTTACATCATTCCGGGCATGCCACCCATACCGCCCATTCCACCCATGCCCGGCATGCCGCCGCCCATTCCACCCATTCCACCCGGGCCGCCAGCACCAGCACCGGCGGGCTCGTCTTCAGGGATGGAGGTGACGGTGCAATCGCAGGTCAGCAGAAGCGAGGCAACAGAGGAGGCGTTTTGCAGGGCGGTACGGTCAACTTTGGCGGGGGTGATGATGCCACGCTCAACTAGGTCGGTGTATTCGAGTTTGAGGGCGTCGAAGCCGAAGGAACCCTTGCCTGCGGCGACTTTCTGAACAACGACGGTTCCGCGTTCGCCGGCGTTGTCGGCGATGGTTCGGAGTGGCACTTGTAGGGCACGCCGCACGACGTCGATGCCGACCTGTTCGTCCTCGGAGTTGACTTTGAGCTTCGAGAGGGCGTCGATGGCACGGATGAAGCTGACTCCGCCGCCGGGGACGATGCCTTCTTCGACGGCGGCGCGGGTGGCGTGGAGGGCGTCTTCGACGCGTGCCTTCTTCTCTTTGAGTTCGGCTTCGGAGGCGGCTCCGACGTAGATCTGGGCGACGCCGCCAGCGAGCTTGGCGAGGCGTTCCTGCAGTTTCTCGCGGTCGTAGTCGCTGGAGGTGGTCTCGATCTCGCGGCGGATCTGCTCGATGCGGGCCTGTATCTGCTTCGAGTCGCCAGCGCCCTCGATGATGGTGGTGTTGTCGGCGTCGATGGTGATCTTCTTGGCCACGCCGAGGTGCTCGAGTTCGACCTTGTCGAGGTCGATGCCGAGGTCCTTCATGATGGCGGTGCCGCCGGTGAGAACGGCGATGTCCTGGAGCATGGCTTTGCGGCGGTCGCCGTAGCCCGGAGCCTTGACGGCACAGACATTGAGGACGCCGCGGAGCTTATTGATGACGAGGGTGGCGAGGGCTTCGCCAGAGACGTCTTCGGCGATGACCAGGAGCGGACGCTTGGTTCCCTGAATCTTTTCGAGGACGGGGACCAGTTTCTGGATGGTGTCGATCTTATCTTCGTAGACGAGGATGAAGGCCTTTTCGAGTTCGGCGGCCATGGCGTCCTGGTCGGTGACGAAGTTGGGGCTGAGGAAGCCGCGGTCGAACTGCATGCCTTCGACGACATCGACGTAGGTTTCGAGGCTCTTGCCTTCTTCGACGGTGATGACGCCGTCCTTGCCGACCTTCATAAACGCATCGGCCATGATCTTGCCGATGGTCATGTCGTTGTTGGCGCTGATGGCGGCGACGTTGGCGATGTCGTCCTTGCGGGTGGCGTCGATGGGCTTGGCGAGCTTACCGATGCTGGCGACGACCTGCTCGACGCCGATCTTCATCCCGCGGACCAGGGCATTGGCATCGGCACCTGCGGTGATCTGGCGGAGCCCTTCCTTGACGAGGGCTTCGGCGAGGACGGTCGAGGTCGTGGTCCCGTCGCCAGCCTTGTCGGAGGTCTTGCTGGCGGCTTCTTTGACGAGCTGGGCGCCCATGTTCTCGTCGGGGTCGAGGAGTTCGATTTCTTCGGCAACGGTGACGCCATCTTTGGTGACGGTTGGTCCGCCCCAGCTCTTGTCGATCACCGCGTTACGGCCACGGGGGCCGAGGGTGCTCTTGACGGCGGCGGAGAGCTTTTGAACGCCAGCCAGGAGTTTTTTGCGTGCTTCGGTTTCAAATACGAGGTCTTTGGCGGCCATGTTTCGTCGTTCTCCAGCAGGGTCCCAGTGGGACGGTTGCTTGGTTGTTGTGCGGGTACAGCACGTCGGGTTGGTCCGACTCTGTGGGATACCGCAAGGGGTGGGCCAGTGTGAGGATGTCTTTGGCAGGGTTTTGATTGTTAGCTAAATCAATCAATAACAGAGAGTTAGGTTGAGTATCGCTGTCAGAGGGACAGGGCGTGGCTGGCTGGTCTGCTGTCATGCTGGCAGGCTGGCATGGTTGAGTCTGACAGCACTGCCAGCCTGGGTCAGCCTTTGACGCGGGCCCATTGGTCTTCGAGCTTGCGGTCTGAGATGGCGACGGCGGTGCCCAGTTCCTGGGCGAAGAGGGATACGCGGTACTCTTCGAGCATCCAGCGGAGGTGGTCGAGTTGGTCATCGTGGAGGCTGGCGGCGCGGTGTTCGGTGGCGCGTTTGGCGTAGCGGTTCCACCAGAAGGCGAGCCGCTTCATCTGTTGGCGATCGCGACCGGCTTCGCCGCGTTCGATTTTCTCGACACGGAGTTCGGCGGCGCGGAGGTATCGGGGGAACTGGGCGAGCCAGGGCCATGGTGTGCGGATCAGGAAGGCAGGTTGGATGAGGTAGCCGATCTGTCCATTGAGGTCGGCTGCGGCAGAGGGTTCGCGCCGCTGAACTCGATCGGCTGCGAGACAGGCCTTCTGCCAGTGGGTGAGGATGGCTTGTGTGCGGGTGAGGATGTCATCGGTAACGGGCTCAAGTCGATTCCAGCCGCGGTCGAGTCGGGACTCGTAGGCAGAGCGGCGTCGGATCGGGATGCCATCGTCGAGGTAAGCACGTTCGATGATGCGGTCGATGAGTTGTGACTCGAGGGTTCGGCTGTCGCCCAGGGTGGCGAAGTCGAGGCGCAGTTTGTCCATGCGGAGGTCGTGGCGTAGGCGATGGCGAAGTCCGCTCTCGATCTGGAGACTGATGAGCCGGATCAGTCCGCGCATCATCTCAGCGTGGGCCTGGTCGGGGTCCTGCATCAGGCGGAGCGAGACGGTCTGCCTTTCATCTCGAAGGACCGGGAAGGCACGGAGGGTCAAACCGCCACGTTTGACTTCAATGGATTCGGGGAGGTCGTCGAAGTCCCAGCGGGTGATGCCGACGCGGGGCCAGGGCGAGGCTTGGTCATCCGGGATGACCTCGGAGTCGAGATCGAGGCCGAAGCGGCGACGGACCTCGCTGAGGTCTCGGCTGACCATGAGTGACTTGCCTTGCGCGTCAAAGACTTCGATGGCCATGCGGAGGTGTGGTTCGACGCGGGTGGTGTTGATCCAGTTGGCTTCGACAGGTGCCTGGGCGAGATCAGTGAGTGTTCGGGCGAGGGCTTCGCGGAAGCCGCCGTGGCCGAAGGCGAGGAGGCTAGCGGCCTTGCGTGCGATCTCTGGGGCGGGGACAAGGCGTCGTCGGGTTTCCTTGGGGAGCAGGCGGATAAGGCTTTCGATCTTTTCGGGTAGCAGTCCCGGAACAAGCCAGTTGATGCGGTGGGCGTCGAGCTGGCCGACGGCCTCGCGCGGGACCTCGACGGTGACGCCATCGCGTTGATCGCCGGGTTCGAGTCGGTAGACCAGGGGCAGGTCGAGTCGGCCGAAGCGGATGGTGTCGGGGAAGGCTTCGGGCGTGACCCAGTCGGCATCCTCTTTGAGGGCGTCCTTGCGGCTCATGCGCATGGCGTTGGGGTTGCGTTGTCGCTCCTGCTTGAGCCATTGGCGGAGTGTGACGACATCGAAGACGCCAGCGGGAAGTGTTTTGTCGTAGTAGTCGTAGATGGCGTGGGATTCGGCGAGGAGACCGCGTTTTCGGGCTTTGGCTTCGAGGACTTCGATCTGGCCGACGAGTTCGCGGTTGGCCTGGAAGGCTTTATCGATCAGATCGACATCACCAGCGACGAGGGCTTGGTGGATGAAGATCTTACGACTGGCCTGGGGATCAATACGGCCGTAGCGGACGCGACGTTTTGGAATGACCGGGAGGCCGAAGAGCGAGACGCGCTCGTCGGCCATAACACTGCCGGCGGCGCGATCCCATAGCGGCTCGCGGTAGCTGCGCTTGATGAGGTGCTCTGCGAGTGGTTCGATCCAGTTGGGATCGACCTGGGCAACGGTGCGGGCGAAGCGGCGTGTGGTTTCGACCAGCTCTGCGGCGACGATCCACTTGGGCTTGCGTTTTGCGAGTCCGGACCCGGGCCAGAGGACGAGTTTCTGATTGCCAGCGCCGATGTACTCGCGCTCGTCCTTGAGGTAAGCCAATCCGCTGAGCAGGCCGGTCAGGAGAGAGCGGTGGATGGCGTCGAAGTCGTCTTTCCTTGGCTGGGGCTTGAGTCCGCCGGCGAGGGCGACCTCGCGGAGTTGGCGGTGAATCTCGGTCCATTCGTGCATGCGCGTCGGAGAGAGGAAGTTTTGGGCGCAGGCTTTTCGAAGTTGATTACGGGAGAGTTTATCCTTGAGGTCGTGATAGAAATCCCAGAGTTCGAGGTAGGCCATGAAGTCGCTGCGTTCGTCTGCGAACCGATCGTGGGCGGCGTCGGCCTGGGTGGTCTGTTCGGCGGGTCGGTCTCTGGGGTCGCCTACCTCGAGGGCTGCGGCGATGATGATGACCTCGCTGAGGGCATTTTCCCGGTCGGCTGCAAAGACCATGCGACCGACGCGTGGGTCAACGGGCATTCGCGCGAGTTGCTGGCCGATGCGCGAGAGCTTGCCGTTGTTGTCGATGGCTCCGAGTTCGTAGAGGGTTTTACGGCCATCGCTGATCCGGGTGGGACGGGGCTGTTCTAAAAGAGGCAGGCGTTCGAGGGTGCCCAGGCCGAGGCCCATGGACCTGAGGATGACGGCGGCGAGGTTGGTGCGCAGGATTTCGGGTGGGGTGTAGGCCTCGCGGGCTTCGTAGTCTTCTTCGCTAAAAAGTCTGATGCAGACGCCGGGTCCGACGCGGCCGCAGCGTCCTTTGCGCTGGTCGGCGGAGGCTTTCGAGACCGGTTCGATGGGCAATCGCTGGACGCGGGCTCTTGAAGAGAAGCGGCTGATGCGGGCGAGCCCGGTATCGACGACGTAGCGCACGCCGGGGACGGTGATGGAGGATTCGGCGACGTTGGTGGCGATGACGATACGTCGGCGTTGGTGAGCCCGGAAGACGCGGTTCTGTTCGGGGCTGGTGAGCCGTGCGTAGAGAGGAAGGATATCGACGCTGTTGGATCGTTTGGTTTCATACCGTCCGCGGAGCAGTCGGGAGGTTTCACGGACATCACGTTCGGTAGCGACGAAGACGAGGACATCGCCGGGGCCATCGTGGAAGGCTTCGTCGATGGCATCCATGAGGGCGCGTGTGGGGTCCCCTTCGGGGTTTGATTCCGTGGGTTCGACGGGTCGGTAACGGACATCGACGGGGTAGCTGCGGCCGGCGACTTCGACGATGGGGGCGGGTTTGCCTTGGGTGGCGAAGTGATCGCTGAAGCGTTTGGGGTCGATGGTGGCCGAGGTCATCAGGAGCTTGAGGTCGGTGCGTCGGTCGAGGATTCTGCGGAGTGCGGCGAGGAGGAAGTCGATGTTAAGGGAGCGTTCGTGGGCTTCGTCGATGATTAGGGTGTCGTAGGCGGTCAGCAGTGGGTCGCTCTGGAGTTCGGCGAGCAGGACGCCATCGGTCATGACTTTGATATAGCCGTCGGCAGAGGTGGTGTCGGTGAAGCGGATTTTGAACCCGACGTCGCGGCCAAGCGGTGAGCCAAGCTCTTCGGCGACGCGCGCGGCGACCGATCGGGCGGCGATCCGTCTTGGCTGGGTGTGGCCGATGAGCCCGCTGACGCCTCGGCCTGCCTGGAGGGCGATCATGGGGAGCTGGGTTGATTTGCCGGAGCCGGTCTCTCCGCAGATAACGATGGCCTGGTGATCCCTGATGAGGTCGGCGATTTGATCGGCATGAGCAGTGATGGGTAGGTCAACGGGGTAGCTGATCGCTGGCCGCCGGGCGCGTCTGTTTTCGTAGCGTGCTTGAGAGGCTTCGATCCGCTGATCGAGGCGTGCGCGGTGCTGGTCGTAAGCGTGGCCATCGCGCTCGGCGTTTTGGCAGCGTTTAATCAGGTCTTTGAGGTGGGCGCGATCTGCGGCCATGACTCGGTCGAGTCGGGCGGTGAGTCGTGTCCAATCAACCTGATCGCTCCGTGGCATGGGCAGTAGCTTAGAGCACTCAAACAGCGATGGCTCAGGCTCTGTTAAAGTCGGAGAAGACCGTGGTACGGTTGTTGGATGAGCTGGTTTCGATCAGCGAAGGCTTCGGGGTGCCGATCAGTTCGATGGTGTAGGTTCCGGTTGCGAGGGCTGACGCATTGATCGCGAGTGCGCGATCGAGCGATGAGCCCGAGGCGAGGGAGGCAATCGAGACGTCCTGGACGGTCAACAGGGTTGTCTGGGCCGTGGTGGCGTTGTTGGTCGCGATGACCTGGAGGTCGATCAACTGGTTGGCAGCAATTCGAGTGCTCCCCACATTGCTGATGATGGCGGTGATTGTGCCAACAAGGGGCGTTGTAGAGTCAAAGCCATTCGTCGTGGCGCTGATCGCGAGGTCGGTGGTGTTGTCGTTTAGGACGGTCAAGCGGGTTGTGGAAGTGAGCCGGTTGTTACCGAGCACTGAAGGGGCTCCCGCATACGGGAGGTTGCTGGTTCGCTCTCCGGTTGCGGTGGCTTCGACGATGATGGTGTAGTTACCTGTCGGCATTCCGCCTGGGAGGGTGACGTTGGCGTTGGCGTTTTTGACCTGTCCCGGGCGCAGGTTGGAGATGCTCGTGGTGAGTGAGGTCTGGTTGTTGGTGAGGCTGAGCCTGTAATCATCAGAGCCATCGCTGGCCCCACTGATCGGCCGGGCGAAGTAGGTGAGCGTGGCGGTGGCTCCGCGGTCGAAGTTGACATTGCCAAGATTGGTCAGTTCAACCGGAATCGACAAACGGGTGTTGGACCCTGCGATCACGGTCGATGTTGGGAGCGAGAACCTGCTGCCATAGGCTAAGGAGATGTCTTTGTATTCGTCGCCTAAGACAACCATTGACACGGTTGAGCCATCCTGATCCAGAGCAGAGGTGTTGTTGTCGGTGTTGTCCTCGTCGATGCTGGTCTGAGGGTTGATCACGGCACGGACTTCATAGACACCATCGCTTGGCAGGCCATCCGAGCTGATGCGCACGTTGCGTGAGATGCTTCTCGCGGCGTCGAGACGGCTCACGCTCACGTTTTCAGCCGTTCCAATCACGCGTGTGACGGCAGACCCTCCACTGATTCGGACTATCTGGATTTCGATGTCCACCTTCTGCCCGGCAGCCAGAGCAGTCGTCCCGGTGTTCTCGATGATGACGCGCAGTGAACCTCGGAAACTCTGGCTTCTGAGGACTGCCGGTGGGAGGCTGACGCGGTCGAGGCTCGCAACCATATCGACAGCACCGTTGACGATGGCGATCGTGCCGGCGCTGGTGTCGGTGTTGTTGTCTTCAGCGACGGTGCTGGCGGGCGTGCCGTCGGATTCTTCGACTTCATCGAGGGAATCAACTTCGACAATAAGGAAATAGTTGCCATCATCAAGCATGTTGGTGTTGGTCCCTGGCGGGACCGCGACGGTCAGGTTGACTCGTTTGGACTGGCCGGGGCGTAAGTTGCTGAGGTTGACGATGGTCCCGTCCTGGAGGCGGTTGTGGCTAGGCAGGAGGACATTGTCCGTGTTGGCTGGATCACCATCTGTGCTGGCGTAGACGCGAACCTCAACTGACGATCCGGCGGGAACGAGATCACTGCCTTCGTTGGTGACGGTAGCACGCACCCGGATGGGTGAACCGTCTCCCCCGCCGATGGCGGAAGCGGGAACGGTCGTGTCGTCAAGTGCGATGGTGAGATCGACGGCACGGTTGGCGACCTCGATAGTGAAGTCAGTCGTGTCGTTGCTCGGGTTGTCATCGGTGATGCCGTTGAGTTCAACGATCTCGGCCTCGATCGTCCAGGTCTCAGAACTCATCGTCATGCTTTGAGGCAGCCCATCGGGGAGATCGAGCCTGACGTTGATCGTCCTGCTCTGACCTGGTTTGATGGCGGGTAGGCGTACATTCTCGGCGCTCCCCAGAACAACTTCGGTGCTCCCTAGGATGGCTCGCACCTCAATGGTGGCAGTAGCGCCGTTGGCGCTGCGGATGTTGCCCACGTTGGTGAGGTCTACGGAGACCGTGGCTCGGATGCTTTCGGCAGCTAGCGTCGTGTCTGGCAGCGTTTCTCTACGGATCGAGGCGGAGAAATCAACAGACCCTGTGACCACATCGATGGTGCCGATGGAGACGACTTCGTTGTTGGTGAACGCGGTGTCGGTGAGGTTGCTCTCCGATCTAAACTCACCAGTTGTCGGGTCAAAGACACCGACCAGTGGGTCTAGCACGGCGATGATTCGATAATCATCGATCGGCATGTCGGGTGGCAACTCGATGGTTGTGTTGATGCGTCTGCTCTGTCCGGGGTTGAGCGAGCTGGCGTTGACACGGATAAAGCTGGACCGATTCACGGTTAACAGGATGTCCTCGCTGCTGCCTGCTGAGCCAGACGGCCTGGCGTAGAACGAGGCGAAGGTCGTGGCTCGGTTGGGGATCCGGTCATTGCCGAGGTTGATGATCTCGATCGGGACGCGGATTCGAGTGCCATCACCGGAGGTGAGTGTTGTTGAGGGGAGGTCTAAGGCGCTCCCGAATGCGATGCCGAGATCGAAGGCGGGTTGATCCAGTTCGATGATTGTGTTGATGCCTGCGCCAGCGGAGGCCGTGTTGTTGGTTTCATTCGATTCTGCCAGATCGCTGCTTGAATCGATGATAGCCAGCAACTCGTAGCGGTCCTGTGGGATGAACTCAGGGATGGTCAGACGGACGTTGTTGAGTGCGGTGGTGGCTGACGGGGCCAGATTGCTGACATTCACGATGAGCGTTCTTAGGATGATGTCATTGAGGCTAACAGGTGATCCTTCGGGGCGGAGGACGAACGTCACGGCGACCTGCTGGCTCGCGGAAAGGGCGGTCGCGCTGGGATTGGTCAGCTCTACCGATGCGTTGAAGTTGTGAGTTCTGCCTACGGGGAGGCGTTCATCAGGGTCTAGTGTTGTGTTGGTGATTACGCCGCTGAGGTCGGGCTCTGCGGAGGTTGTGATCGTGAAGGTATCCTGCGCGGTGAGTCCATCGGAGTCGGTGGCGGTGACGGTGATGGTTGCCGTGCCTGAGCCGCCATTGACGAAGTCGAGGGTTAGTTCGCCGGTGACGTTATCGATGACGGCATTGACAACGGCGGGGTTGTCATTGCTCAAAGAGAACGCCAAGTCTTCGTTGAGAGACTCGAAGATAAACAGGTTGTCCTCGAGCCCGCCGGGGAGCGCCGAGTCGATGAGAGGGGTTTCGGAGAACACATCGCTGCCAAGTGTGTTTGAGAGGTCACTCGGCGTGCGGTCCGCGATCGCGTCGATCAGGTCCATGCTGCCCTTGATCACTTGGCCGAAGACGGTAAAGCCGCCGTTCTGGAAATCGAGGCCATTCGGCGTTGTGATCGCGTCCACGCCAGCGTTGTCGTCGCTGAGATTGATGAACCACTGGCTGGTTGCCGAGTTCGGGTCGTCCGCTACCTTGGCCATCGCGAGCGTGCCGCGGGTGTTGGATATACCGGGCTCATTGTCGACAGGATCATCGGTCTGGACGCGAATCGGTCGGTCGCTGATGGTATCGAAGGTAAAGCCACCCGCTTGGAGGACGAAACCTGAGGCTAGTCTTTGGAAGAAAGAGCTGTTGAAATCACCCCTCTCGACGTAGTTGAGAAAGTTAAGCACTGTGTTCGGGGCCTGAGCATCGAACAGCTGGATGAAGAAACTGTCAGCCTGCCCCGCCAGTGTGTTCAGAAGCGTTGTGCGGTAGAGATTGCTGCCATGATCGAAGACATCGAAGAGATTGATCGTCTGATTACCAGCCGAAGCGTTGGTGGTGATGTCAGCGATCTCATTGCCTGAGACCACGGTGGGTTCGCCGACGGTAATAAATGCCCCGCTGGCGATGTTGTTGGTTTCGTTCTCCTCCGTTAGGTCGCCGGGGTCGGTGAGGGCGGTGGTGCTGGAATCAATGAAGCCCACAACCTCGTAGAGACCGACGGCGGTGGAGCTATTGAGTGTCAGGTTGACGACCGTATCAATCACCGTCCCGACGGTTTCGCCAGCGATCACCACGGTTGTAGTGCCCAGGGTCACGAAGGGGCCGGTGCCCGGATCGCTTTCGGCTCTGAGCCCGAAGGTCACGGTGATGTCGCTCTGTCCGCCGGGGACATCAATGAGGCCGATGGTCAGAGAGAGTGTGGTGGTGATGGTGCCGCCTGCGCCGTCAATGAACCCGCTGACAACGGGCTGGCTGAGGGTGCCCGTCAGATCAGGTCCGAGGACGATCGTCACGGTGGGGCCGATGACAAGGTTGTTGGTCTCGTCTTGCTCCGTGACCGCATCGCCGGTGTCGAGGATGGCGATGACCCTGTAATCACCGACGGGGAGAGTTGAGGGATTGCCGGTGATGTCGGCGGAGATCACCGTCGGCGTGGTGGACCCGCCAGCGGCCAGTGAACTGATGTCGATGGTGTCTGTATTGAGGAGGACATCACCCGAGGCGTCCGTGGCCGCTGAGGGGCGGAGGACGATGCTCACGTCGATGGTTGTCGCACTCGGGATGGCCAGGAAGGCGTTGTCGATGCGGAGGGTGACTGAGTTGCCGGTATCGTCCGCGCCCAAAACGAGGAACCGCTCGAAACCGGATACTGCAGTGAACTGACCGGTGAGGTCGGGTGCGTTGACGGTGATGGTGTCGCCGGTGACGGTGTTGTTGACTTCGCTGGTTTCGGCGACATCATCGCCCGTATCGATCTTGACGATGAGGATGTAGTCATCGGGCGCGGTCATCGCGGGGATGGTGACGTTGATGAGCTCGCCTAGCGGTGTGCCTGCGGCGAGGTCACTCACGTCCAGGGCGAGTGACGAGCCGATGGTGATGTCGTTTGAATCATCGACCGCACTGGTGGGTCGGAGAGCGACCTGGATATCGATGACAACGGGATTGCCTAAGACGACGCCGTTGTTAATCAGGTCGATCGTGATGGTTCCGGCGGTAGCGGCCTGATCGACTGCTGTGGGTAGAGTGCTCCCGGTGATTGTGGCGGTCAGATCGGGCCCGTCGGCGATGGTGATGGTGCTGCCGGTGACGGTGTTGTTGGTTTCGTCGGTTTCGGCTACCGAGTCGCCGGTATCGACGGCGACCACCAGGGTGTAGGTACCGAGGGCTAGTGCGGCGGGGATATTGATGCTAATGACAGCCGACTGTGGGGAGCCTGCCGTCAGGTCGCTGATGTCAATGCCAGTGGACGTGCCGATGCTGATATCACCTGAATCATCTGCGGAGCGGAGGAAGATCTCGACATCGATGGCGACAGGGTTCCCCACCGTAAGACCGTTGTTGATCAGATCAACCGTCACGGTCCCGGCGGTCGCCGACTGATCCAGCACGAGAGGCAGGCTGGTCGCCGTGATTGCGCCGGTCAGATCGGGAGCGTCGGCGATGGTGATGGTGTCGCCGGTCACGGCGTTGTTGGTTTCGTCGGTTTCGGTCACGGCATCGCCAGTGTCGACAACGACGACCAGAGTGTACTCGCCAAGGTCCTGTGAGGCGGGGATGTTGACGTTGATGACTTCTGATTGAGGCGATCCCGTAGCAAGGCCATCGATGGCAATGCCAGTGGCTGTGCCAATAGAGATGTCCGGGCCAGTCGTTGGGCGAAGAAAGACCTCGACATCGATGTTGACAGAGGACCCCACATCCAGACCGTTGTTGATGAGATCAACGGTCACCGTGCCCGGCGAGTCTGCCTGCGGGATGGCTGCGGGGAGGGTCGTGCCCGTGATCGTGGCGGTGAGGTCGGGGGCATCGACTGTGATTGTGGCAAGGATCACTTCGTTATTAACGTCATTGGCTTCATCTGAAGTTGCATTTTCAGAATTAACGGTGACGATAAGCTGGTATTCGCCCGGCGCGATGTCATCTGGAACGCTGAAATCGAGATCGGTGATCGTTTCTACGGCGTTGGGTGCCAGAGCTTCGAGATTGATCGTCAGGGTTGGATCACTGATGACCCGGTCAAGGCCGCCTCCAGTCGGGCGCAGCACGACGTGATAGGGAACTTCATCGAAGGAAGACCCTGGGGTGTTGATGCCATTGTTTCTGATGTCAAACGTGACCGTGCCCGAAGCGCCAACTGAGTTGTTCACGATCTGGCCATCGGTGATGCCGGTAAAACTATCTAAGACGACGGCTAAGTCTGCCCTGTTTATAACTGTGAATCCGATGAAACCTACGTTGTCTGCTTCACGTGGTTCGGAGTCCAGCACGGACCCGGTGTCAACGTTCGCAATGAGTTCGAATGCGAGAGCCTCGTTGGGAGCGAGATCAATCACGCCTTGACCGGTGATATCGATGCTCGACGGTATGGTCACTTGAAGATTCTCAAAGACCTGTGTGTCGCCAGTGGCCAGTCCATCCAGTTGGTCAATCAGGACTGAGCCGATAGGAGCTGTATCTCCGGAGCTGCTGCGTAGGAAGAAGTCGACATTGATATCTTGACCCGCAGGAATGATTACGCCATTGTTCGTGATCGATAAGGTGACTTCGGCCACGAACTCTCGCTGGTAGGGGAGGCTGACAGGCAGTGTTGTGGCGGTAATAACGGAGGACAGGCGTTCTTCGGCGACAATCGTCACCACCCCCGCGTCAACCGCCTCGTTGTTGTTCTCGTTGAACTCGCCGAGTGCATCATTCGAGTCGATGACAGCAACGAGGTTGTAGGCGCCAACGGCTGCATCAGCGGGGACTGTGATGTCCAGGTCCGTGAAGGATTCGGTGCCAAGGAAATCGAGGGCTCCGAGGGTGAGGTCATGAGTGCCAACACTGATGTCGCCAGTGTTGTCGATCGCGCCGACCAGACGGAGCAAGAACTGGACCGCGACTTCCTGTCCAGCATCGAGGCTTTCGAGGACGTTGATGACGGTGATGTCCGCTGTTGCAGGCGTGCCGGTCCCGCGAGTGATCGTTGAGGGCAAGTCGTTGGTGTCGAGGCTGATCGACAAGTCGCGGCCCGCCTGGACCGTAAAGACCGTCGCTGAAGTCTCTGCCTCGTTGTTGTTCGTGTTGTCCTCAGCGGGCGTATCGTTCTGGTTGACTTTGGCCACCAGGACAAACGAGCCGATGGGGAGCAGATCAGGGATCGTCAACGCCAGGCCAGTGAGGGTCTGCGTGTTCCCGAGATCGAGGTCCACGAGGTCAACATTCACGCTTCCCAGGTCGATGTCCTGGGTGTCATCGGTCGCATTCAATGGCCGAAAGGCAAAGCCGACCTCGATGGTCGTGGTTCCCGTGAGGTCGAGGCCACGATTGAGGATGGTGACGCTGGCAGTGCCGGTCAGATTGCCGGTCTGGGTGTAGAAGCCCCCACTGCTGGAGAGCGAGGCGGTCACCGATGTGGGGCTGAGGTCGGTGTTGTTGGCGATCGTGACCGTGCTGGAGACCTGATCGTTGTTAGTTTCATTGGGTTCATCGATGACATCGAGTGTGTCCAGGACCACCCGAATCTCATACTCATCAACGTTCGTTGCCGCAGGGATCGAGATGGGAATACTGCCGGAGAGGGTGCCCCCCAGGGAAGTCAGGTCGCCCGATCCAACGGTGACGATGGACGTGCCGATGATGATGTCTTGGCTGTCATTAGTGTTGCCCACGGGGCGGAGCACGGCGCCGATGGGGATCTCGGTGCCCTCGGGCACATCGACGTCGCCGAGGTTCTCGATCGTGACATTGATGGTGCCATCGGTCGTGACATCGGGGCTGATCTGCGTGGCGATGTCATCGGTCACGCTCTGGACGGCCAGGTCCGGCCTCGTCGACGCCTCGGTGGTGACGATGAACTGCTCTTCAGTATCGTTGCCATTCACGTCGGTCGCCGTAACGGTGATGGTTGCCTCACCTTTCGCAGCGTCGTTGTAGTCGAGGGTTAGAATGCCATCAGCGTCGATCGAGGCGGAGACGATGCTCGGATCGGAACTAAGAACAGTGAAGGTCAAAGCCTCACGGATGGACGAGAAGCTGATGAGGTTGGTGTCGTCGAGGACGGGGTTGGCGGTGTCATCAAGGACAGGGACTAGAGGATTTGAAGGATTGTTGGTATCGGTAGGCAACTCGGCGATCACAGCGCGATTCAAAGCCGCGATGGCATCAATGACATCCATGCCGTCACCGAGAACCTCACCGAAAGCGGTGAAGCCGCCATTCTGGTTATCCAGGTTTGCCGAGTTATCTCCGAGG